>CAZHUM010000031.1:0-11557 GCA_964535805.1 uncultured Thermoplasmata archaeon
ATTTATATAAAATTATTCTTTACAGGGCTGGCTTAATTTGACCATTCTCTACGACGGTCAAAACGTCGCTTACGAGAACTGGAGCGACGGAACACACATACGCTGGTGGGCTATGTTTTCATCTACATTCCTCAGAAGCCAATGTATCAATTTCCTTGAGTGAGTCGTTCCTTTAACTGTTTCTTGAACTCTTCTTTTGAAACCCCTTTGAAATCTTCCAATCGCCTGTAGTGTTCCTTCAGATGTTCAGCGCTGATATCCTCCAAAGAAACATGGTCCATAAGAATCTGTAAGACATCATCATAGGTCCAACTACCCATCTTGTAATCAGAAAGTCGCTTTTTCGTATCCTTTTTAACGGTGATCGTCGTTGGCATCATTAAAACAATTGTAATAATTGTATTAATAGTTTATTGCTCAAAAAAGTAAATTTTGATAAGATTAAATGCATTAACACCTTCACCATGAACCTGATCGAAGGGGATACGGACTACCGGAACCTCTCGACGTTCCTGAACGGTGAGAAGGTGAATATGCTGGCATCGGGAATCCATCCGTAGATACATCCGATGTTTACTCGTACGGATACAACTTAGATGAAAGACGGGTTGGAAAAGCCAACTACAGCACGAAGATCCGCTACCTTTATACGGCACCAACGTCGCCTACGAGAACTGGAGCGACAGCCCGAACATCCGCTACAACCACATGGCACCTACGTGACTCAACATAGTTATCTATAAATAGTATTATCATCATAGTGATAATTATATGTTGGAGATGATCAACCCACACGTTGCCAAAATATCGTTGGCTTTGAAAGAAGGGGATTCCATATTGAATTTATCCAAGAAGATCGGGTCGTCCTACGGCTGGACTTATAACTGGATAATCAAGTTGGAAGAATTAGGGGTAATCACGAGAGAAAATGGCATTCAAATCACCGATCAAGAAATGTTGAATATGTTCAGGGATTTGGGAAAGGAATTAATAAAAAAGCGCTTGGATTTAAAGGATGCATATTTGATACCCAATTTCTCAGGGGTGAAATATGCTTACACTAAGACGGATGCCGTATTCATGTGGACTAAAGGAGGATATCAAATAGCTAGGAGTAAAAGTGATTATCCAATTTTCATCAAGATATTAAAAGAAGATGTAGAAAGTTGGAAAACACACTTCGATGAATTTTCAATAGATATTAAAATAGAGCAGAGAGGGGGTAAAGGCATCTATTTTGTTTTGTTCCCGGTGGATGATTTTGAATCTGAATGGGTAGAAAACGTATCGGTGATACCGTTAGATGAAACGGTGGATTGGGCGGAGAAATACTATGGAAATTTCCAACCGGCCTTAGAGATGTTAGACGATATGTACGACTTGGGATTGGGTATAAAATATAAGGAGAGAGTGAAAATATGATCCAGGAGTTCATAGAAAGAGAGAATCAGATATTTGAAAAGTTGAACGAATTTAAAGAAATAGATCTAGATTTTGTATTAGTAGGAGGATATGCGGTGTCTGCGTTCAATCATCGTTTCTCCGTTGATGCTGACATAGTCATCAGAGAGCAGGATAAAGAGAAGTGTAAGGATGTTCTAGTAAACAATGGATTCGAAGAAAAACAAAGAAAAGATTTAGATTCGGTGTATGATGGAGAATTTATTGGTTTTACCAAAGGAAAAGATTTACCTGTGAATTTTGATTTACTAGTAAATTCATTAGAATGTAGACAAACTGGGGCCTCATGGAGTTTCGAGTATATCGATGAGAACTCTATTTCAAAAGTTATCGAAGGAACAGAAAAATCAATAAAATCAAAAATACCTGAAAAGGAGCTTTTGATCGCAATCAAAATACACTCTGGTAGGTTTACAGATGTCAGGGATATTGTTTCTCTTGGTAAAGATATAGAAATAGACAAGATAAGAGAGCATATCGATCGAGGTGAACAAGAAAAGCTAATAAAAATTTTAATTCAGATAAAGGAAAAGCTAAAAAGTCCCGGCTTTATCGATTCTTTCAAAGGTGTCTTTTCTGAAAAGAAATTTCCGGAGGAGAAAGTAAATACAATTGAGGATCTGATAGATGATCTAATTCTGTTATATGGATAACAATTATACCATATACCCTATATGCCAGACAAATCAAATCTCGAAATCCACCGGAATCACCATAGAGCATAACTACGACGGCAGTACGGTGACAGATACCGAGGACAGCACGTTCGACGACGAGAACCGCCTCCTCAGCACCGAAGAAGAAACCTACGACTACGACAGCAACGGCAACCTGATCGAAGGGGATACGGACTACCGCTACCTCTCGACGTTCCTGAACGGTGAGAAGGTGAATATGCTGCCATCGGAAATCCATCCGTAGATACATCCGACGTTTACTCGTACGGTTATGCTCTGTCACGAGGTCTATGACCGAGTGAGAGGTGGAATGTTTAACATTCCAGCGTAGACGGCAGACGAGTTGTAAAAGCCAACTACACGAACAAAATCCGCTATCTTTATGATGGTCAAAAAGTCGCCTACGAGAACTTCACCGACGGAACACACATCCGCTGCACGCACTCGCTGGCAGGCTATGAGGAAAAGTTACATCGATATAGTAACTCGTAATCTTTATAAAACAGGTTGGTTCACAAATAAATTTTTTTTCGTTCTTTTTGAGACTTTCTTTGATGATTTTTTTGGCCTCTTTATCTACGGATCTATTCTCTTCCTCGTCCCCAGAACTTTGTCAATGAATTGAGCGAGACGTAGTCTTAGCTTCATCTTTTTGTTTCATCGTATTTTATCACCTGTGTAGTTTAAGTTTTACTTACATGGTCTTCTATCTAGGGCAATCATCTATAGATTCTTTCATTAAAGGACCTCCCTCATCTATCTCTTTTATTTCTTCCGTAGAACCTGTTTGATATAACGCCCTTCTTTAAATAAGGTATTTGGCGAATTTCAGACAAATTGTATATGTGATTTCCAATCTGTTATTCCAATTATCAAATATCTAGATATGTAAAAATCTCATTTAAAGAAATGTGCAACCACCCTTTCTGTTTTCCAAACTTCAACCAAATCCTGTTCTTCGAAATCACCGTCGTCCGACCATATACACGCATCTTTTTTTATCGCAAGTGCTAGGAAGGGCACGTCTGTCACATCGGTATCCCCTAAAATTTCGTTAGCCTGTTCTAGCTCAGTTCTATAAGTTTCTTCAGGTGCAACTAAAATCTTATCTAAAAGGAGTGTGAGAAGGTTATCGAGTTCCACCTCTTTCAAACCTGATTTTTCTAAAATAGTTCCTTTATGTTTTTCGATCTCGATTTCTAGGAAATCAGGGGAATAAAAATCTTCGTTCAATTCGATTATCAACTTTCTTGAAACGCTGTTCTTTAAAAGAGCGGAGATCAATACGTTAGTATCGACGACGAATTTCATCCGATCAATCCATGCCTTTTAGCCATACCCTTTTTGATGTCTTCGCTGATCTCTAAGGCTTCGTCTTCTGTCAACTCGCTCGCTGATGATAGTGAATCAGCTAGTTCTATACGAGATAATTGATTTTTGATAGCCTTTTGGATCAATACATCCCAATCTATTTCTTTATGCTTTTCCATCCGATTCTTTAGGTCATAAGGTATCTTGACAGCTACTGTTGGCATTTTAATTACCATTTTATTAAGATTGATAATCTTTAAAATACATTTCGGTTGTTTAAGTTTACAAACATATCCAACGCATCAATTAGATTAGAGAGCATCCTCTCCATTTTATCATACAAAACCAGAAATGGACACCTTTTTTTAAAAATTAAGTTGTCATCGTCAATTTCTGACCCGTGATAGATATCACTTCGATGTTTCACTGGAGATACTAAACTACACCCACCCGCTGGCGGGCTATGGGATGGAGGGCTGTGGATCCTGCGGGGATGTAGGAGCAAGTCGGAGACTTGGCGACTCAGCGGAACGAAGTTCCAGCGCATGCGGACCTACTGTCGATGCCTTCGTCGATGCACATATAATCATGGTGCTAGACGGCCAGAAGATATTGTCTCAATATTGAGGGTTTTTTTCATTCAGGATAGTACAGAAATCCGTTATGACCAAAATATTTATTAATAATTAATAACTATTTATATATATGGTTAAAACGTTCAGCCTTCCAAAGATAATGGAGATGGAGATCGATGCTTTGGTTGAATCAGGATATTATTCCTCCAAATCAGATGTTGCCAAGGATGCATTTAGAACATTGTTCGAGACAAAAACAAATCTAAGGATAGCAAGTGCGGTAGAACTTTACAGGAAGGGGAAAGTAAGCTTGGGGAGAGCTGCAGAGATTGCTTCTGTGACGATCGAAGAATTCAAAAACATTCTAAAATCATGGGGTATAGTAGTTGAAGCCGATACGAAAGATATAGAAACAGGAGCTAAGGAAATAGTGGAGGAAATGGATTGAATATTATCTGTGATACAGATATAGTTTCCTCATTAGCAAAAGTTGAAGAATTGGGTTTATTGGATGAAATTTTTCCCAGATTTAACTTCTATATTTCACTTGCAGTTTATGAAGAACTGGATAACGCAAGAGAGATGGGCTATAATTTTCCTGAAAAAACATTTAAGAAATTTCAAATAGTTTCTATGGTTGAAGATGAAGTGAAAAGGTATAGAAGGCAAATATCTGGTAAAAAGAAACTAGATCGTGGAGAAATCCAAAGTATGGTCATAGCACAATCGAGAAATTGGATATTTTTAACTAACGATAAAGTGGCGAGAGTAGAAAGTAAAGAAAGCTCTATCAAAACATACAATTTAGCGGAGATTTTGAGAGCTTCTTTTCTTGCGGGATTAAGATCAGAAGAAGAATTAAAAGAATTGATTAAATCTCTGGAAGAAAGGGATAATTTTGCGTTTTCGAATGAGACCAATTTATATGAATAAAAACCAGATACACCCACCCGCTGGCGGGCTATGAGGAAAAGTTACATCGATATAGTAACTCGTAATCTTTATAAAACAGGTTGGTTCACAAATAAATTTTTTTTCGTTCTTTTTGAGACTTTCTTTGATGATTTTTTTGGCCTCTTTATCTACGGATCTATTCTCTTCCTCGTCCCCAGAACTTTGTCAATGAATTGAGCGAGACGTAGTCTTAGCTTCATCTTTTTCTTTCATCGTATTTATCACCTTCATCTAAAGGATGATTGGTGAATTCGTATTTTTCCATCCAAACCGACACTTTCACAAGTCAACGTCCAACTTCTTCGTGATGATCTCCTTGATCTTGTCGATCTTGAAGTCGTCCTCGATGGTGGTGATCCGGTCCATCCTCTCGATACGCTGTGCTGCTTCGAAGGTGTCCAGCGGTACGGATATCAGCGGGATTCCGACCCTGTCCGCCTTGGAGATGATGTTGTTCGGAGGGATGATATCGTTGGTCAGCACGATCCCGGCGGTCCCGTCCTCTAAAGAGGCGAGCACCACGTCGGACCTGTCACCACCGGTCACTATCAATTTTCTCTTCTCGTGGAAGTGTGGATTCCTAACCATCTCGTCGACACTCAGCGCACCGACGAACACGTTCTCCACGATGTTTTCCAGCCCATCCTCCCCTCCAACAACTTTACCGAAGAGCATGTCGTTGATGAAGCTCACTCTGGTCAATCGGAAATCCGTTATCTCGGGTATGATGCCCAGCACGTCCAAGCCCAAGTCTTCGATATCTTTCTGGGCGAAGTTCTTGATGTCCTCTTCGGATTCCACGTTGTTCAACACGACTCCCTTGATCGGTATATCCAGAGCATCGAAGTACCTGGCAGCAGCCGTAAGATCGTCGACTATGTTCGTCCGCGAACCCGCTGCCACAAGGACGATCTCGGCATCCAATATTTTGTACAAAGACGCCGGGTCCAAAGACACCGAAGAGCCGAACCTCCAGTCCTCTCCGGTCTCTATTATCACACCGTCCTTCCCTTTGCTCAATTCTTCGACCCTCTCGGTCAACTTATCTTTGATAGTTTCTTCGTCGTAGGCGTACTTGATCTTGGAATGGTCGAATCCGATACAGAATTTCTCGTACTCTATATCCAGATCCAGAACGTTCTTGAACAGCTTCGCGTCGTAATCGATCAACCTTTTCTTCTTGTAGATCGGTCTGTCTCCGAAGGGTTTGAAGTAGTTGAATTCCTTGTCGGAACACAGAGCGATGCCCATACCGACGGTGGTCTTTCCAGCGTCCACTTCGGTCGACGATATTATAATATTATTCATTTTTCTTCCACCTCGCTTTTAAGAGTGATTGCAACATCAACGGCTTTACAACCTTTACCTTGGTCGAAAGCCTTTATCGGGTTAAGATCTATCTCTGAGATATCTTCTATCTTATCCATCAAAAATGAAACACGGTATATAACATCTGCTAGTGCGTTCAGATCCTTCCTCTTCTGCCCCCTTGCCCCTACCAACACGGGGAACGAATTGATCTTTCCCATCATCCTGCTCGCTTCCCTTTTCGATATCGGTGCTACGCGGAACTGAACGTCCTTCAGTATCTCGACGTACACCCCTCCGAGACCGAACATGACCACGGGTCCGAAGGACGGATCGGTGGTACCGCCCACTATCGTTTCCTCCCCACCTTCCAGCATCTCCGCCACCGAGATGCCTCTGATCCTCGCGTTGGGATATTTGCTTTTACAGCTTGAATAGATCGCCTGGTATGCGTCTACGACCTCTTTCTCGTTCTCTAGATCCAAAGCTAGGCCGCCTGCATCCGTCTTGTGGATTATATCCTCGGAGACCACTTTGAGCACGACAGGGTAACCGATCTCTTCAGCCGCAGCAACGCACTCTTCAAGACTGTTGACCACCCGCCCCTTCGCCATGGACACACCCGCGGCGTCCATTATCTCTCTCCCCTCGCTCTCCAATAGATTCAGTCTGTTTTGACTCCTCACCCTGTCCACCACTTTTTGGATCCTGTCCATGTCGATGTCAGGTTCTTCCATATCCTCCTTCTCCTTCTTCCTCTCCAGGTATTCCTTTCTCCTGAATAGAGCTCCCATGGCTGACATGGCTTCGTATGTATCCGTGAATGCCGGGACCTTGTTCTTCCTCAACCACTCGACGCACTCGTCAACGAAATCACCACCGGTGAAAGTGAAGACCATTGGTTTTTTGTCCTTGTACTTATGGAACATCTCTTTTAGGGCTTTAGCGGTTTCCATAGGATCCGTCACGCCGGTCTCACAGTAAAGTCCAACCACCGAACCGATCTCGTCGCTCTCCAGTGCAGCCTCCATCGCCCTTTTGTACTCCTCCCTGCCCGCCTGCCCGGTGAGATCTATGGGATTCTTTGTCGAACCGAAGGAGGGTATGGCGTCTTGGAACTTTTCTTTCAAAAATGTTTGATCGTCCAGTAGGTTCACACCGTAGATTTCGGCTGCATCGGCACTGAGCACACCGATACCTCCGCCGTTCGTGATCACGACCGTATTTTCTCTTTCCGGCAGCTCGTTGGATGCGAAGACCCTCGACCAGTCGAATGCCTGTCTAAGATTCTGAGCCCTGCAGATTCCAGCTTGATCAAAAGCAGCGCTGAATATCTTGTCGCTGCCGGCCAGGGAACCCGTGTGAGATGCAACAGCAGTGGCACCCTTCTCGGACCTCCCCGCCTTGATAACCACGATAGCCTTCTCAGGCGGCATCTCCTCCACTTTCTTCAAAAATTCTCTTCCATTGGGCAGCCCCTCCATGTATATCATGATGACCTCGCTTTGTTCGTCTTCAGACAGGTAATCCAGTAGGTCCATGTCGTCTATATCGGATTTGTTACCGACGCTTACGATGGTCGAAAGACCCAGGTACTGCTCCGCGGTCTTCCCGATCATCGCGATACCCAGGGCGCCGCTCTGGGATATGAGCGCTATCTTCCCTTTCTTGATCTTCTCTGGACCGAAAGTAGCGTTCAGGTCTGCCTTGGCCGAGTAGATTCCGAAAACATTGGGCCCTAGAACCCTCATGCCGTGTTTCTCGGCTTCCTTCACCACCCCTCTTTCCATCTCGGTGTTCCCTATCTCGGAGAAGCCGGATGAGATGATGATAAGGTGTTTGAAGTCCTTCTCACCGCACTGCCTCACGGCGTCCTCGACGTATTTAGCGGGGATCACTATGCAGGTCAGATCGATCCCGTCCGGTAGATCACTTATATCTTCGTAGACTTTCTCACCTAGTATCTCCCCACCTTTGGGATTGACAAGATATACATCACCGTCGTAATCGGATTTAAGGATATTAGATGCCAAGATATGTCCCACCTTTCCCTTTGTATGTGAAGCGCCTATGACGGCTACTGATTCCGGGTCAAAGAGGGCATCGAGAGACCGAGTTTCAGGAGACATCGGGGTGGCAGTAAACCTCCTGTTTATTATATTTTCGGAATGTTTTGGATCAATAATATGACGTCTATTCCAGCAGCCCACTTTCCTCTTTAAGGTCTTTTATCGAGTATTCGGACTTGTACCCACGATCGATTAGATATTTCTCCATCTCCCAAACTGTTATACCCGCCATATCAGCAGCTCCACTCATGGTGAGTTCACCTCTCCTGTATCCTTCGGCTGCCTTTTCTTTCAAATAATCCCGGTACCCCCTTTCCAACAGTTTCCTTATCATCGTAGAGCGGTCCAGGCTTTCTTGTTGTCCCATCTCCTCTAATTTACCGATGAAATCCTCATCTAATCGTATGCCGATCGATGTTTTCATACTATACCCGCCTCCATAGCGGTTTTATCCAGAACCGCAGAACTGAACCATCCGATTTCTTTTAACATATCCAGAGAATCCTTGAATTTTTTCTCATCGACATCACCAGCCTTGAACAAACGGAGGAGTATCGGAAGCGTGCCTACGATTTTTAGATCCAAAAGCGTTTTTTTGCTTCTTACATTATCGTCATCCGTGGCTAGCAGGTCGGCCTCTATTTCCCAGTACAAGGCAACTGCTTCAGCTTCACCTCCTTGGATGTTGAATTTATTCGCCCTTTCGATCAGTCCCTTATCATCAACATCTTGTACCGATAATTTATCTCTATCTATCACTTCCTGGATTAAAACCGCGTCTGGATATCCTTTCTCTTTTCCCATGTCCACGGCTTCTTCTTTTACTTTGTTTGGGATGAAAACCCCTCCGAAGTAATCACAGCAAGTTTCCAATAGGGACAATTTTGCCAGGTGGATCAATATCATAGCATCTTTGATAACCATCATCGTATCACAATATGCACAATGTAATTAATAAAAGTTACGGCGTTATAATAACAGGTGTCGATTTGAAAACGATAGATCACCTTGTCCAATAAGATAAAATTGGAACGAACTTTTTAAATAATGTTTCTTATTTGACCTGCATATGTCTTTCATCGATATACTAGTCACTATATTGCCGTACATAAGTGGGTTGTACACTCTACCGTGGATAATCGTAGGTCTGGTTGTGACTTACCTCCTTGGAGAAGCGTTCGGTCAAGAGCGTATAAACGGCATCATGAAGAAGATAGGGCTGGTGCTGTTGTTCGTTTTTATACCTTTACTGCTTTTCAGGATCTTTCTCAATATCGATTTCGGAAAAAGCGAGATCACATTCGCCGGGATAACGTTCGGAGTACTATTTTTCATGTACATGCTGGCCTATTTCCTGGGTCACTTGGAAGCGAAGAAGCTGGGTTTAGAGGGGATGAAGAAAAGGACGTTCATCAAGACGGTACTGACAAATCAGGGTCGTAGTGCAGCATTCGTCGGAGGTGCACTGCTGGCTATCGAGGGATGGAGAGTACCCGCCGGTATCTACATCAGTCTCGTGGGCATCGGTCTATTCGCTGTTATCCCGTACGTACTTTCTGTGATGCACAGGCACGAAACAAAGAATATACGCGAGGATGGCTCGCCACTGCCTTTGTTCCTGAGGATCTACCCCTGGTATCTATTATCCTTCGTAATAGCGGCGATCATAATTCATCATCAAACCGGTATCATGATGGCAGACCTCGGTGACGGTGGAACGGTTCTCTACTTTATAACCGCTATAACCATCCCAGCCGGTTTGTACTATGCAGGAGCCGGGATCCATCCCAAGGACCTTCAATTCGACGAGATGAAGAAGATGTTCTTACCGCCGGATGAAGGGGAGGAGAGAAAATTCCATTGGTCCGTTGGTAGGAACGCATTCCTTACTACCATGCTGTTCACCCCGATAATCACCGTACTTGTGTTCGCGCCGCTGCTCCTTATAGGACTGATACCCGGTTCTTGGTTCGCAGTTATAGTGATCAACTCCGTACTGCCGATAACCAGTACGAACATGTTCCTGATCTCATACGGTTTGAACGCAAAGGGGACCGCGCTATCCGTTACATGGACGACGGTGATTTCGATACCTATCGTGTTGGTTTTGATACCTCTGTTTTCCGGCATCTTTTGAATTATATTCTTCTCGGAATGAAAATTCACGGATGGAAACTTTCCCACCATTGAATAGGCCACTGTAGTTCGTTTTTCATGGACATGTGTTCTTCTATAAGTTCGATACCTTCGATGATCCGCTTCCATCCCTCTTTGGTCGGCTGGTTTATAGAGTACCTCAATATTCCTTCATGATGGTGATTTCCATGCAGGATATCAAAATCAGCGTCGTTGGTCAGTAAGACTCTTTGTTCTTGGGCACATATCTTCAGTAATTCTATATCAGTAGCACCAGCTCCCGCTTCTTCTCTTGCTAAAACCGAATCGTGGCCCCTTGCTCTCAGCCTAATGAATACAGGTCCAGGCACGTTCTCATCTAGACATATCCTCATCAAACGATCTCCTGCATCCTCTCCTTAGCCATTTCCATAGATACCTTTTCCTGTATCTGGACTTGTCTCTTTAATTGCTGGATTTTTTCTGGATTTTCTTCGATGTACTTTACGGCTGCCTCGACACCTTCTTTATCAACATAATAGTTATCACAGATCTCATCAACGGACATCCCTTGTTCAAAATACCATCGATCTATATTCAATATCCCTATCCGTGTATCTCTTATCCTCGGTTTACCGCCTAAAACATCACGGGTGGATACGATGTATCCAGAACGGTCTAAAACCCCTTGGGCTTCCAATAGAGCTGTTTCGACGGCATCCTTATACGTGGATATACCGTGCTTCTTCTTGAATTCTTCGAGCATATCATGAACCCTCTCGCTAACTTTTATCGTCTTCACCATACATATCGGTATACTGGGTATACTCACTTATACTTTGTGGTAAACCTTGAGAGCTCTGCTAGAGAGGTATCTGGAAAGGCGCCAGGCTTTCCAGTAAATCACAAGTTCTTTGAACGAGTGAGCACTGGAAAGGCGCCAGGCTTTCCAGTAAACATGACGAGCTTGTCTCGGAGGACATTCGGAAATGACATTTCCAAACAATGACAAAATCAAGTTTTGTCAAGTATCTGGAAAGGCGCCAGGCTTTCCAGTAAATCACAAGTTCTTTGAACGAGTGAGCAC
>CAZHUM010000031.1:11657-23749 GCA_964535805.1 uncultured Thermoplasmata archaeon
CTGGAAAGGCGCCAGGCTTTCCAGTAAATCACAAGTTCTTTGAACGAGTGAGCACTGGAAAGGCGCCAGGCTTTCCAGTAAAGATCTGAGGAAAAAATTTATCCTAGAGGGGATATCACCCACCATGTCGGAAATCCTAGGCAGCAGCTTACCGGATGATGCACACAATTTACTCAGATCCAAGATACCTACGGTGATAGTTGCAACGGTATCCGAGCATGGGAGACCGAACACCACACCGATACATCTGATATGGGCCGTAGACCGTAAAACTATAATCATGGGGATGGCGAAAAGACACGACGGGACCAAGAACATCAAGGACAACGGTAAAGCGATGATCTGCATGTGCGAAGAGGGAGATGTGAACGTATCGATCTACGGGAGAGCCGAGGTTATGAAAGAGACGATGGACTGCAACGAACATATGTCGATCGTAAAATTAGATGTAGAAGAAGTGAAGGACGACTCTACTCACTCCAGGACGACAAGCGGCATCAGGTGGGAGAGTCAAACCCCAGCTGGCGATAAGTTCATCGAAGATATTTTTAATGAGCTGGAAAGTACGGAGATATCATGAAAGCTCTAGTAGTGTACTATTCCAGGACGGGAAACACAGAGAAGGTCGGTAAGGCGTTGGCCAAGGGGTTGGGAGCCGATACAGAAGAGATCATCGACAAGAAAAACCGGAAGACACCTCTCATCGGTTTTATACGCTCTGGATATCACGCATTAAAGGAAAAAGAAACAAAGATCGGAGGGATCAAGCACGACCCGTCCGCATACGACCTGGTCGTCATCGGAACTCCGGTCTGGGCGGGTTCTATCACTCCTGCAGTCCGTACTTATCTCAACCGTTACAGAGATAAGCTGCCTGAAGTGGTATTCTACTGCACCTCTGGAGGCGGAGAACTTGAAAGGGTATATCGACAGTTGAAAGATTGTTCTGGAAAATCACCGGTTTGCACTTTTGATGTAGTGGATAAAAAGATAAAGAAAGATGAATATCGGGGAAAAATTGAACGGAAATCAAATAAAATACAAACCCTACAAAAATGACCCTATCATAACCCGAGTTTTCCACATCCAGTACATTTACTTACTATCATATCTGTCACTTATTAAGCGCATTCTATAAATCGATTCGAAACTTGAAACATTCTTTACTTATATATATCATCTTCAAGGATTATTAGGTAACATACAAAGGTGAAAAAGATGAGAAAGAAAAATGAAGACGTAAGGAATGTTGGCCTGGCTGTTTTGACGTTAATCGCAATTTTTGCAGTTTCAGTGATATGGACGGGTCTATCTACCGCTGCAGTCGGTCCGGATGAAGATGTTGAAAGACCTGAACAAAATTTTGATCCTTATCCAGCCCCAGAAGAAGAACCGGAAATAAAAGATGAACCGATGACGGTTGATAAATCGTACCCAGGAAATCCGGGTATAACTCCACCTCCCACTCCCTTTATAGAAATGTAAAACCTCTTCTTTTATTTTCTTTTATTTGATATCTTACGGATTCGAAAGACTTATAATCACTTTTCTATATGATACCTTAAGATTATACCAATCAATATCCAGGTGAAAAAATGTACAACGAAAAAGCTCAGATGATGAAACTGGAAGATATAAGACAGTTACAGGAAGAGAAGATGATCAAGATGGTACGCTACTCGTACGAGAACGTACCTATGTACAAAAGGAAATTCAAGAAGGAAGGGATCACGCCCGATGATATCAAAAGCTTAGAAGACGTTCACAAGATACCATTCACGGTCAAGGACGATCTCAGAGACCACTATCCCTACGGGATCTTAGCGGTGCCCAGGGAGAAGGTTGTCAGATTCCACGCCTCAAGCGGTACAACTGGCACCCCCACGGTCGTGTCGTATACACGCAACGATATGGAAAAATGGGGCGACCTCATGGCTAGGACCTACAGCGCAGCCGGGACGAAACCCGCAGATATCGTCCAGAACGCCTACGGGTACGGTCTTTTCACCGGTGGTCTCGGATTCCACCAGGGGGCTGAAGTCCTGGGTGCATCGATCCTACCGACCAGCACGGGAAATACGAAGAAGCAGATCAAGATGATGTACGACTTCCAGACCACGGTGCTTTCCTGCACACCTTCTTATGCCATTTACCTTTCCGAGGCATCGAAGAAGTACGGATACGACCCATTAAAGGATTTCAACTTGAAGATCGGGATGTTCGGAGCGGAGCCTTGGAGTGACGAAGCCAGAGAGAGCATACAGGAATCCATGGGTCTCAGGGCTCACGACGTGTACGGTATGAGCGAGTTATACGGGCCTGGTGTTGCGGTCGAGTGCCCGGAACAGGACGGACTGCACATCTGGAGCGACGAATTCCTGGTAGAGACAATCAACCCGGCGACGGGAGAGGTGCTCCCGGAAGGAGAGAAGGGAGAACTCGTCTTCACCATGCTGTCTAGAGAAGCTATGCCGCTGCTTAGATACAGGACGAAGGACATCGCTGTAGTGAACTACGAAGAGTGCGAGTGCGGTAGAGAGCACCCGCGTATCATGAGGATCAAAGGTAGAAGCGACGACATGCTCATAGTCGGTGGAGTGAACGTGTTCCCCAGCCAGATAGAAGCCGCACTGCTGGAGACAGAAGGCATCGGAGAGCACTACCAGATCATCGTGGACAGGGACGTTCTCGATAAATTGTACGTTAAAGTCGAGATAGACAAGGACTACTACGGATCCGATGAATTCGACGAAGAAGACCTGCTAAAGAGAGCACAGGAGAACATAACCGCCATATTGAACATCCGAGCGGACGTGGAGCTTCTGGAACCCGGCAAGCTGCCCAGGACCGTCGGCAAAGCCAAGCGAGTCATCGATCTGAGAGAGGAGCACGACAGGATCGAAGAAGCGTGAGTGGGCAATCCAAAACCATTTCCGTTCTTTTTACTTTTTTTATCAAACGTTATATATCCCTGAGACAATAACTCGGCCGTTGAAGACGATGAGTTCCTCAGACCTGAAGACAATGTTCGAGCCCGAGAGTGCAGCCGTATTCGGCGTGTCGTTGTCCGATGAGAATTCCATCGGCAGCATCGTTTTCAGGAATCTGAAGAAAAAGGGCATCCATGTCTACGCGGTCAATCCCAAGCCCACGGACAGAGAAGATTTTTATCAAGGTATCGAAGGCTTACCTAGGGTTCCAGACCTTGCTATCGTCAGCCTGCCGGCAGATAAAGTCCTAGGTGTGATGGATAAGATAATCGATGCGGGAATACCGTCAGCCATCATCCAAGCCAGCGGTTTCAGTGAACTGAGTAAAGAGGGTGCGGAGATGGAAAGAGAACTCAAATCCATGATAGATAACAGCGAGATCCGTATCCTGGGTCCGAACACCATGGGGATACTGGATAACAAAAGCGGTTTGGATACCTTCTTCGTTTCGGAACATATAATCAAGAGGCCGAAAGAAGGAAAGATAACTTTCATATCTCAAAGTGGATATCTGGCACTTCCGTTCTTAGAAGCACTCCACGAGAAGGGGATCGGACTGAGAGCTTTCGTCGGTTTGGGAAATAAAGTCGATATCGATGAGAACGAACTCTTGGAGTATTTTGGAAAAGATGATAATACAGTACTAGCTTTTTACATCGAAACCTTCACCGACGGTAGAAGGTTCTACGAACTGTCCAAGAAGGTGACACCCCGTTCTCCGATCATCCTATTGAAAGGAGGGAGATCAGAGAGAGGTATTCAAGCGGTACGATCGCACACCGGCAGCATAGCGAAGACCTCAGAAAAACTCCTGGATGGGATGATGAAACAGGCGGGGATGATAAAGTCCGAAAACGAGACGGAACTGGTGGAGTTCTCTGCAGCACTGTCATGCTATGAACCACTGACCGACGGGAACATAGCAGAGGTGTCCACCGCGGGCAGCATGGGTATCATCGTATCCGACCTTATCGAAAGGAGCGGTTCCGACCTGTCGATATCGGATCTTAGCCAGAAAACTAAAGAAGGACTAGAAGCGGTGGTCAGCCCGCTTGGATCGGTAACGAACCCGATCGACTTGACCCCCGAGGTGGACAACGTAACATTACTGAGAACAATCGAGATCCTCGACCATGAACCGAATTTAGATGCCGTGATCCTCTGTTTATCCAGGGCCATCAATCTAGACGACTCGTTGATATCGGAGATAATAGAGATGTATCCATCCTTATCTAAAAATTTGGTGATCACGATCCACGGTGGAACTAATGCCGACAAATGGAGAAGGGTACTCCACGGAAACGGTATCCCGATATTCGACAGCACCGAAGGAGCGGTGAAAGTTCTTGAAGTCCTCAGAGAACGAGGTAAATATCTTCAGAAGGTGAAACAGCGTGGCGGATGAACAGCATATATTTCGCCGGATAATACATTCCATGGCTTGGATATTCCTCCTATACTACTTTGTACCAAAAAAGATAGCGGGTTACTCTAGACCCTCACTTTTCCTTGTAGTAGTCCTTATCATCCTGGGTTTCGAATCACTGCGGCTTCACATGGGCTGGAACGTATTCGGCATGAGGGACTACGAGAGTAAACAGATAGCGGCCTACGCTTGGGCTACCATGGCAGCCGCCATAGCACTGCTGCTGTTTCCCATGCATCTGGCGGTGATATGCTTCATAGGCATGGGGATCGTCGACCCGCTCATCGGCGAGATCAAGTATCATGAACTGAAAATCTATCCATGGGTTCCTGTATTTGTCTGGTTTGTTATCTCAGTAATCGGATACGTCCTCATGACCTCTTTGAGCCTACCGATTTTGTTGACTTTGAGTGTGGTGGGAGGCGTCACAGCGGTCGCCGCTGAAAAACCATCCATCATCATAGACGATGATTTCTTGATGGTTGTTGTTCCATTGTTTTTTCTGGGCGTCATAGAATTTATTATGTTTTAATGCAAAGATTTTTTAATCACAGCACAAATCACATCTCATGAAAGAACAGATAACTGAGTGGCTTGAAGACGACGATAGAGAGTACGAGGTCATCGACCACAAACAGTTGGCATGGCTTATTCAGTTGAAACACGGGGACAGGGTCGTTCTTCTCGGCAATCCAAAGGATTATCCGAAAAGACTCGAGGTCGTTTACAAACTGACCGTGAGTAAGGAGCATAAAGGCATACTCAAACAGCTCAATTCAAATCAAAGGGCTCACTTCGAAAAGAACCTGGTCATGATACTATCGGAAGGGCACAATATCTACAATATCAAAAGGGATGAGGATAATATACCCGCTTCGGTGATAGTCAAGATGCACATGTACGACGAGGACCTTACCAGAACCGATTTTTTCAACA
Source organism: uncultured Thermoplasmata archaeon (assembly GCA_964535805.1). GTDB lineage: Archaea > Thermoplasmatota > Thermoplasmata > Halarchaeoplasmatales > Halarchaeoplasmataceae > CAZHUM01. Next base: position 17,010 of record CAZHUM010000031.1, read on the forward strand.
CGATCCAAAACATTGTCAATCTGGGGATGAGGACGACCATCCATTTCCAATCACTGGGCGGTGCACCGGTCAAAGAAAAAGAAGTGTCCACTACGAAACCCGGTCCTTCACTCTACAGGTGATCAGAAACCGAGGTTCATGAACCCGAAAAGGATGATTATCAACAACGCTAATATGCCTTCCATCGCCCATACGATGGCCACGAGGTGCCACTCTTTTACTCTCATGTGTTTTACAATCCAGTGAGTGATACTCTCCGTCTTATCATGTGTGCTCTGGAGATAACCTTCTTCGTTAACGTTGGAAAAATTCTCAGCTTTGAACCCACCCCTGAACTTGAGGAAGAATTCCATTATCATGGGGGTGAACAAGATGATGCCTGGAGTTATCAGGTTGCTGATTATAGCAGCACAGCCGATGGCGGCACCGCTGAAAAGCGTGAAGGTATCGCCGGGGAATATCCTCGACGGATACAGATTGAAAACCGAGAACCCCAATGTTGCACCGAGAAGTGGATACAGTATATACAGACCGTAATTAGAGGAATCTCCGTTCCCCATGTATATCAGTATGATCAGCGTAGTTGCTATGATGAATGATAACCCAGCTCCCAGTCCGTTGAACCCCTCGAGCATGTTTGAAGCGTTGGCTGCACAGGTCACACCGAAGGGTACTATCAACAGTATCACCCATCCTATATCGAAATGGATGCCGAAGATGGTGAACGACTCCCCCATCATCTGTATGCCGAAGGGAAGTGTGAATAGATAAGGCAGCAGTGCTTTTGTCCTCTGGCGGATCTTCACCATGTCATCTACCATGCCTATAAAACCGGCCCCGATTATCCCGATGATAGCCGTCAAAAAGATAGCGTTGTTGACATCTTCTTCACCCTTTCCAAGCAGTAGTGAGATACCAACGATAAATCCGATGATGGCTGCGAGACCTCCCATCTCGGGTACTTCTGGTGCACCCTCTTTGTGCATGTCTTTACCGATCAATCCAGCCTCAGAGAACGTATCTATCTGCCATTTAGAAACTATGAGTGCTATAAAGAAAGCGACCAATATGGACAGAGATATTATCAGCATGCATTATACTCCTTTGAAAGTTGATTAATAAACTTTGTGTTAACAACTACCATTGGTATTTATTTTTTATCTTTTCACATAAGAGTTAGAAAAGTATCCACGCGGTGAATGAAGATATGAAGACCAAAACATACATGATCACCGTGGTCTGCCTCTCAGTTAAATGGACGTAGGATGGGAAGAACCACATCAACGTTTTAGCATTCGGAGGGTTGATAGTATCGTCCTTTCTCACATCTCCGAATTTCACCTTCAGGTCCCCTCTGGTCTGCACGAACCATACAGCTACCATCAGGAAATTGATTATCAAAGGCAGTAAAGCGATGAAAACGAAGGTTTCATACCCACTCATAACACCCACTATGCCTATGGCGGCACCCATGAGCATGTCACCGCTGTCTCCGGGGAAGACACCCGCAGGTTGTACGTTATACGACAAGAAAGCCAGTGTGGCACCCAGGAATGGTATGATGATATAGAAAAGGTCAATTTGACCTTGAGAATACAGGTCCATAGAGAGGAAGAAGAGCACGATCACCGTGGTACCAGCCGATTGACCGTTGTAGTAAGAGTACATGTTCATCAAGTTGCTGGTCACCATGATGAATACCGGGAGGAATATCCATGGATAAAAAACACCTAGGTATATCTCACCGAGGTAGGGGATATCCACGGAGTGACGGGTAAAATTCATCAGAGGAAAAGCGAAAAACAGGGGCATGATGATCTTGATGAGTTTTCTGTAACTCACGTCCTTGATGCCCCCTATTCCCAGCAGATCATCGAGCAGACCGAAAAGGAAGTAAAGCATCAAAACGAAGACCGATAGATACGCTACGTAGGGGACTTCTGTAAAAACTCCCAAAATCAGGAAACCGGCTAAGAAAGTGAATGCGATACCGATCCCCCCCATCTCCGGTATCTCTGGATGCCCCTTCTTGTACATATCTCTACCGACGAATCCTTTATTCTTCAACTTCTCAAGCAGAGGGCCGAATATTATTATACCTATGATGTAGGTGACGAGGATCGTTATGGTCCAAGTGAGTCTTAAATCCAAAGGAACACCATAAAGGTCTATAATGTTTTCATATTAAAACATTTAAGTCGTTAGCTCCAAGATTTATATATATGAAACTCTTCTTTGTGAAAAATCAAGGTGATGTTTATGGATCTAACCCAAAATATACCGTATGTCGAAATAAGCTTGATTCAGGCGATAACCGCTGCTATAATTATAGTAATAGGAGTCATCGTGGTAAAGGTGGTCGTTTCGGTCCTGAAAAAAGGCCTAAAGAAGATGAAGATACCGCCGCTTATGAGGACATTCATCGGGAGGGTCTGCGGTGTGATCTTGTACATCGGTGTGGTACTGATGGCGGCGACCTCTCTGGGTTTCGATGTAGGTTCTCTTGTCATCGGTATATCCGCCATCATCGGCATCGTATTGGGTTTCGGACTCAAAGACACCTTCAACAATCTCGCGGCGGGTGCCTGGCTGGCGAGCATACGTCCATTCTACAAGGGTGAACATGTCAAGGTCCAAGGATTGGAAGGAAGTATCGAATGCGTCGGTTTGATGTCCACGGAGATATTGACCCCTGATAACACATACATCACTATTCCAAATCAGGTGATCTGGGGTTCACCCATAATCAATTACTCACGGATCCAAAAACGCAGGGTGGACGTGAAGGTAGGATTGAGTTACTCGGGAGATATAAACGAAGCTATCGACACCGCACTCGAGCTGATGAAAAAACATCCTTTGATCCTCAGTGATCCCGCCTCCGCGGTCACCGTAAACGATTTCGGTGATTCAGCCATCAACGTTACGCTCAAAGCGTGGACCGATAACGACAACTATTGGACGGTCAAGAATCAATTAACAAAAGGCATCTTCCAAACCTACACTAAAAAGGGTATAGAGATACCGTATCCACAGCTCGATGTTCACACGGATCGAAACGCACGATAGTACGATAAGGAAAAAGTTATATAAGACCCCTATACTTCATCATTTGTAGAAACTTTTAGGGGGATATTATCTAAAAGATTATTCCCATTATATCTCTACTAAAAAGTAAAAACCAACCAAGATTGGGACAGAGCGTGAAAGCATGGATGAAAATGTTAAAAAAGGTACGACGACGATAGGACTTGTCTGCGAAGGCGGCGTAGTTATGGCGACCGAGAAAAGAGCAACAAAAGGGCACATGATAGCTCACAAAAAGACCCGAAAATTGTTCCCTATAGGAGACAATCTTTGTTTGACTATCGCAGGGCTTGTGGGAGACGGACAGGTTATTTCGAGATATCTAAGCTCTGAAGCGGAGCTTTATCAGCTCAAAAGAGATAAGGATATGACCGTGAAAGCCGCTTCAACATTACTTTCGAATATGCTTCTCGGCAGGAGGATGCTCCCCTATTTTGTAGGATTACTGCTGGGAGGAGTGGACTATACCGGCGGACACGTTTATGCCTTGGACATGGCGGGTGGCGCTATCTCCGACGATTACGTTTCTGAAGGATCAGGATCACCGTTCGTTTACGGTGTGTTGGAAGACCATTACAAGGAAAACATGTCCATGGAAGAAGGTATCGATCTAGCGATCCTGTGTCTTATGGTGTCCAGCAGTAGGGATTCTGCTTCTGGAGATGGCATCAGAGTTGCCCAGGTAACGGAAGAAGGATACTCTGAGCTCGATGATGAAGTGATCCAGAGCAAGATGGAGCGCATCAAGGAAGAAAAGAATATCCGTTTACCGTAAGAAAACCCCTTCCTTCGTTATAATTAATTCTTTAAAATCCCGCGGAAGATATAGGAAAACAGAGTAATAACATGTTGATACCAAATCTTAGAAAAGTAAAGAAGTGAATTTTATGAGTGTCGAAGACGTTTTACAGAATGCAAGAAAAGCTGTCGATGAAGTGATTCCAGCGTCCGTACAGATTTCCGATATCGAATTCGAGGGCTCAACTATCGTGATTTACACGAAGGACATAGACGAGTTCACCACGGATTCAGAAGTAATCAAGAAATTAGCGGAAACTCTGAAAAGGAGGGTTTCGATAAGACCAGATCCCTCCCTGCTGGACACGCCGGAAGAAGCCGAAGAGAAGATATATGAAATTGTTTCAGAGGATGCTAAGATCACCGATATGTACTTCAAGGAAGATACTGGCGAAGTGACCATCGAAGCCAAGGCACCAGGGGTGGCTATAGGAAAGAAGGGCAGCGTATTGAACGAGATAAAAAGGGAAACCGGCTGGGCACCGGATGTAGTTCGAGCACCGCCGATCCCCTCTAAGACTGTGAAAGACATAAGGAGTTATCTAAGGGCGGTGAGAGGCGAACGAAAGAAATTCCTGAGAAAACTCGGAAGGAAGATAAACCGGGATACAAGAACGGGTGAAACCTTCGCTCGTATCACCGCACTTGGTGGATACAGAGAAGTCGGAAGGTCATGCACACTACTTCACACTAGAGACAGCAGGATATTGATTGATTGTGGAGCTGACGTGTCTTCCGAAGACAACGGCACACCCTATCTGAACGCTCCCGAATTACTCCCGCTGGACAACATAGATTCGATAGTCCTAACACACGCACACCTTGACCACTGTGGGATCATCCCGGCTCTTTACAAGTACGGTTTCGACGGGCCGGTTTACTGTACCGCTCCCACTCGAGACCTGGCGGCACTTTTACAGCTGGATTACATCAAGGTTTCGGTAAGCGAGGCCAAAGACCCACCTTACAAATCAAGTCATATAAGGGAAGCAGTGAAACATACTATACCCCTGGAGTACGGCGAAACAACGGATATAGCACCCGACATCAGACTTACTATGCACAACGCGGGACACATCCTGGGTTCAGCGGTGGCACACATGCATATCGGAGACGGTGATTACAACATCGTTTTCACCGGCGATATCAAGTACGATAAGACATGGCTGTTCAATCAAGCGGTCAACAGATTCCCTAGAGCGGAGACGGTTGTCATCGAATCCACTTATGGTGGATACAACGACCTCCAGCCCAGCAGACTTGACGCTGTTGAACAGCTGAAAGATATATTGATCCAGCATATCGATTATGCCGAGGGGAAAGTACTCGTACCCGTGTTCGCAGTGGGAAGATCACAAGAGGTTATGCTGGTGATAGAGGAAGCTATGAGGAAGGGAGATGTCAAGGAAGCACCAGTTTACCTAGACGGTATGATATGGGAAGCTACCGCCATCCATACTGCATATCCAGAATTCTTGAACAACAAACTCAAAAAGAAGATATTCCAGGAAGACGAAAATCCCTTCATGTCACCCATATTCCATCGAGTCGACAGCATGGACATGAGGAAGGAGATATGCGACAGTTCAGAACCCGCCATAGTTTTGGCAACTGCTGGTATGATGAATGGAGGTCCCGTGCTGGAATATTTCAAGGCCTGGGGAGATGATCCCGAATCAGCCATAGTTTTCGTAGGATATCAGGCGGCAGGGACCATAGGAGACAGGATCCAGAAGGGATACGACCACGTTACACTCACGGAGAACGGTCAGCCTATAGATATCAAAGCCAAACTCAGAGTCCATACGTGTGAAGGCTTCTCGGGTCACAGCGATAGGATACAGCTGCTTCACTATATCAGTGGTATGAAACCATCTCCCAACAGAGTGATAATGGGCCACGGAGAAGAGGGTAAATGTACCAACCTAGCCAGCACTGTGTATAAAAAATATGGCATGGAAACAAGGACGCCAAAGAATTTAGAGACCGTAAGATTGTACTGACGATCTACAAACTCTGCTCGAAATCTCCTACGTCGAATTCGAAATCATCGTAGCTTTCGATCTCACCGGTATGTTTTTGAATATCTCTAGCCAAGAGCCAGAATATCAGAGCTAGGGCTTTTCTACCTTTGTTGTTCGTTGGAATAGCTAGATCCACGTTCTCCAGCCTGTTGTTGGTATCTACGAGGGCGATGACAGGTATACCGATATTGACCGCTTCTTTTAGAGCCTGTTTATCGGCTGCTGGGTCAACCACGACGATCACTTCCGGTTCTATGAAATTATCAAGAGAAGGGTTCGTCAACGTACCGGGTATGAACCTGCCGGCTATGCACATAGTACCGATGATCTCTGAAAATTTTTCGATGGGTTTTTTACCGTACTGACGAGCGGATACCAAGAATATCCTTCTGCTTGGGAACCTAGAGAGAAACTTTGCAGTGGTAGATATCCTGCTGTTGGTTTTTCTTACATCCAGTACATATAATCCATCGTCTCTTACTTTGAATATGAACGGTTTCATCGATGCGCTTTTCTGCTGTGTTCCTATATGTATTCCTGAAGTAAGGTAGGTATCTTCTGGAACTAGCATCTCGTCTTCATTGTCTGTCATATTTTATTCCTCTCTAATTACTGAGATCGGGATCACACCTTTCTCGTACTCGTCCATCGCGATATCCACGGGATCTAGCATGCCCACAGGGATCTCTATCAATGCCGGTGCTCCCATGGAAATCTGAAGTGCGCGGGAGCCGATAATCCTAGCTTTTTCAAATCGGGTGTGTTTACTCGTCATGGTCGTTATCTTTCTCCTCAAAATGGACTCCTTTAATAAGCTTTTTGTTTGTTTTC
>CAZHUM010000032.1:0-23674 GCA_964535805.1 uncultured Thermoplasmata archaeon
GCTCATATTTGCGTCCCAACGTGGAAGCAAAGCTTCCACTAGGTCGCAAAAGTTCGCAAAACTCACTCTTGCTCCCGTGGTGTAGTCCGGCCAATCATTTTGGCCTCTCGAGCCAAGGACTCGGGTTCAAATCCCGGCGGGAGCATAATATTTTTCTTTCATATTATGCGACCCAGTGGAAAAGTTGTTTGTTCATTTTTCTGACTTGGAAAAAGATCAAAAGAACTCTTCCGTCCCATACACGGTAACCGGTATCTTGCCGTAGTACATGCCGATCTTGGCGTCCTCTTCTACCTTCAAGCTGAACGGGACCTCGATTTTCTCACCTACTTCCAGAGGTCCTTCTTGGTAATTCTCTGATTCGGAGATCCAACCTTCTGAGTTGATCACACCTCGACCAACGAAGACCCTGGGTGCTGGGACTTTTCCGGTGTTCTTGATCCACCTCCAGATTATCTTTTCTTCTCCCGGTGTTATGGGCCCGAAATCGATCTCTTCCACTCTGCTTTCGCAGAACACGTCTTCGAAAACCGAAACCTCATAATCACCGTCATAGGCATCTTCCGGTATATCCACATAATCGGTGCATATCTCCAATCTAATTACCTCTCTTTGTCAAATTTGTATATTACCTGTAATAGATTTATAGGTTTATATTCTTTATGCAAAGTTATGTTTCATTATGCAAATTTAATATGTTGTAGTAAAATAGTGCTTACAGACAATACTTGCATCTATATACAACCGTTAGCCAATATATTCATAAATAGGTTTAAATAAAAATAACCGTAGTGGGTAGTAGGTAGTTAAAATGGACCTAAAATGCAAAAATTGCGGACATGGTTGGGACTACAAAGGAGAGAGCAAGTTCTATGCGACTTGCCCGAACTGCCACTACAAGGTGAAGATCTCGGCGAAGGCTAATGTCGTTTCCCCAGATATGAATAAAAGCCGTTTTACGGCAGATGAAAACACGTTCATCGATGAATTGATGGACTGCCAAGATTCAGAGGACTTCAAGGAGATATGTCTTCGTTACGACCAAGAGGAGTTCAACGCACTCAAATGGAAGATAAAAGAAAAGGCGAAGAAGATCCGCGAGGACCTGAACACCTACAGCGAAGTCGAAGATATCTTGGAGAATAAGAATTGGGATTACACGGAATTGTAGATAATACAACAAAGGTGCTAGAATGGAAATAGAATGCAAAAAGTGTGGGTACGAGTGGGACTACTCGGGAGAGAGCGACTACTACGCTACCTGCCCCAAGTGCCACTACAAGGTGAACATCTCCGCTAAAGCGAAGGTCGTTCCAGCCCACGAGAAGAAAGAAAAATACGTTGCAAATGTCAAAGGAAAAGCGGTTGTACTTCCATCGGACGCTCGGGAAAGCGGTTTCACAGAGAAGGAGTATCAGTTCTTAAACGATCTCAAAGAGTGCAAAGAAGAGGGTAACGAGGATGAGATTTTCAACAAGTACGATGAAGAGGAGTTCAACGCACTCATACATAAAGTAAAGGAGAAGGCCCGGTTGATGAGGGATGATCTGAAAAGGTACGAGAAGGCCGAAAAAAAGGCTGAGGACTTCAACTGGGATTACAAAGAGATGTGAACGGTTAAACGGTGTTGACGATGAAATTAGAATGTGAAAGATGCGGACATGAATGGGAATACGTCGGCGAAGGAGAACTAGTAACAAAATGCCCCGAGTGTCTGTACGAAGTAAAGGTGCCGGCGAAAGCGGAGGTCATCGCTCCCGAGTACGAGATCGACTGGATCCTGGATAAATACGAGAAAAAACCCAGGTATTTGATCCCCATTCTGCAGGAAGTCCAAGAAGAGTTAGGGTATCTACCTGAACCCGCTATGATAAGGATATCAGAGTACCTAGGTATACCGGAAAGCAAGTTATTCGGGGTGGCTACCTTCTATGCACAGTTCAGGTTCGAGCCCCTGGGAGAGCACTTGATCAAGGTGTGCCACGGAACGGCCTGCCACGTTAAAGGTGCGGATAACATACACGACGTGCTCGAAGATCAGCTGGGCATAAGTACGGGAGAAACAACCGGAGACGGGAAATTCACCCTGGAAAGAGTTGCATGTCTTGGGTGCTGCAGTTTGGCTCCCGTAATCATGGTGGACGACAAAGCACACGGAAATCTGGATCGAGATAAACTAAAGGAGATACTCGCGGATTACAGAGGTGAAAACTGATGGTTTCCCAGGACCTGGAGCTCCGCCTGGGATACGCTTCGTGTGGGATAGCTGCTGGAGCTGACGATATAGACGAGGAACTCCAGAGGGTTTTAAAGGACGAGAACCTGGACATCCCAGTAAAGAAAGTGGGCTGTGTGGGTATGTGCCACAAAGAACCTATCTTGGACGTGGTTGAAGGTGATGACATCTACAGCTACGGCGACCTAACAAAGGACGACGTCGGAAAGATAATCGACGATCACGTCAAAAATGGAAAACCCGTCGAGGAGAAATTGATCAGCTCACCCGATGGGGAGTACGATTATTTCTCCAAGCAGAAAAAGATAGTCCTGAGAAACAGCGGAGTTATCGACCCGGAAAACATCGAGGAATACATCGAAAGGAACGGGTACGAAGCTTGGAAAAAAGCCGTCGAGATGGATCCCCAGGAGATAATAGACGAGATAAAAGAAAGCAAGTTAAGGGGCAGAGGAGGAGCAGGTTTCCCCACCGGTATAAAATGGCAGTTCGCCAGGAACTCGAAAGGCGATGAGAAATACATCGTTTGTAACGCAGATGAGGGCGACCCCGGTGCATTCATGGATAGGTCGGTCCTAGAAGGCGATCCACATGCGGTCCTGGAGGGCATGCTCATCGGAGCTTTCGCCATCGGGGCGAGTCACGGATACATATACTGCAGGGCAGAATACCCTCTAGCCATCAGAAGGCTGAAGATCGGGATCGAACAAGCTGAAGAAAAGGGTTTCATCGGAGACAACATACTCGGGACGGATTTTTCATTCCATATCCAGATCAAAGAGGGTGCCGGAGCATTCGTCTGTGGTGAAGAGACCGCACTCATGCACTCCATTGAAGGTGAAAGAGGTATGCCGAGCCCCAGACCGCCTTACCCGGCTCAGAAAGGGCTCTTCGGGAAACCGACCAACATCAACAACGTGGAGAGTCTGGCAAATATACCGTGGATCATCAGGAACGGCGCGGAGGCATTCGCGAATAACGGCAGTGAAAGCAGCGGTGGTACGAAAGTTTTCGCTCTAGCAGGTAAGATCAAAAGGGGTGGTCTAGTGGAAGTGCCAATTGGCACCACCCTGAGAGAGGTAATATACGATATCGGCGGCGGTATCGAAGATGACAAAGAATTCAAAGCCGTGCAGCTCGGCGGTCCATCTGGAGGATGCTTGCCGAAAGATTACTTGGATACTCCAGTCGATTACGAGACATTGACTAAAGCAGGCGCGATAATGGGTTCCGGCGGTATGATCGTGATGAACGAAGACGACTGTATGGTCAACGTGGCTAGATACTTTTTGGACTTCACACAGAAAGAATCCTGCGGTAAATGTACATTCTGCAGGGTGGGAACCAAAAGATTACTGGAGACGCTCGATAAGTTCACCCACGGAGAAGGTACAGCTGAAGACATAGAGAAGATCAAAGAGATGTCCATATACATCAAGAACCACTCACTTTGCGGTCTGGGACAAACCGCACCCAACCCGGCATTGACGACCCTCAGGTACTTCGAAGACGAGTACAAGGCACATCTCGAGGATAAGACATGTCCGGCTAAGGTATGCAAATCACTGATCACATTTTCGATAAGCGACGAATGTATCGGCTGCACTAAGTGTGCACAGGAATGCCCTGTAGAAGCGATAAGCGGAGAGCCCGGGAAGCAGCATTCCATAGATCCGGAAATCTGCGTTAAATGCGGTGCATGTAAAGAAGTCTGTCCAGTCGGAGCTGTGGAGGTGGAATAGATGTCAGAAAAAATAGATATAGAGATCGATGGTAGATCGTACAAAACAGATAAGGAAAACAGCGTTTTAGATGTCTGCAGAGAGAACGATATCTTCATACCCACACTCTGCGAGCTCGAGTGTATAGACATCCCCTACGGAGGATGCAGAGCTTGCTTGGTCGAGATAGAGACCGACAGAGGCACCATCATAACTACTTCCTGCGATACACCGGTATCACCTGGGATGAAAGTCAGAACGGAAACCGACGAGGTCCTAAAGGGCCGGAAGATGGCCATCGAACTGCTGCTTTCAGAGCATACGGGAGACTGCTGGGGTCCGTGTTCTTTAGAGTGCCCGGCATCGATAGACGTTCAAGGATATCTTGATTTCATAGCAGACGGTCAACCTGTAGAAGCGGTCAAACTCATCAAAGAGAAGAGTCCACTGGCATTGTGTCTTGGCAGAGCTTGTTTTGCACCCTGTGAAGAACAGTGCAGAAGACAGTTGGTGGAGGACCCGATCGCCATAAGACAGGAGAAGATGTATGCCGCCGAAGTCGATATAGAAGACCCGTGGGTGCCGGAAGTACCCGAAGAAACCGGTAAACAAGTAGCGGTGGTCGGAGGCGGACCAGCAGGACTCACAGCGGCTTACTTTTTACGTTTAAAAGGTCACTCGGTCACCATCTACGATATGATGCCCGAATTAGGCGGTATGATGCGCTACGGTATACCGAATTACAGACTTCCCAAAGACATGCTGGACAAGGAGATCCAGTGGATCCTTGATTTGGGTGTAGACGTGGAAACTGAGGTCGAGCTCGGAGAGGATATCACCCTGGAAGAACTCAGAGAGGAGAACGACGCGGTCTTTATGGCTACGGGTGCTTGGGAGAGCTGGTGCATCCCCATAGAAGGAGAAGATCTGCCCGGTGTCATGTCAGGCATAGATTTCCTCATCGATGTAGCACAGGGAAAGGAAGTCGATATCGGTGACAAGGTGGTGGTCGTTGGATGCGGAAACACCGCCATGGACGTCGCCAGGACGGCAAGAAGGATGGGAAAGGACGTCACCATAGCCTACAGGAGAACGGCGGAACAGGCACCGGCAAACGAAGCGGAACTAGAAGAGGCCGAAGAAGAAGGCATCAAGTTCAACTTCCTTAGAAACCCAGAGAAGATATGCGGATGCCATGAGAACGGCGTGAAATCCGTGACTTGCGCCCACATGGAACTCGGTGAGAAAGATGCTTCCGGCAGGGCCAGACCCGTGAAGATACCCGGGGAGACCATGGATCTCGAAGCGGACTCCGTCATCATGGCGATAGGTCAGCAGCCCGATCTGGACATGCTGAAAGAACAGGGGCTGGAACCCGGAAAGTACTCTCTACAATCGAATCCGAAATTCCAAACGAACTACGAGGACGTATTCACCGCTGGAGACGTGTTGATGGGAGCGTCTTCCATCGTTGAGTGCTCCGGTCAAGCCAGAGAGGCGGCGTTCGCTGTAGAAGCCTACCTCCAGGGATCCCTCGAAGACTATAGAACGCCTGAAAACTTCAAGCTGCCCTTCGGATACGTTCACAAGGACGAGAAAACCGAGGAAGATTTCGCTGACTGGAACAAAGTAGTCAGGGCGAAAATGCCCATGAGGGAACCTGACCAGAGGATCAAAGATTTCGATAAGATCGAGATGGGATTCACTGAGGAACAGGCGGTTGAAGAGGCAAAAAGATGCATCGAATGCGGCTGTAAAGCCCTTTACGACTGCAAGCTGAAAGAATATGCTGAGATATACGATGCACAGCAGGACACATACGAAGGAGAGAAGATAGTGCTGGAGATCGACGATTCCCATCCCGATGTTGTGCACGACCCGAACAAATGTGTGCTCTGCGGTAGGTGTGTTCGAATCAGTGAGGAAGTACACGGTGAAGGCGTACTCCAGTTCGTTGATCGCGGTTTCAAGACAACAGTGGCGCCACCTTTCGGAAGAGATCTAGGTTCTGTGGAATCCGAGCACCTGGGCGAACTTGCAGACGAATGTCCAACCGGAGCCTTAGTGAAGAAGAACAAGAAGAGAGTGGACGGAAAAGGATCAAAGTAAGCTCTTTACGGGCTCCCAAAACCTCTTTTTTTATTTTTATCTTCTTTGTAAAATATCGGTTTTCTAGGAGGATGATATCGATAAATTAAAAAGTGAAAATTGTGTAAATAACACTTGTTTACCAAAGTTATAAATAAAACATGTATACACGTGCAAGCGATGACAAAAAATGGTAGAGGCAGGACTAATAGGGTAACGGTCAACCTCGACCCCCACAGTTTAGAGGTGCTGGAAGACATAGGAACCGAACTCAATATCTCTAAATCGGAAGTCGTCCGCCGTTCTTTGGATTATTACGCCGTGGTTTTGAAAAAAGGCGACCTATCTCCTGAAAAACTCGAATCCGTACTAGATCTTCGTTTGAGACCCGATAAACTGCTTTTCGATATCGGTATATTCCAAGCGTTCCTGGACGAGATAGGAGATGGTTCGGAAGAATTGGATAACGAGATGAGAGAGATAGGCGAGGACTTCTACACCGAGTACTGTGCTATCGGACTGGGTAAACCCATGGAGTGTCTGAAGCGCATGGAGAGGACAAATCTCTTTAAATTGATCGTGGAGTCGGAAAACGACTTCACCATCGTACCGGCACTTCCAGGCATGAAAAAATACCTGAAGATATTCTTGGAAGGGTTCTTCGGTCCCTCGCCGCTGAACGTCCGTCTAACCATCGCCAAAAGGAAGATACGTCTGAACGTCTCTAGAACCTGAATAGTCCTATCTAAAAAAGTCTTTTTTCGAGTTTAAATAGTCTTTGACATGTTCTATTTTTTAGCTTCTTTATGGATCCTACCCATCTCGTTGAGTAGAAGAACCAGAGAGTAGATATCCTGCTTGTTGTGTTCTAGGATCGGTAAAATAGGGCCGGGGTTTTTCTTTTCTAGGTAGATCTTATAGAAGTGTGGGACCATGGCACTTGAGACGTCGTTCTCCCTCTCGATGCCCAAGAGATGCTTTTCCAATGTGTTGAGCTTGTGGTTGGGTAGAGGCACGTCCCATATATTCCTGGACATGTGGAGTATATCGAAATGAGGGATGCCTAGGTCCCCCTGGAGTCCGTGCAGTTCCATCCTCTCCGTTATGAACCTGGAGTCGAAGCTCCTACCGTTGAAGCTTGCAAGATAGCGGTGTGAGTTAACATCATCCAAAAAGGCCTTGATCACCGCCCTCTCTTCCTTTAGATTCCTGGCAAAGTACTGTTTTATCAGATATTTTCCTTCACTGAAGAATCCCACTCCGATGAGGAACAGAGGTCTGTGTTTCAGGCCCATGGTCTCTATATCGAAGAAGAGTATGTCTTCGGGTTCCGTGTACCCCATGAGATGATAGCAGCAGGTGTGATTTCTCGAGTGCCACCGCTCTATCCTTTTTTGGAGAGATTTCAAGTTTCTTTCTTTGAGCTCGTTCAATATGGGCTCGATGTGGGAGCAGTACTTTTCATCCTCGTAGAGTTGTGAAATATCTCTATACCCTGATCTATTGAGTTTTTCTTCGGTCTTTCGACCTATACCCGGTATCAGTTGAAAATCCGACTTGATAACCTGCTCGGATGTAATTTTATCCGGTAATTCGACATGGGCTTCGAAATCATCTTCCGATTGAAAATATCTACCTTCATCGTTTTCTATCTCCTCTCCATCGATCAGGTCCTCGAGACGATGATCTTTATGCTCAGCCATCAGCTTCCATTTGAGTCTTTCAGAACTGTAGATGCGGTTGTCAGCGTACATCTTATCTCACAATACCAAGGGTCCTATAACATCTTAGCGGTTTTCTTCTTGATGTATCCAGCGATCTTATCCGGGTCATAGACGCCCTTGAGCTCCATATCACCGTCTTCCAGAGGTTTCAAAATTATGCTGCCGTAGTTGAATATCTCTCCCATGGTATCACGTTCTACCTCTACTCTGTAGATATCCCTCAATTTGATATCTTTTTTGACATTCTCAACTGTGGGCCCGGTACACTTACAGATTCTGTGGTTGGTGATGGTGTACTGCGTCTTGCTCCGCTTGTAGATCACGAAGATGAAAAGGGCTATACCGAGTAGTATCAACATGGGATATAACAGACCCACGAGAAGCCAGAGAATGATAGATATCAACCACACCGAATAACTCCTCCAGCACCTCTTTCTTGACCAAAATACTTTTTCACCTTTCTTCAGTTTCAAACCCTTCGGTAATTTAACCATCGTGCTCAACCTATCCTGATATTGTCTTCTACAATATTAATCTTTTTCTTCTTCCAGGAACTCGGGGGGCAGTTCTTCCGTTTCCTCCTCGAATAGCTCCTCCTCGTCGAATTCGACCTCTTCTTCCTCCCTCTCTCTGATAACGAACATGGCCAATGCAGCGATCCCTGCGCTCACCACGGCGAAGGTGAATATGATCAGCATCCAGTCGTACATTGAAGATGCCGGTGTCATCTTTTTCTTACCTATGTCGGTGGTTTCACCCGGTTCCACCGTAACCTTGATCTTCTTGTCCTCGTAACCGGTCTTTGAGATCTTCAACTCGTAGCTTCCTCGATGTGCTTTGATCTTGAAATATCCACTGCTGTTGGTGATATCGTATTCTCCGGTATCTATGGATACGTTCACTCCCTTTATCGGTTCATCCTCCTCGTTCAAGATCCGCCCCTTTACGTATCCAATGTCAGTGACCTTGAACGTCCAGTTGAGTTGAGGCATGGGATTGTTAGCCCTGTCTCTGCCGTTGACGATGACTTTGTAAACCTCACCGTGAGAGATCTCTGATGGTCGGAAAATCATGGATGTATCGTTCGTCCAATCGGTGTTGTTGACGTCCTTTCCGTCGAAGGACATATCCACGTTGCCCATGGGTTCAGAAAAGTTTACCCATATGGACGTATTTAAAGGTGCCAAATCGCTTATAGGACCATAGCTCAAAATATATGGGTTCTGGGTATCGATGGTGATCTCTACGGTTTTTGTTATGTTGTTACCCGCGAGGTCGAATGCTCTCAATCTGATCGTGTGTTCTCCTTCTGTCAGGTTGGTGAAAGTGTAATTATCCGTGATGTTCAAGGCCATCCATCCGCCTCGGTCGAGGGATAAAAATACACTATCTAGACCACTGTTGGTGTCATTGGCGGAGAACTTGACCTGAACCCTAGATGCATTGAAAAAGGTGCCGTTCTTGGGTGTATGTACGATAAGTTGTGGAGGTTGACCGTCCGGAACTCCGCTCTTGATATATGATGCGAGGCTCTCTCCAACACCGTTTGTTGTTGATACCTTGTAGTAGTACTTTACACCGTTCTGGACCGGTCTGTCCCTGTAAAAAGTATGATCACTTCCCACACTATCTATCAATTTCATGTCCGTAGATTGATTGCCCCTGTAGATGTTGTAACCGGTGAGTTCACTGCCGCCGTCGTTGGAAGGGGGCGTCCAGCTCAGGTTCAAAAATGCATTTCCCGGTTTTATGGTTAGATTTCTTGGTGGTGTGGCAAGGACAGGTATCATGGGGTCGACCAGGGGGTAGTGATCGCATGAGTTACCACCGGCTACTGGATAAGGTTCGTCAACGATACCGTCGCCGTCCTTGTCTGGTGTGGTTAGATCTCTCCAGAAATTGCCTTTTTCGCTTGTGTTCCAGTAGTTGTTTTGACCGTCATCCCGGGCTTGTATCCTCGTCAGGTTGAGCTCGTCTCTGGACTGCTTGTTGTACAGTAATGCGTTGTAGATGACCCAGTTATCTGTGCTGGAAGAATGTAGGATGATACCTTCTCCGATGGACTTGTATATCAGATTGTGTACTATGGTCGTTCCGTGGGAGTCGTACAGGTCGATGCTGCACCTTTCCAGCGTATTGTTGTCGATCTTGTTGTCGTAGTTGTTGTCCTCCAAGATTATACCGCCCATGCCCCCTGCTTTGGCTTTGAACGTGTTGTTGCTGATACTGCTAAACTCAGTGTTCACGAATTCGATAGCTATCTTATCGAACGTGTTCTCTTTGATGTGGATGTGTTGGGATGATTTGACCCGTATGCCGATGCATCCTTCGTTGATAAATTCGTTATCGTGGAGGACTATATGTTGCGAGTAGCCTATGTAGATACAGCAGTTGTTGAAGACACTGTTCTCCACGTTCAGGTAAGAAACGTTGCCGAGGATGACCTGACCCGCATCGGATGAAACGCTGGTGTTGCCCATCTTATCGTTCTTGTAGTAGTAAACCGGTCCACCGTTGACGGTGTTGTTCGCTGCGATCGTCTGGGTGGTGTAGGTGGATTCACCTCCATCTATGTTGATGTAGGAACCGTCCATCTCGTTGCCGTAGATACGGTTATGGTCGGACGATTCCAGTGTTATGTGATCGTTTGTGCCCATCCGATTGTCCTTGACAAGGTTGTGATCCGAGTATTCCAGTAGTATCCCCTGCTCTGAATTGTCTTTGATGAGGTTGGAATCTACGATGCAGTCGGTGCTGCTCCTCAGTCGGATACCGTTTATATGTCCTGAGCAGTTGTTGTCTTTGATAACACCGTTGTTAACTTGGTAGAGTGTGATGGCCGAGGCACCGTAATAGCTCCCCTGCGTGTCTGAAGTGTTGAATATGTTACAATTTTTAAGGATGAAATAAGAAGTCGTGTTTCCGATGTGGATACCCGATGATGCATCCCCCGCATCGATGGTAAGTCCGTCGATGACGTATGGATCAGAAGAGTTTCCGTTCCCAGCCCATCCCTGGTCAGCCGACACGTTCTCGAAGTGGCTGTCGTTGTATATCCTTATCGGTCCTGATGTGTCTGACGTCTGAAAGGGGTTTCTCGGGTCGTATGACGGTATATCGTCTGCCGTTGAGTACGCGAACTGGAATATGCCAGTGACCAGTAGGATGATGGTCATAGCTAGTATAAATTTCTCTAATTTACCCGTCATAAGTAATTTAATTAGAATCAGTGTATTATTATAATTTTCGGGTGTTGAAAGGTAAAAAGTGAACCGTAACGGTTATAAACGAAGAATTTTCTGAATCGGATGATGGTAGAGTTCGACGAAAAGGCGGACGAAGTGCGGAGTAGATTGGAGTCGAAGTGGCAGGAGCAGAGGATGGACTGCGTAGGTTGGCTGTCGATACTTCTGGTCAGTCTGCTCACACTTCTGATAGGGAACTACAACGGTTATCAACTCGTAGCCGCCGTCGGAGCCTCGGTTTTCGCCGCTTCCTTTGTCGGGCTGGCAGCCGGTTTTATCTGGCAGAATCCATTCGGATGGATCATCGGTGTATTGATCGGCATGTTCGCCGGTGTGTATTTTACCGCTCTTTTTTCAGATGTGAGCGGTTTGTTTTTTTCGTCGTATATTTCACCCGTGGTCGGTGTCCTTGCGGGTTACTGGTCGGGTAAAACTACTGTGAAAGAAGGGAAACAATAAATTTTTATCACCTCGACGTATATGGTTAGAATCAGAGATGGCAGAGATCAAAAGATTCGGCTCCGAAACGTTGGATGAGAAGAAAAGACCCCATACGGTAGCTCTGGGTATCGGTGGAGCCGGCAGGAATATACTGACTTCCATGAAGGGTGATGCTTCACTGACCAACATGAAGAAGTACGAAGTAGGCGTGACGGAGAGGCTGCCGGATTATCCCTTCATCGAGGTGAATATGGCAGACATGAAGGGGACCTATACCAGCGGTTTGGGAGTGGGAAAGAGACCCATGAACGAAACGGAAAAGAAGATCGGTAGGAGGGTCCAGGGTGCGGATATACTGTATCTGGTATCCGGTCTGGGCGGTGAGACGGGCAGTCTGACTTCATACGCGTGTTCTCAGATCGGTGACAGCAATAAATCTTTCACGATCGCGCTCATGGCGCTGCCCTTCAAGACGGAGAACACGGACAGGCGTGAGTTCGCCGCGGAGGCGCAGGAGAAGATCGCTCGGTATGCGGACATCGTTGCGGTGTTTGCGAACAGTAAGTTGATGAAGATCAACCCGTATCTACCCATGACCAAGGCATTCGATGTGATGAACTCGATAATCAGGATGCCCGTGGAGGACTTCAACACGGTGATAACCGCGGAAGATATACCTCACCTGAAGAGGTTCTGCTCAGGTGTGGATGAGTTCAGGATCGGAGCCGGCTACGGCAAGGGTAGGGAGAGAGGGAAACGGGCTTGCGACGAAGCATTCCGGTCTCCGTGGCTGGAAGATATAGAGGAATATAGGACGGTACTGGCCGTTGTGACCAGTGGAAAAGGACTGGCAGAGATGGAAGCGGAGGACGCACTGAGCGGTATTCAGGATAAAGTGCCGGACGTCGATATAATGTGGGGACTCAGAAAAGATCTGGGGATAGGAAATAGAACTAAGGTGACCGTGTTAGCGGGAAAATGAACGGAATGGTTTTTATCCGAAGATGGTGCCTACGCCTGCGGCGGCGTCTTCGTCGGCTTTTTTGATCGCATCGTAAACTTCGTCGGGTGATCCGGCTTTCTTCAACTCTTCCTCTTCGAAGAGTTCTTTCGCTTTATCGACAGCCTCTTCGCTCCCTTCGACCATCACGTAATTGACGTCCTCTTCCATCCCGATGGTCATTCCGTCTCTCACACTGGTCGTCTGCCTGCTGATGAGATCGTCCGCTAGAATTTCCGTGACCTTCTGCAGCTTGTCCTTGGGCGCTTCATATATAACGTACATGATAATCGGGTGAGTTGAATAAGTGCTGTAATAAATATGTTACTGTGTGTGAGGGGGAGAGGTTTATGCATGGTCATGCAAATAATATTAAGAAAAACTTATAAATGGTCACTCGATTAGGTTTTAACTTGCGGAGATTGTAAATATGTTGAATAAACGACAACTAACTCTATGTATTTTTATTTTGATTGTAGTGAGCGCTGTTTTTACTGGAAATGTATTGTCTAGTGAGATAATAACGGACAACTCCGATATGATCGTAGATACCGATGGACATATCAATCTGGTTTGGTCGGAAGAGGACAGATATTTCGACGGAAGCGGAAGAGAAGTATATTATGTGAAAAATGCAACCCACGGTTCATACGAAGACACGTTGGAGAAGGCAGTTGAAGAGACAAACGATCGGTTTAAGTCAGAAGAAGATAATTGTACAAAATGTTGGTTAAACCAATCTGTTAAATTTCTAACCAGGTCGTTAAATCATTCCTCCAATGGATCATACAAAAAATCTCTTGTTGATTTAAAAATCGCCGTTAATTTCCTTATGAAAGCAGGCTTGTTGAATTTATCGCATGACTTATCATTATCCGCTAGAGATTTTACGGAAGCGAACGTATATTATTTTGACATGGAATATCGGGATGACCACATAAAGAATTCGAGGGTTTTAGACAAAGCATGGGATTTCTACCAAAACGGAATAGATTTACATTTGTCTGCAGAATACAGTAAATCGATAATGAAGTTCTTTGGGGCATACAACAAATTGATGATAATTGCAGATGAAGGAACAGATTGGGAGGAGATAATTCAGGTGACCGATTCACAATATCCTGAAATCTATCCTAGGATAGACCAGGACATGCAAAGCGGTATATTATACTTAATTTGGTCAAGAGAAGATCGAATATATTATACAGGTACCAGGGATGATAGATGGCCCCCGAATCCAAGACCATCATTTGTTACAGGTACCTTTGATTCAGACCTTGATTTGGATGCTGTAAATGGGAATCTGACAGTGATATGGGGTTTTAATTCGGAGATAATTCACTCTGACATCGATTCCGACTTCATCTTGGATATAGAAGACCCAGATCCGTTTGAATATACTGTAGACGGAGAGGGAATTGATGCTGATGTGGTAGCAGTTGATTTGGATCTGGGTGTTAGTGTGGCGGTGAAATATACCGTCGAATCTGATGAAGTTCCCGTGATCGAACAAGTGGAATTACCAGGGAAGTTGAACGGAAACATCAGTCTCTGTTATGAGATAACTGCTGATACACCGGTTTACAAGGTCTATTTGAAAATGCAGTACGATGAATCAATGATCCCTTCTAATGTTGAAGAGAGGTACCTGGGAACCTATTGGTGGACAGGAGATAGATGGATCATACTGTATGACTACGACAAAGATGAAAAGACGGGCGTGGAGATGGCTGATAATTTAGTTTGGGCTGAAACGGATCATCTAAGTACATTCTCTATGGCTGATGTTACAAAACACGATAGCGATGGTGATGATCTAACTGATGGTGAGGAGACGGATTGGGACGAATCACCTTTCATGACAATCAACAGCTTCGCCGACGGGTCTACACAGAAAAAGTTGAAATTCATTGGTACGCAAGAAAATATTGTTGATATTAAAATACCCGACAAGAACGCATCTGAAGAATATGTGGGTGATGCTAAATTCGCGCTTGATGGGTTGATATCCAAATCATCGATAATAGAAAGTTGTTTAGTAGGAGAAGAGGAGGATTATTTTTATGCCCGTAAACCAGCCATATATGGAGATAAAGTAGTTTGGATGAATTCATCAGATGAAATTTGGTTATCGAATATTACAACAAACGAGAAAAAGATGATTTTTAAAAGGTCATTCGACATACCATTAGTACTCGAATCTCCTACTATATGGAAAAATAAGGTAACTTGGAGTGACAGCCATGGATATGACTCAACCCCAGGGGAAGTGTATGTTTATGATTGTAATACTGAGATTATCAAAACTATAACTGTTGAAGATAATTTCAATGCTGGTTCTGTTTCTATTTACAAAGATAGACTTGTTTATGGTACCCTGTCTAAAAACAGTGGAAACAGAAAATTATGGTACTATAATTTAACCACTGATGATAAAACTTTAATCGCTTCCGGCACTGATTATCTAGGACCATTCGGTGGTAAGATTTTCGGAGATATTATTTTATGGATGGAATATATAGATAGAATAGATAATAGAAATTATTATGGCTTATACACCTATGATATTAAAACAACGGATAGCAGATTTATAGACCAATATTTTTCTGGTGGCGGTTTTGATATATGGAAGGATAGGATCATTTGGTCACGAGGAAGTCTAGAATCAAGTTATAAAGATATATGGATATACAATTATACTAGCGAGGACATGAAAAAGATAATTTCCAATAGAGCCGCTATTAATGTAGAAATTTGGGATGAAAACGTAGTCTGGAGCGATTCAAGTAAATATTCAACCAACAAGTCAGATATATTTATGTACAACCTGGAACAAGAAAAGATGATACCTATTTGTACTAAACCCAGCATCCAGGCATATCCCGATATCCAGGGAGATAATTTATTGATCGCGTGGGAGGATGAAAGATTTGAACGTTATCGGCAATCTATCTTTATAGCAACTTACGATGTGCCCGTAACAAATGTATCTATAGATATAGGTAACGACGGAATTTACGAATGGAGTTATGGTAATAAAGTATTATCAAAATCGAAAACCACCCCTAATCTTGCAGTATATTTTAATGAATATATTACAAGACATAATGACACATACGATGGTGAGGAAGACAACTATACTACGGTTCCTGTTAGGTTTAGAGGTGAAGGTTCTGGATATGTGCGAATTAATTACACAAAATTTTTCATAGGCATCTATAAATCAAATCCAAATAATACAGATACCGACGGAGACGGTATCAACGACGGATTGGAATTGAACACTCAATTGATGAGACCACAGAAGATCGATAAATTTAGTTGGGAGGGCCAGGAGATGCAAGAAGCCGTTGTAGATTTATCCGGTGAAAAAGAAGTATTTAATATAGATGTACCTATATCGAATCAGACTTTAGAATATGTAAGTAATGTTGAACTTGGTATAGATTGTGGCTCGCCTTCAGAATCAGTAGAACTACAACCTGATGCAGACGCCTACGTTTTATCGTCGCAAGACACTAACAATTTTGGTACAGACGATATATTTCAACTAGGTAATTACACTATAAATAATCAGGTAGAAAATGCTAGAAGTTACCTTCACTTCGATACCTCTGGGATACCTTATACCTCCGACATTCAATCAGCATTCGTTAATTTATACGGTCCTTCAGCGTTGGACATCGATGACCTAAGATATACCAATATAACCCAAAGTTGGACTGAAACGGGTATAGATTGGGCTGATCAACCCACAGCCGATAACGTTGAAAATGTTGAGATCACCAGGAGTTTCTGCCAGCAACTGATAAACGCTGGTAGTTCCGGTACATCAACAGATCCTCAAATAGTCCTAGATCCATCGGATAATATTTACCTTGTCTGGAGTGATAGTTCGGTTGTCGATGGTTACAACAACGGAGGGGATAGGGACATTTTCTTTAGAAGGTGGGATGGAACAGATTGGGGTGACATCGAGGTTATAACTGTTGATAACTCGGAGAATAGTATAAATCCAGATTTGGCTATCGATGGGGTTGATAATCTTCATCTATCCTGGGAGGATCTAACGGATATGGATACTTCTGGTTCTGACTCCGATATTTATTACAGAAGATGGGACGGTTCTTCATGGTCTACAAGAGAGTTAATTAGTAGTTCAAGTAGCGGTTATTCTTCTGATCCATCTATTGATGTCGATACCTCGGATAATCCCCACATAGTGTGGAGTGAGGATTCAAAAATCGGAGAAATAGGTAAGATTGAGCTAGAAAACACTATCGATGAGAACGTGATAGCGAACATCGATTTTACAAACACCTACAGGGATCCCGTTGTAATAACCTTTATTATGACTAGATATGGGGGTGAATCCGTCGATGCGCGTGTAAAAGATTTATCACATAAGGGATGTAAAATATTCATGGAGGAGCCAGACGATGAAGGACATCACTTTGAAAACATTGGGTACCTAGTAATGGAATCTGGTGTTCATTCTCTTCCGGATGGAACTAAAGTTGAGGCCGGAAAGATGAGTACTAATTCTGTTCATCATGGTGGAGATGAATTCGCCGGAGAAGATGTAGTTTTCAATCAATATTTCGATTCGCCCCCTGTGTTATTACATGCTTTGAACACTTATAATAACAACGCTTTCATGAGTTCCATAGCTCATAGTGTAGAAAAAACCGGTTTCAAGATACAACAGGAAGCAGGAGAAACTGACAATTCAGCTGTTGAGGAAAGTATTGCATGGATTGCAATAGAATCTAACGTTGTTGGGGATATCAAAGGTATACAATTCGAAACAGGAATAGTAGATGATGGGAGCAGTGACGGTGTTTCAAATAACCAGCCCACAATTATTACATATATCAAAAGTTTCTCCAAATCACCAATAATTATTGTAAAAGGAAATAGTGGAAATGGAAAGGATGGATACTGGTCGAGGGGTTCTGGTACATTTAATCAAAATCAATTTGGTGTCTATGCAGAAGAGGACGCGGGAGATGATGGTAGGGGGCACACTTCAGAAACTTTTGGTTGGTTTGCTATTGACTTTGAAGCACCGTTATCGGGAACAGAGACAAAAGAAATATTCTTCGATGGATTTGAAAACCAACCAGCAGACGAGGGGATTCCAGAAGGGTGGTCTTTAAAGAATGAAAATGATGACAACCCGGATGGCAACTATGAATTAGCTGTAGAATCAACCAATGGAAACCAATATCTATATGCATCACAACCTCTAACGGGAGCCCCGAGTCATTACCATCTTTACCGAGAGGTTAACCCGTTCTCTTCCGACATATCTATTGAATTTGATGTTTTAATTTCTGGTAAAGAAAACGGTGACCCAGCAAACGATTACAGCTTCCGATTATTTGGAGGAGAAACATGGGATACAAAAAATAAAGGTTGTTTGAAGGTAAAATTTGATCAATCTGACCTCAGAGTAAGTGATGGTGATGGGACCGGGAGTAGTTCTTGGTCTACTTTAGATGACGATGGTATTACTTCAAATACATGGTATCATGTAAGGATCAATGTGGATTTTGATCATAATAATTTTTATGTTGAATGGAAAGGAGATGTTTATGGGCCATATGGTTTTATCGATAATGGTTGCCCATCGGATTTCGATATGATAGAACATCACAGCGATAATTGGGGCGGTTCTTGGGACAATATTAGGATCACATCTATGAGTAAAGAGAATAGTGATATATTTGAGACATGGGAGGGTTATTCTCTCGGCACACCAACTGATTGGGCATTAGAAAACAATGGTGATGTAACTAATTTTGAAATAGTCGATACAAAATCATCAGGAGGTCAAAATAGTCTTTATCTGCGTACTGACGGAAATGATAATTGGAATTATTATAAAACATATCCAGCTTCACAACCATCTTCGATTAAGTTTGACATGGCTGGAAACGGGCAGTATTACGGTGGTAGCCCCCGATCTCATTGGGTAAAATTCGTAGATAATAATGGAAATGCTATCGTGAAAATGGAAATGGACATAAATATGGGCAATAATCGTAGTTATAAAATAAATGATGTAGAATATGCATCAGGGTTCGATGAAAACTTCCACACATTTGAAATCAGAAATATTGACTGGAAAGCTTCTTCGTTCGACGTATATTTGGACGGTGTAGAAAAATCCACAGGTGTGGGTTTCCAGGACTCTACAGCTAATACATTGACTAAAGTCATAATCGGTGGTTCAAGTGGGGATACCGACAACAAACTCGAAAGCTGGATCGACAACATTAATGTTGAATCTAAGTTAGGTAATTGGATAGGTGAGGTAGGAAAGCTGACTCTACAAAACACAATAGATGCAGGATCCTACGCCAGTTTGTCATTTAAAAAATTATACGATGATCCCGTGGTAGTTCCTTTCATAATGACACGCAACGGTGGACAATCTGTAGATGTAAGAGTTAAAAACCTTGATTCATCGGGATGCAAAATTTTCATGGAAGAACCAGATGATGGAAATCGCGATTCAGAAGAGATAGGTTATATAGTTATGGAGTCAGGAGTCCACGTACTCAAAGACGGAACCAAGATCGAAGCAGACAGCATCGAAACTAATTCGGTCCATATGGCAGATGAAATTTATTCTGGAATACCTGTAACTTTCTCACATCGATTTGATTATTCACCTGTTGTTTTACATGCTCTGAATACATATAACAATGAAAAATTTATGAGTTCTATCGTGCATAATTCTACCAGTAACGGTTTTCATATACAACAGGAGTCTGGAGAAAGCGGGAATTATGGAACTGATGAATCAATAGGATGGATAGCCATCGAATCCGGTGTTGGTGGAGAAATCGGAGGTATTCCCTTCGAAACCGGTATTTATGAAATGGACGGGGATAGAGATGGTGTAGATAACTCTCAAGAAGTGATAACATACAAACAGAGCTTCTCTCAACGACCTATCATCATCGTTAAAGGGATGAGTGGGAACGACACTGATGGTTATTGGGCACGAGGGTCTGGTCAATATACCTCTTCAGATTTTGGCTTTTTCGCTGAGGAAGATATGGTGGAAGATGATGAACGCTCTCATGGAGATGAGAAGTTCGGCTGGTTCGCTGTAGAATCAGAAACTACATTATCTGGAGTAGTTCAAGATATACATTACAAAGGGTATGACGGAACTGACTGGTCCTCAACTGAAATATTGAGTTCTGAAAGTATCAATACATCGCACTCACCAGCGATCGCTGTCGATTCCAGCGATAATATCCATGTGGTATGGTGCGATAAATCCGATTATCTTGGTGCTGGGTACGATACAGACATCTTTTACAAGATGTGGGACGGCTCAAAATGGACTATTTCAGAAATTTTGAGTACTGGGGGTAGTTTTGATTCAATATCGCCATCTATTGCTGTTGATCCCTCTGGATTAATCCATGTAGTTTGGAGTGAAGGAAGTAATCACAATAATTCTGGTTATGATTGGGACATATATTACAAGAGATATGATGGGTCAAAATGGAGTGATGTTGAGGTAGTAAGTACTCAGAGTGGAAGTCACTCAAGAGATCCATCTATTTTAACCTCATCTGATAACAATATACATGTTGTTTGGAAGGATGCCACCAACCATGAGGATTCTGGATTAGATTGGGATATCTATTACAAAGAATTAAAAGGAGGAATTTGGGAAGATACCAAACTGATCAGCACCGAAAGCCTCAGTGATTCTTCAGATCCATCTTTTTATTTAGATACAAACGATATCCCCCACATAGTATGGAGGGATTCACCCCAGTACCCCCAAGGGGATGAGATATATTACACAAAAACGGATAAAGGCTGGATCAAGTTGGATGTAGAAGATTTTGTCAGTCAGTGGGTGCGTGATGAAGGGACAAACTCTGGTATCGGTCTCTACGAGAACAGTGACGAGCTTTACGAGTTCTATTCGAAAGAACACCCAGAAATTGAACACAGACCGAAATTGGAGGTAGAATATACACCGTATCCGATCCCAGAAGGTCTGAAGATCGATGTTGGGAACGACGGTGATGTAGATTGGATGCAGACTGAAAGAAAATCATATTATAACGTCACAGGACTCCGCCATTCCATCAATAAATACCTATCCGTCCACAACGATACTTACGACGGAGAAGAAAATGGCAATCTAACGGTTCCGATAGCTATTTATGCAGACACTGAGACGAGGATAAGATTATCGAATTTCAATCTCTTTTTGAATCCCAGAATAACCGATCCGTCCAATCCCGATACGGATGGTGATGGTATAATGGACGGGGAAGAGGTGAATATAGGGAGGATAGATGATTTTGTCATTAATAATACTCATTATAAACAAAGAGCATATGATAATCTTACTATAGAATTTGAAAATGAAAGTAAGAAAACCTCATTCATTAAGATACCAATATCTGATTATAGTCTAGAGCAAATCGATAGGGCAAAATTTGATTTTAAATGGGAGGTAGGAACAAAAGTTATTATTGATTATATGGATTCGAACGAAATTGCCGTTGCTTCAGATTCAAAAAACAATCCCCATATTTTAGTAAGAAATGATAATAATTTATCATATATTACAAAAAATGAAAACGTGTGGTATTCAAAAAATATTACATCTATTAATAGTTCTTTTGGGTATTTATTTATTAAAGATATTGACATTGCAATTGATAATAAGGATAATCCACATATCGTTTGGTCCGATAAAAACAATATAAGTGGGGTTGGAACTGATAACGACGTATTTTATATTAAATTGGACGAAAATGGATGGTCCGATATTAAGGTTATTAGTACAAATAGCGACGACTCATCTGTTAACCCTAGAATAGACGTTAATTCTACCAATATGCCTCATATAATTTGGATCGAAAGTAAATCTGCAACAAATAAGGACATGTATTATATCAATAAAGAAATTGATGGTTGGAATAATAAACAGGATCTGAATATTGATAATTGCCCAAGACAACCTGATATAGAAATAGATGATTATGACAATATCCATATGGTATATTCTGGATTTTATGAGGAAGATATCGATCCTCCACCAACTCCTCCTGTTGTAGAATCAATATATCAAACAAGAAGTATTTTTTATATCCAAAGGGGTGAAAATAATTTTGGTCCTTCAATGATATCAAAAGGTTATGATGAATCTTGTTCGAGTCCACAGGTTGTTGTAAGTAATAAAAATACCACTTCAATTAGCTGGTCAAATGGATCACACTTGTCTTACAGGGAAATAAGTAATGGTAAATTCTCGAATATATCAGCAATAGCTTCAGATTGTTCCATTTATAGTGAACACAAGTTAATGGTGGATATTTATGATAATATACACATTATTTGGAAATCTTTTAATAAAATTAATTATAAGAGATATGATGGCAATGAATGGTCAGAGGCGACAAATATCATACGTGAAAGGGGTGGTGGTATTAAGTCCGCCGCTATGGATTCCATTGGTATATGTCATTTTATATGGAGCGGTAATGATAATATATATTATAAGAAAATTCTACCTAAAGGGGTCGATGAACCACTGTATCCAACATTGGATGTTTTTGGAGATGGAACGATAGAATGGGATTATATTGAAATTATTCCTTCAAAACAATCTAATATCGATATCACCGATAGTCTAAAAGCCTACTTATCAACACATAAAGACTTCGAAGACAAGGGAGGAAAAGATGGGTACATATGG
Organism: uncultured Thermoplasmata archaeon; assembly: GCA_964535805.1. Taxonomy (GTDB): domain Archaea; phylum Thermoplasmatota; class Thermoplasmata; order Halarchaeoplasmatales; family Halarchaeoplasmataceae; genus CAZHUM01. The sequence goes on from CAZHUM010000032.1 coordinate 22,204, forward strand.
ATACCTCTTCAATTCGAATCAGGGTATAATTGTAAATTCAATAATATAAATGTAAATGTATCTGTGAAAACAATAGTCACCGACCCGTCCAGCGAGTACACCGACGACGATGACTTAACTGATTACGAAGAGATCTACGGCTGGCAGATGGAGGTGGACAGAGACGGAAATACGTCCCTGCACAGCCCAAACGAACTCTACCGCGTGGTATCCAACCCACAGATGGCGGATTCCGACCTCGACGGTCTCCAGGACGACTTCGAGAAAGAAACGGGCACCGACCCGACCCGCAACGACACCGACGGCGACGGTCTTCACGATTGGGAGGAAGTGCACATGGGCAGGGACGGGGCGGTAACCAACGGAAGCTCGGTGGACACCGACGGGGACACGTACTGGGATGCACCGGACGTCTTCCCGAACGATGAAACCGAGTGGGCGGACTTCGACCACGACGGAGTGGGAGATAATGCTGACAACGACGATGACAACGACGGTGTTGCGGATGATGACGATGCGTGGCAGTTCAACCCGACCGGGGCGGTGGACACCGACGGCGACGGGAAGCCGAACGTCAAGCTGTGCGTGCCGAACTGGTTCGATGGGGAGGAACTGGAGGAGGACTTCGACGACGATGATGACGGAAAATGGGATTATAAAGCAGGTGTATACGACGTAAAAGATTCGGAGAACACAGGCGGGACATTTGGAACTTATGAATCCATCGATGGAGAGTACGACGAATTCCCACTGAATGCATCCGAATGGGCTGACTTCGATGGAGATGGGATTGGAAACAAGGCAGATGATGATATTGATGGTGATGGAACTTTAAACGGTCCAGACGAAGATGACTATAACTTTGAAGTGGGAGTAAATACTGATGGAGATGATGATGGTCACGATCACGATAACCCCGAATTAGGAATAATTGGAGATACTGACGATGATAATGACGATGTCCCAGACGATCAAGACCACTTCCGAACAAACCCGTGGGCATCCAAAGACACCGATGGCGACGGTAAAGCAGACAGTATAGTGGAAGAAACCCCGTCTCCATCTACCGGATGGTATAATGACACAATACCCGAAAAACCAGAAGTAGATCCTGACGATGACAACGACGGCGTAGCAGACAGCCTGGACCCATTCCCGAAGAATCCAACCGGCTCGGTGGACACTGACGGCGACGGAAAACCGGACGAATCACTGCCCAAGCCATCGTGGTTCAAGGGCAGAAAACTAAAAGCCGACAACGACGACGACAACGACGGCCATCGCGATAACAAAGACGCCTTCCCGCTGGATGCATCGGAGTGGAGGGACACCGACGGCGACGGGATCGGAGACAATGCGGACACCGACGACGACAACGACGGCTTGACTGATGAGGAGGAGGAAAACATCTACGGTACCGACCCGAAGGACGCCGACAGCGACGGGGACGGACTGAGTGATAAGGAAGAAC
>CAZHUM010000033.1:0-23430 GCA_964535805.1 uncultured Thermoplasmata archaeon
AAAAGAAATTAATATATTTAATGGATTAGCAGTTTTAGTAGCCATGAACAACCCCATTAACGCCAATATCACTCCTCCAACATCTTTGAATAACAACACTTTCTTATCTATTTCTTTTTTAATGTGGAAAATTAATGTTAAGGAAGCTAAGACCAAAGAAGATACACTAAATATCGTTCCAATTTGTTGAGACCAGATATCTGATTCTTCTGGTATTGCAGTATAGAGTATGTTAAAAATACCGGTAATCATGGCGGCCCCAAATAAACCTAAAACGCCAGTAGCAAATGCGGCACTTACTTTGTACATCGAACCAGCAACTTTACTAGCTCCTCCAGATAATATTGTCTGGAATTTATCTCCAAGTTCCTGAACCGCCTTTAGAGTCCAACCGATAGCAACTATTAATGACACCATGAAAGAACTGAAAATTAATGCAAATAGCTCCATCAAAAGGATGTGTTTTGGTTTTTCATTTGTTAAACTATTTCTACCACTAGTAGAATCAATCCCTAGTATTTCATCTGCCTTATTGTCGATCGCTTCAGCCCATTCATCTATTCGATCTAACAATGGTTTGAAAACTATTTTGAACATCTGTTTTATTAAACCCCATATATATTCAACCAGCACGCCCAGCGCCTCAACAACCGTACTTACAACATCCCCCAACACACTCCACAGCGTACCGAGCATCTCCATACCATACTCCAGCGCCGCTTCAACGAGATTAGCGTAGAATTCAGCACCCGCCACTACCACGCTCCAGGCAACACCGGCAGCGTCCAGCGCACCGCTTGCTATGGCACCGACGAACCCTTCTTCCTTGTTGATCTCTCCCTGTGCACTCTGCCTCGGCGACTTCGCAGGTGTCAGCTCGATTATGTCGTCCGGTAAGTTGAGATAGAAGAACTGTTCCGTAACACCGACCAGCTTGTACGGTTTGGCTCCGGTCTTGTTCTCCACAAGATATTCCAACAGCAACTCTATATCGCTAGCACTTGCTTTTATACTTACGAGTCCCCGCAAGTTAGGCGACATTTCATCAGCATCGTCGTCTTCCTCGGCATACTCCAGAATCTTACGGAGTGCTTTTGGTAAGTCCTTCGCCTTGATGTGTGCCATCAGGTCGTGCTGCGGGTCGATGTCATCGGGATCATTCACTCCGTCCAAGTCAGTATCAACTCTAGACGGATTCGACGGTATTCCATAGGTGTGATTTGTTCCAAACACCTCATCACCGTCGGCCCATCCATCGTCATCGGTGTCTTTCTCCCACGGATCGGTGATGTAGCCGTACTCGCCGAGTTCAGTTTCCTTGTGATCACAATATATGGGAGAACATGGATTGTTCGGATATTCGTTTACCTGCTCGGTAAAGGTATCGTTTAGGTAAGGTTGTTGAGATTCAAATGTACCTAGACCTAGGTTGATACCGTTGAAACGGTTAAATCTGGGAGAAGGAAATGATGGGGGAGAAATGTTGGTAGAACTAGGACATGACGTGTGGTTACACGGTACGTCCGAGTAGTCCACAAACGTAGATTGTGGTTGAAACATCGGCATCCCGAACAGACTACCAGGCGGGTCTGATCCCTTGACACACATCCCTATCGTCTTGTTCCTCTTTCGCCGGCAACGTGATTGGCTTATCCGAGGTCTTACTGCGAACATGATTTTCACCTAGCGAGGACCATGGATTGATAACGATAAAACTGTTTTGGTAATCGTATTACAGGCTAAGATCGATCAATCTTTATTCACTTCCACAACCGCCCCGATATCCTCCATTCATTCAACATACTGTCCGACTTGGAGCGATTTAGGGGCAACAAAATATGAAGTTTTGCGCAATCCATTGCGTAAATAATCGGTAAATTGCGCAATCCATTGCGTAAATACAATAGTGCCCCAGCAGTTTTTTCGCTTCGCTACCTTCTCCAGGTATTTGAATACGGGGTAACACAGAACTTGATAGGACCAAGAGTTTTTTGATAAATCTTGGTGATCTAAATCTAAGATCGATTACGAAGAATTGTAATCTCGATTTTTTCTACACCCTAGTTGGTTGATATAAACTGTTTATATGGTATTATATTGTATAAAAAGTAATAATATCTAATAGATTACTGCTCATTTTTTCTCCACGAACTCAAGCGGATCCGCAGGAAACCAAAACGGTTTCTGAAAGAAAGGAGAAGCTTTGCACATACCTCATAGAAAAAAGCTCATATCTGTTTGGTCCATTGTTTATCGTATGGATCAATCATTTGATGCCCTAGATATCTCTGTAAGCCTTTTTTCTGGGAGCGATCTTTTCAACCAAAACCTGTTCATTCTCTTCGTCCACCCAATAAATAGCTCTGTGTTCTCCTACTCTTAACCTATATAAAACCGGGTCAGATGCTCCTGCCAGCTTTTTGATGTCTGCACCACTCCTTGATCTCTTAGGTGTTTTAGAAAGCTTACTCAACGATTCTTTAATCCGCTTATTAGTCTCTTTAGATAGACCTCTAAGCTCTTTCTCAACTTTTGGATTGAGGAGTATATCATACGTCTTCAAGTTTAACATACTCCTTCCTATCCGTTTCCCTGATCCTTTTGTAAACTTCGTCTATAAGGTCCAATTCCTCTTTACTGATATCTAGAAGTCTTTCTATTATATGATCGTAGGATTCTCCTTTCCTACCCAGGTGTTTCAATTGATTCTTTGTTTCTTCCTTCACTGCGATAGTCGTTCTTCCCATGGTGTCATGTATATTTATTATAACATTTATAAATTTTATGCAAAGTTTAGGCAAATGAGGGCATTTCATGCAGACCTATTCCTGCTTCGGGAGGTTATTTTAAATTGTTCGTACCTGACGGTGTTTCGGAATTGTTCTCAACAATTTCAAATGGTGTTGGAAACCCATTCCCATACGTGTTGGAACCTTGTTCCAATAAAATGGGAACCCATTCCCATACGTGTTGGAACCTTGTTCCAATAAAATGGGAACCCATTCCCATACGTGTTGGAACCTTGTTCCAATAAAATGGGAACCCATTCCTATATTCGACGGAAAATCACTAGATTTTTCGGTAGAGCTCTGCTCGAGAGATATTCGGAAATGATATTTCCAAACAATGACAAAAGCAAGTTTTGTCAATCATCTGGAGAGCCATTAGGATTTCCAATTAACTGTGCCCATAAACTTTATATTTTCATCCTAGATAGGTGGCTCAAAAGAGATAATGGGGCATCTAAAAATGAAGAAAACAACCATCGGAGAACTTTTAGAAGACAGAGCAGAAGAATATCCTGATAAAGAAGCGATAATCTTCGAAGATAGAAGAATTACCTACGAAGAACTCAACGAGGAAGCCGAGAAACTGGCTCATTTTTTGAAGAAGAGAGGACTGGGTAAAGAGGATAAGGTGGCGATCTGGCTGCCGAACCTACCCGAATGGGTGGTAGCTTGGTTCGCTATACCGAAGATCGACGCATCCGTAATACCGACGGATCCCTGGTACAAGAGCGGTGAGATACAGTACATGTTGGACGATTCCGATGCCAGGGCCGTTATCACCACAGCTCAGCACGGCAAGTACAACTTCTTGGAGATACTCGAGGAAGTCTATCCATCACTGGATAAATTGGATACAATCATCTTACTAGAGGGTGAGAGCGATGAGATACCCACGGTGAAGTACGAGGAAGCTTTGAAACAGGGGGTAGGCTGGAGAGATGATGAGGTCTACATGAAAACGGAAAGGGAAACCGAACCCGACGACGTGACTTTCCTACTCTACACATCCGGTACCACGGGTAAACCCAAGGGGGTCATGCTGACACACCATCAGATAATCAAGAACGCCCACGACCAGGGTGAGATCTTACACGCATCCGATAGTGATAAGTTGGTAATACCCGTCCCATTCAGCCACTGCTTCGGCAACGTGATGAGCATCACGTTGATGGTCGTTTTCGGGGGAACCATGATACCTCTGATCGAGTTCGATCCGTACAATGCTTTGGAACTGGTTGAACGGGAGAAAGCGACGATGATCCACGGTGTCCCGACCATGTTCATCAGGGAGCTCGAAGTATCGAAGGAGAAAGACTACGACACCAGCTCTCTAAGGACCGGTATCATGGCCGGATCCAGCTGTCCAGTAGATACCATGAAATCCGTTATCAACGATATGGGCTGCAACGTATCCATAACATATGGATTAACCGAAGCTTCCCCTGGTGTCACCATGACACGATTCGATGATTCCGTTCAGGACAGGGTCGAGACCGTGGGTAGAGTCATGCCGGACCAGGAGATCAAGGTTGTCGATGATGCAGGTGAAGAAGTAGAACCCGGAGAGACCGGAGAGCTCCTTGTCAAGGGATACAACGTGATGGTGGGCTACTACAACAAACCCGAAGCTACGGAAGAAACAATAGAAAACGGTTGGTTACATACCGGTGACCTGGCAGAGATGGACGAGAGAGGGTACGTTAAGATCGTTGGAAGGAAAAAGGACATGGTGATCGTCGGTGGATTGAACGTTTACCCGAGAGAGATCGAAGAGTACCTGATAGAAAACCCCGAGATACAGGAAGTCGGTGTCGTCGGAGTCCCCGATAAAGACTTAGGTGAAGTAGTAGCTGCGGCGGTCGTTCCCGTCGAAGGGGCTGACCTAGAACCCGTGGATGTCGTGGACTACCTGTACGGTAAGGTCGCCAGCGCCAAGGTGCCAAGATACGTTTCCGTAGGTACAGATTTACCCGTTTCTGGAAGAGGAAAAATACAAAAGTTCAAACTGAGAGATACGCTGGAAGAGAAGGTCGAAAAGGGAGACCTCGAAAAGATCGTGCCTACCAAGGTAAAACAGAAGAAGTAACCTTGCACCCCTTTTCTCTTCTTTCATACAACAACATAAATTTTTATATACAAAGTGCGTTAGGAGATAATCAACCATGATAAGCTCTACAGAAGACGTTAAACAGAAATTCATCGACAGGGAAGAAGAGTTGAAAGAATTAAAGTTCTTTAAAGAAGAAGCTGAGGAGGGCAACGGGAAGTTCGTACTTCTAGAAGGAGAAGCGGGTGTGGGCAAGACTAGATTGTCCTATCACTTTGGAAAACAGTGTCAAGAGGACGGTTTCGTTTTCCTTAGAGGCAGATGCCTTTACCACGAAGGAACGACCACGTATCTACCTTTTCTTGATGCATTCGAAGGTTATATCGAGGGTATGGAAACCGGAAAAGAAAAAGAACAACAGTACGGCATGCCCATGGGTATGGCGGGGGTGGTCGAAGAAGACGAAGAAGATATATCCATCTCTATAATGGATCAACGGGAGATGTTTTTTGATAAGTTCAGAAGAGCAGTGAAAGCTATATCGTATAAAAACCCTCTATTGGTCTTCCTTGACGATCTCCAGTGGATGGACGATTCATCCGTTCAGCTTCTCCATTACCTTATACGTCAGATCTACGATAAACGTGTCTTGATCATCGGTGCTTACCGACCAGAAGAGTTGATCAGTGACGTTGGTGAAGAATATCCGTTCGAGGGCTTTCTCGAAAGAGGTTCAACGGAGGGTATCATCCACAAAGTCAAGTTAGATAGATTCGATAGAGATGCCATATCAGAGTTGATATCCAACAAATTGAATGCCGATGAACTACCGGACAACTTTTTGAATATGGTTTATCACGAATCTGAAGGTAATCCATACTACGTTATAGAGATAATCAACTCACTGATATCCGAGGAGATGATAGACCCATATTCATTCGATTGGAATCCAGAAGAGGAACTGACCGGTTTGAGGATACCGAAAACCATCGAGGACATCACCCAGAGAAGGATAGAACGTTTGAAAACGACCGAAAAGAGGTTACTGCAGTACGCAGCAGTCATCGGAACCGAATTCGATTTCGAAATCCTGGAATCCATAGTACGCATGGATGTTGTCGAACTCCTTGACTTCATCGAAGAGCTGGAAAAACATGGGATTATCCACGAGGTAACGGAAACGGATCGAGAGATGTACAGGTTCAACCATCTTCAAACCCGGATGATAATCTACAAGAACATGGGTAAGAGCAGGAAAAGAGTTCTTCACCAGCAGGTCGGGGAGATTATGGAGGATTATTACAAAGAGAAACTTAGCGAGCATTATTCTTCACTCAGCAGGCACTTTTACGAGGGGAGGGATTTTACGAAGGCGTTCGATTATTCCATCAAGGCTGCTGAAAAAGCCATCAACAACTTTGCGATGGAGGTGGCCGCTGGATTCTTAGAGAGAGCACTGTCCTCCCTTGATGAAACGGATGAGATAGAAGATAAAGAAGAGATGAAAAAGGACCTCCTCGATAGACTAGCATACATTTACTACGAGATCAACAACTGGGACAAATCCTTGGAAGTTTTGGAAAAGCTGAACCAGATCAGCTTGGATGAAGGAAATAAAAAGATGGAAGCGGATTCACTGAGAAATACTGCCGACGTTTACAAAGAGATCCAGGAATTCGAGAAGGCGAAGGAAAACTACAACAAAGCAATACAGATGTACAAAGAGTTAGACGATGCCGAAGGCATAGCCAAGGCGTCCAGTGGATTGGGGCACGTGATCTGGCGTGAAGGTGATTTTGATGGGGCGATGGAATTGTACGAAAACTCCGTAGAGAATGCGAAGAAAGTAGGGAATAAAAAAGTACTCGCTACGACCTATCTAGAGATGGGGAACATCTGTATCCAGAAGGGCGATGGTCCACTAGCGATCCAGTATTATAAAAGGTGTTTACCGCCCCTCAAGAGTGAGAATGCATACAGCCAACTGGGCAGGGCTTACAACAACATGGGAGACCAATACATGAGGATGGGAGAATATGAGAAGGCAATAGAGTACTTTGATAAGACCATAGAATCTGCGGAAAAGGTAAACAACAATATAATAATGGGTTACGGGTATTTGAACAAGGCACAGGCACTTGCAGAGATCGGAAAGCTGGATGAAGCTCTCCAGTACGCAGATAAAGGAGAACATAATCTTAAAAAAGTTAGAAACCTTGTAGGCCTAGCCGCGGATTACAGGATCAAGGGTATGATATATAGGATCGACGGAAAGTACAAAGAAGCCATCAAATACTTGAGGATGGCACTGGAGATATTGCGAGATCTAGATATACCCTACAACACGGCGAAGAGCAAGTACGAACTAGGATTGGTTTATAAAGATTTGAAGAACTATAAAGAAGCCGTCAGGATATTGAAAGAAGCTTTAGACATTTTCGAGGTCTTGGATTCAGAAAAGGATATAGAAAATACCAGAAAGGTGCTTGAGATGTTAGAAAATCCAGAGGGCTGAGTCAAAAATAAACTTACTAGGGAAATTGTTATAATCAACAGTAAGGATTGAAAGCTATGAAATGTCCACGATGCGGTAACGAAACAGAAGAAAACACGTGTCCGTACTGTGGTTATGAGATCGTTGCTGGGTGGGACGGTCCAAATGAAGAATTAAAGGTAGTGATCGATAAAATCAAAAAAATATTTTCTATCGTAGCTATAATCACATTCCTAGTGTATCTATTCGCTAACATTGTTTTACTCGGCTGGTCGATTAATATAGTACTTCCACAAACGTTTAACAATTCTACTTTGATCTACGCCGTTCTGTTCCTGGTAGTTCCGCTGTTCGAAGCGGGGGGAGTAGCATTCGCCGGTTATTACATCTTCCTCGTTCTCTGTATTATCTTGTCAATAGTTGCGCTCTTTTACAAGAGCCGAGAAAGTATAACCGGGTTCTTCAAATCCTTCGAAATTCATAATAAGGAAAAATTGGAGAATATTTTCGAGTCACCTATCGCTAGACTGGCTTTCCTCATCTGTGCACTCATGTTCATCCACTTCCTCTACACTATATTGGTGGACTTTGGTGGAGCAACACCTAGAACCCCAGGACTGGAAGATGAGAAACTATGGGTGTTGATATATGGTCTTACTCGTGCTGCAGCTTGGGAGGAGATAGTCGTGAGGATCCCCTTCATCGGGATACCCATGCTGTTATTGACCTATGTGAAGGGTAAAACAGATTGGAAAAAATACATCTTGGGCGGATTTGGATTGAGGGATAGAAATGTTATCTGGTTCATCCTCCTTTCGTCTGTAATCTTCGCCACCGCACATCTAGGTTCATGGGATCTTTACAAACTCGTACCCACTTTCATCGCTGGCCTGGTTTTCGGTTATCTCTACGTAAAGGATGGTTTATATTCATGCATCATCCTGCACTTCGTTTGGGATTACACCGCTATATACTATCGACTGCCTGAGTACATGCTGAACGGAGTGGTCATAATAATATTCATTTGGATCGTACTAGGTTTTTACTTCACCTACCATTACATCAAAAGCGGTGTCACATGGCTTATAAGGAGGCCTTCCGGTGTAAAGAGGAAAAGATCGGAGAGACCCGAATCCGAGGAGAAGACAACAGCAGGTATAGATGCTGGTTTCATCTGCCCTAACTGCAGGAATTACAGAGCCGTTTACACGAAAGACGGTAAGCTGAGGTGCATAAGATGCGGCACCGATGTCGATCCCAAAGCCAAAGATGCGAAAAAGGAGCTGGGTGCCAGGGAGAAGATGAGACAGTGGCCCCCCATAGATTGATTTAAAATCACACATCAATAACCTTTATATCCCTGATTGATTTCGCCCAACTAGGTATCATGTCCAAAAAATTCAAAATCTCCATCGACAGGGACCTGTGTACTGGATGCGGGATATGTATAAGATTCTGCCCCAAGGACGTCCTGGAGATGTCCGAGGACCTAAACAAATACGGCAACTATTTTACCGAAGCGGCTAGACCGGAAGACTGCATCGTATGCAGGAGATGTGAACTTTACTGTCCAGATTTCGCTATAAGCGTTGAGGAAATAGAAGACGAAAGTGAAAACCAGGAGGGTGAAGAATGAAAGAAGCTGGAACTTACTTTATGGAAGGTAACGAAGCCTGTGCTGAGGGGGCTATGAAGGTCGGCTGCGGGTTCTACGCTGCATATCCGATCACTCCAGCGTCCGAGGTGATGAACCACCTCTCCAGAGAATTCCCCAAGGTTGGAGGAAGGTTCGTGCAGATGGAGGACGAGATATCCAGTATGGCTGCCATAACCGGTGCTTCGTGGGCTGGACTTAAATCTATGACAGCTACAAGCGGACCCGGATTTTCATTGATGCAGGAGAACCTAGGATACGCTGTTATGACAGAAACTCCGTGTGTGATCGTCGATATCCAGAGGGCTGGACCATCTACCGGACAGGCGACAAAACCCGGGACGGGTGATATAATGCAGGCACGCTTCGGCTCCCACGGAGATTATGAGATAATAGCACTCTCTCCCAACTCAGTCCAGGAGATGTTCGACCTAACGGTCAGAGCATTCAACCTGGCGGAGAGATACCGTACTCCGGTCATACTTTTAGCCGACGCCGGCGTCGGTCATCTACGCGAGAAACTGACCATCCCAGAGGAAGTCGAAACAGTGGAAAGGAAGAAACCGAGACCAGGGGATACGTACTTCTTCGATACCGATGAAAAAGATCATGTCCCACCCATGCCGAAATTCGGTGAAGGCCACGAACTGATGGTGACCGGTTCTACACACAAGGGTGACGGCACAAGAGACACCGCCGGTTACGATACTCAGGATCGACTGGTCAGGAGGCTCAGTGCCAAGATCAACGACAACAGAAATGATATCCAGGATTATGAGGAACGATGGACTGATGATGCGGATCTGATCGTTGTATCATACGGGTCCATGTCCAGACCTGCTTTGGGTGCAGTCAAAAAAGCCAGAGAAGAGGGATTGAACGTAGGATATTTCAGACCAAAGGTGATGTGGCCAAGTCCCGAGGAGAAGCTAAGGGAGTTGGGAGAAAAAGCTGATATCCTGCTGGCAGAGCTCTCTCTGCGGGGATACCGCATGGAAGTGGAGAGGTGTATCGACAGGGAGAAACTCCACATCTACGATAGGGTGAATTCACTGCCCACCATGGATGAAATCTACAGGAAGATCAAGGAGGTGTCAGCATGACCACGGGAAGGGAAATACGGGAAAAATACGTAAGGAATTACCCATCTGCTTTCTGCCCTGGATGTGGAGACGGTATGGTTCTCAACGCTCTTTCAAGAGCCGTCGAAAATAAGAATATCGATAAAGACAAAATCGTTGCGGTATCAGGGATCGGATGCTCCGCTTGGATACCATCACCATACTGGAAAGTTGATACACTCCATACCACCCACGGACGGGCTATACCACATGCATTGGGAGTTAAATTGGCAAACAAAGACTTAGACGTGATAGTCGTATCAGGTGACGGCGACTGCGCTGGGATCGGGGGCAATCATCTTATACATGCTGCTAGAAACAACGTCGACCTGAACGTTTTGATGATAAATAACGGTCTCTACGCGATGACTGGAGGGCAGGCAGCCCCGACCACAGATTACGGAGAGAAAACATTGACCACTCCTTACGGCAATCCGGGGAGCGGGATGCAGGTCGCCGAAGTGGTCAAAGCTGCAGGCGCCGGCCACGTGGCACGCTGGACTACCTACCACATGAGAGAGCTGATAAAGGAGGTCGAGTACGCCCTCGACAAGAAAGGGATGTCGTTCATAGAGGTCTTCAGCCAGTGTCCCACTAGGACGGGCAAGAAGATGGGGATGTCCGGCGTTGAGATGCTGGAATGGTACAAGGAGAACACCAGTAAAGACGAAAATAGTGATAAGATATACGTTGGCAGGATCAGGGATATCGACAGGCCGGAACTGTGCGAAGAGATATACAAGCAGATAATTGAACAGGGTGGTGAACCGAGATGATAAAGATCAGGATCGGGGGATGGGCTGGCCAGGGAACTGTTCTATCGGGGCAGATCCTGGCAAAATCCTTGGCTCTTGAGCAGGGATATGAAGCCATACAAACACGTTCTTACTCCGCTGCGGTTAGGAGCGGGATCGCTTTCTCAGATATAATCGCTGATAAGAAGGAGGTCAACGATCTAGTCATAGATATACCAGATTATCTCATCCTGCTGTATCAAAAAACACTAGACGAATGGAAAGATATGGTGTGCAGAGTCGATAACCTAATAATCGATTCTACACGGGTCGTCGATGTTCCAGATATCGAAGGCAGCGTATACGCGGTCCCGGCCGGTGAGATAGCCGACGATATCGGTACTGCCAAAGCAGCCAATATAGTCCTCCTAGGTGCCATGGCCGCTGTATCGGAGGATATCTCTTTAGACGCACTGAAACGAACCGTTAGAGCAGAGTTCCCGGAGAAATACGTCGAATTGAATTTAAGAGCCATAGAGAAAGGTTACAATTATATCAAGGAAAATTTTGAGATATGAAAGGAAAATCTTATATCGATTGCCGATTAATGAGAGAGTGATCGCTAATGGAAGACGATGAGGAAGAAGAAGATGTCAGTCGAGAGGAAATACGCAATGCCGAAGAGAGATTTCGAGCGTTGATCGCGAAGAGGAACGAGCTCAACGAAGAGGCGAAGTTCTTCAGGGAGGAACGGGACGGCGTAAACGAGCAAAAAAAGAAGGTACGCAAGAAACTGGAGAAAAAGAAGAAGAAAAGGGACGAACTGGTGAAGAAAGCGAAAAAACACAAGAAAAAGAGAAATGAACTTCAAGCCAAGGCCAAAGAACTCATCAAATTTAAGAAGGAGAAAAGGGAAAAACTCGTGGACAACCTAAAAGGACGTGTGGAGGAATTGAGTGCTGAAATCAAAACATTGGAACTCAAACAACAGACCACACCTATGTCCGTAAAGGCTGAAAAAGAGCTCCTTGACGAGATTAAAAATAAGGGAGAGGAACTCAAAGAAAAAGAGCAGTTACTGTCAGAGCAGGACGGTATCTTGACCGAGATAAATAATCTGGACGAGAAAATAGACGAGCTCTTCGCTGAAGCGGATAAAGAGCATGAAAAAGTGGTGGAGTACTCGGAAAAATCTCAGGAATACCATGAAGTGGTCCAGGAATTGTACGGTGAACTGCACGAACTCAATAAAGTCTCCGATGAATGGCACGAGAAGTACATCAAAGTAAAAGAAAGAGCCGACCATTACCATCAAAGGGCCATGGAGATGAAGAGCGAAGTGGTCAGCATGAAGAGAGAGAAAGCCGAGGAGAGGAACCGCAGACTACAACTTCTACTTGAGCAGAACAGATCCGTAGAGCAGATGCTCCGAGATGAGGAAAGTCTAAAAGAAAAGGAAGACGAAGCAATCGAGAAGCTTAAGAAAGAGGGTAAGGTCGACATTTAATCGAATGAATACAAAAAAACGTGGATTATCATGGCAAATATATTGATCACTGGTGGATGTGGATTCGTGGGAACGAACTTGGTGAATTTCCTGATGGAAACAACTGATTGGGGCATCAACGTTCTCGATAACTTGAGTGCCGGTAAAGTAAAGTATCTTGAAAGCATTGAAAACTACGATGAATCACGTATAGATTTCTACCGCGGTGATGTTAGGTCGGAAGACGACGTAAGATCTGCCATCCATGGATGTGATTACGTGGTACATCTAGCTGCTCAAACCGATGTCATGAGCTCTATAGATGACCCAGAAACGGACGCTGATATCAACATCATGGGCACCATCAACGTTTTAAATAATGCAGTAAAAGAGGGGATAAAAGGCATTACATTTTCATCTTCAGCCGCCCCACTGGGAGATCAGGAACAGCCCGTACACGAGGGGAAAGTACCTATGCCATTATCGCCCTACGGTGCCAGTAAGTTATCCTGTGAGGGGTACTGCAGCGCTTTTGCAGGAAGCTACGACCTGAGCACATCTGCCCTCAGATTTTCCAACGTTTACGGGCCTAATTCATGGCACAAGGGCAGCGTTGTGGCTAAGTTCATCAAGCAGATCTTGGACGATGAAGTGCCCGTTATATACGGAGATGGTGAACAGACCAGGGATTTCATCCACACCAGGGATATCTCCAACGCGGTCTACCTTTCGCTGATAAAATCGTCACCGGGATTCGACCTTTACCAACTGGGAACCGGGGAAGAGACCAGTGTGAATTCACTCTACCATAAGATCAGAGAGATCATGGAGGAAAAGATGGACGAAGTCAGCTTTCCAGAACCGGAGTACGGTGAAGAGAGAGCCGGAGAGATATACCGCAGTTACTGTGATGTGAGCAAAGCCGAAAAGGAGCTTGGATATAAACCCCAGGTGTCTATCGAAGAGGGATTGGAAGAAACGATAGGTTGGTTCTTAGAAAATTATTGAAAGATGGTATGAGGGATAATACACGAAACATTTTTAGAACTGATGTTCAATCCATTAATTGGATCTATGAAAATATTGGTCATACCGACTACGGATTGGCTCGGTCATCCCGTGCCGAACAGATTGAACTTCATATTCGATAGATTGTCAAAAAAACATGAGGTCGATGTCTGCGAGTTTAAAATCTTCAGTAAACCGATCCGTGGGACCAACTGCAACCTCATAAAGATGGACAGGGATACTGATAGACGTAGGAACGTCAAACAGTACTATCTTAGAAGGTCGTTATCACACTGGAAAAGGATCGCAGATATAAGTGGCAAGTACGACGCTATTATATCAGCCAACATCATCCCCAGTTCGATCTTGAATACCCTGGACACCCCCTTCATAATCGATTATCTCGATCATCTACCGGAGAGCGCTTCCGCTTACTATCACCCTCCACTGGATCGACTAGTCCATATGACCGCAGGTCATCTGATGGATTTACAGATCGAGAGGGCGAAAGGGTTGATAACTACGACTAGTAGATTTAAACAATATCTCCAGGATAAAACCGATTCTACCATAGAAGTTGTTCATAACGGTGTGGACTGTTCTTTACTGCATCCAGCAGATGACGCATCTATCGCGGAGAGATACGATCTTACTAGACCCGTCATCGGCTACGTGGGTTCTTTGGAAAAATGGATAGATTTAGAACATATAATCTCTCTATTTCCGAGGATAAAAGATCGGTACAAAAATGCAACTCTGTTCATCGTTGGACCCTCGCTGCACACCAACTACATTGAACATCTGAAAGAGCTTATCGGAAAAAATGACATCCAAAAAAACGTGGTCTTTAGCGGTGGAGTTTCCTATGAAAATCTGGCACCGTATATATCAGCGATGGATGTAGGACTCAACCCCAGAAAACCGTTGGCCATGAACGAGTTCACCATGGGTAGTAAGGTGTTGAACTACCTAGCCTGTGGAGTGCCCGTTCTGACCACCAATATGCCCGTTATCTCAGAGCTTTTCAGTATGGTGGACGGTGTTTTGTCGTATCATACCGATGAAGAGTTCATGGGTGAACTGCATAGGTCGCTGTCGTTAGATATCGAACCATCATGCGTGAAAAGGTTCGATTGGAACCACATAGCTTCTGACTACGAGAGAGCGATATATCATATCCTGGAATAAACACGAGCGCTGCCAGAGTCATATATGTTGCTGCTCAGTCGAGATACCCGTTCTTCATATGATCTCATCTCATTAGCGACGGTTTCGTTACCGTATCTTACCGTGAAGTAGTTCAGAAAATAGTCTGTGAACAAGAGTGGAGACACGCTGGGGTTGCTTGTAGCGGGTACACTGTAGCCAAAATTCATACCCAGTTCGTATCTCTCGGCTGCACCCGCTCTCCTAGATCTGAAGGATACCGATGAATTGGTGGTCGCCTCCAGGTATCTGAACATACCTTCGTGTGTGTCGGTCATGTAAACACGTCCTTCCATGTTGTTCTGAGCGAAACGCCCGGCGTTGAAAGCCGAGCGGGACGGTGTTTCGATCGAATCTACACTGTTCTTGGCTATCGGGATGAATAAAAGGAAGAAAACCACGATAAAAACGGTTGTGACGCCTAGGGCACGGTCGAGGTCGAATCTCTTAAAGGGTAGATTACCTCTATCTAGAAGATATGGGATCATTATTGAAGCGGGGATAACAGAGGTCAAAAAACTCCTCTCGACTAGATATCCGTTGTGAGTGAAAGAGTAAGCCAACCATAGATAACATCCTAAAAACCAGCTCCCCATGACAAGGGTCTTTTGTTTACCATTTATATACATAAGGACCAAGGCTAGGAATCCAAATAAAGTGTGGAATAATCCCATGGCCATCCTTACTCGATTGGTGAAGAGGTAGTTTTTACTGCTGCTGGGAGGCCCTCCCAATGCGAACCCCTGAAAGCCCCCTTGTTGAACCTGTTCAATGAGACCTCCTAGAAACTCGTTTATCTCCGGCACGAATTTGTAGGCGATGAATAAAGTAAGAAAAAATACAGCGGGGTAGAGAAAGATAGCCCATTGGGATAGGTCTCTTTTTTTGATGTTATCGACGACTTTGAATCCGGCTAGAAAGATCAGATTGAAGGAAACGATGATGATGATACCGGGGTGGGAGGGAATCGTCATTATAAGCAGTATCCCGGCCAGTATGCCAAGCCTAACATCGTTTTCATAGATCGCTAGGAAAAGGAAAACGAAAAATATTGTCCAGAGCATCACTCCGTACCCCTGCCTCGCCATGTGGTACTCCATGTACCAATTGAGTGAAACGAATATAAGGGGGGCAAAAGCAGCGTACCTTTCATCAAACCTTCTAGCTACAACGTATATCCCTAGAACAACTACTAAGGCTATCAAAGTGGGTACGAGTCTTGCATATACCAGCCCGTCTAAATTTAAAACCGATATGCCTGATGCATAGAAAACATGAGAAACTGGAAAGTTGGTTTGTGCTAGATTTATCCCTCCCGTTTCGAGAATTGAAAGCGCAGGCGGGATCACGTGATACACATCAAAAACCGGCAGCATGTCGTGTACCACTGACGGGAGTGTGTATACGTAAAGTACGGGGAGGATGATAGATACTGTTTTGATCAGCTTATTACTATCACTATACAAGATGTTCAAAACGCAAAATATCGATAAAAGGAGGCCGAGCCAGAAAGTCCAATGGAGTTCTGATATATACCAATACGACGAAGCTTCTGGATGGCCCGGGTCGGTGAGTATAATAGTTACCATAAGTAACATTAAAGAAAGAGAAAAAAGCATCCAGGTGAATTTATCCCGTTTCAAGAGACCTTCTAGTTTCACAGGTAGGTAACTAACTGCGGTTATCTAAATTTTTTTATATCTAGTTGACCTATCATGATAGGATGGACATATTTACACAGGTAACTATACCGCTTCTTATCCTTCTAGCGATGAGGGTGAAAACCAGGAAGGCGTTATTGATGCTCCCATTCACGATGGTCATAGACCTGGATGTCTTCTTCAGGGCTCACCGCATGCTTTTTCACAACCTCTTCGTCGCCCTGATAATACCATTGATCATAACTATATATATCAAAAAATATAAACCCAAATACTTAGATTATGCATGGATCGCTTTTTTCTACGTGTTCGCATCGCTCATCTTCGATCTAAGTGACGGTGTGGCTCTGCTCTATCCATTGCTGACAGATTTCTACTACCTACAGATATCGATGTATATCCAATTTATTGGACCAATACCGTTACCAGATTTTAATCTGAATTACGGTGTATGGATGGCAGAGCAAACCGTGTCTATTGGAGAACACCTTGGAGCGGCGGAAACCGCTTCTCGATACCCATCGATGTCCGATACATCAACAGGACTCCTTTTTACCCTGATCGTAGCTGCAGTGATGTATTTTGAGAAGAGCAGGGTATTCTTAAACGAAGTCATACGTTTGGTGAAAGATATCTTTCAGTATGTACGCAAAACACTATTCAGTCTGTTCCGATCAAAAGAATAAAAAAATTATAAGGAAAGGGGGTTTTGAAGTTAAATATCTTCTAGATCTGAGAAGAGATCTTCTTCCTTTTCACCTTCTTCTTCACCAAGAGGTTCGCCGCACTCCGGACATTCCGCTTCATCAGAAGGTACTTCTGCACCGCATATCGGACACTCAATCGTCTCATCAGTCAATCCCAGTTCTTCGTCGATGTCTTCTTCAGCCATCTCTTCTTCCGGTGGAGCCAATTCTTCACCGCACTCGGGGCATGCTGCTGAACTTATCGGGATCACTGCTCCACAGCTTGGACAGATTCCTTCCGTCTCCTCTTCGAAATCTTCCTCTTCTTCGAACTCTTCCCATTCCTCTTCTTCCTCTGTTACTATTGGCGCAGACCTCATCTTTATTGTCGCAACTAGTCCAATCAAAAGTACCACTATGCCGCCTACCATTCCTGAAAGGAAATATCTACCGTAAACTCCTTCTGGATTCGTTATACCCATGAATTCATCCATAGGGCCTGTAGAGGTCATCTTTATGGCCGCTACTCCTACGGTTCCAATCAACCCTAGTAAGAGTATTATTATACCGAAATTGAAACCTCCTGAACTCCTTTCAATCTCTTCCTCTTCCTCTTCGTATTCTTCTTCTTCGTCAAATAGCTCATCTAGTTCTTCTTCTTCGCTCATTTTTAGCCCTCCGGCTAAGTAAGTATATTCATTATTTGCTTTTACTATTTATAATTAGCGGAGAATTAATAAATTATTTTTTACATCAATTATAAAACCGCTCATACCCTCCTGAATTTGCCCCCGTATCATCTGGATGATTAAGCTCCATGTCGAAACCGTTGTTATCTAACTTATCCAGTATGTTTTCTATCTCTCTCTGTGATTGTCTTATCGACTGAGTTGTGTCGATGATATGCCAACCATCTACCAGCCGTAGAGCTTTTTTTCTAACCTTTCTAAGAGCCTCTCTATTCTCGAACATCTCTATCTCGTCTCTCTTCTCTAAGCGCCTTAGAGATTCTTCTGGATTTACGTCGAGGAAGAACATATAGGGTGAGGTAGGGAGCAGCCCAGAGAAAAAATCATAAAAGAATCTGTCTAGAGGGTTAGGTAGATAAGCGACCCCACAAAGGTAGCGCACGAAAATAACGGTGTCGGCCTCACCATAGTAATTTCTTATCGAGTTGAGCACGTCGTAACTGTAATACAATGACGCTTTGAATCTATCCTTTTTACCATGTCCTAAGAGATACTTCTTCGCTTTTCTGCCGTATTTAGTGTCCCTGGTCGGGTGGGAGCGCAGGATGACGTTTTCACCTTCAGCTAAGTACTTGTCCCTGATCATCCGGGCGTGGGTATCCTTGCCAGCGGCGTCCAGTCCATCAACGACTATGAATCGCATTATAACACCCAAATATAAACGAAGGCGTAATAAAATATTGCGGTCGTAAAGGCTATGGATAGGTTATCCAATCCACGTGGAACGATCCCTTCTGTAATCGTTGCGATCGACACTATCAATGGTATAACGAGTAGGTTTGAGGGAACGCTATCATAATAAATTAGAACGATCAGTACAGTAAAAGATGTTACGAGAAACATGGTTATGGAACCCTCTAGACTCTTTTCGTCCCCGAAAATATTGTATCTCATCTTACCGTATTTTATTCCGACGAGTGAAGCAAAGCCATCCCCATAGGACATGGCCACGATGGCGACCGCTATGATTTCAAGATGATCGAAAAAGAAGAAAGCCAGAAAGGTCCAAGATATTGAATAGTAGACCAAACCCAGGCCGTGACCTGTTGATGATGTATTGCTCCCTATATCTAAGGGCGATAAAGGGCTCATCAGATAGGTGATGAATATAAAAGGCGCAGCTGCAAAAAATGCCATGGCGATTCGAGTTTCAAAGATAGGGAGCAGTAAGAATATATTCCCTACCATGATATGTAGAAATTTCCTGCTGAATAATGGATAATTTTTTAGTATCTTTTCGGACAGCAGTACAAGGATCAAGACGTAAACATACACAGAGATAACGCCTAAGACGTCTCCCGAAAGCATGCACTGGGAACTGATGAGATATATTTAAAACTAATCCGGATAAATTAAAGAAAGGATCAATCTAGGATATTAGTTTGTACCTCTTTGTTCGGTATGATGCACAAGAACTGAGCTTCTTCTTCTCCTTTGTTCTCGTACTTATGTGCCGCCCCTACGGGGATGAAGACTATGTCGTCTTTTTTTACATCGTAAACTTGGTCACCCATCGTTAGTTCTACCTCGCCTTTTAAAAAATACTGGAGGTGCTCGATATTTTCATGTTTGTGTAGTACCATCCAGGCCCCCGGTTCCATTGTGAACTTTCTCATCCTTATGTTCTTGGATCCATGTTTTTCGACGATCAACTTTTGAACCGTTATCCCTTCAGCACCTTCTACATCTTCAACCTCTACTCCGCGGGATGATTTGACCATGCCTCTATGTTCGGAACTCATGATATCACACGCCGATTATCATCTTGTTTATTTAAATTTGCTGAAGTGCTGGGAATCTTGATCGGATTTACTTGAGATCGCGTGTCAGTAGGTGACGTTCCATAATACATCGTATGATTGTGAATTGTACAGCCAGTAGGCTTGATTTGGTTCAAAGAAGAAGGAACCAGGATCGAAGTGGTAATTTAGGTTGTATGGCATCGTTTCATCGAAGAAACCTACTTTTGATATCTCAGGAGGTATTCCGTTGTTCATGGGCTGGTCACTTGGATATCCCACCATATTCCAGCCGGGGACCAAAGTGATATCGGTGAAAGTCGGTTCCTGACCCACTATCCTCAATCTATCGTCCATAATCATATGTATCCAGAAACCTTTCGTCTCATCCAAGTCGTGAAGGCTGTTGAACTGCGGTGCACGACCGGGGACATAACTCCTCCAGATGCCATCGTTCGAATCGTAGGACATCACTTTGTCGAAGTTTCCGTTTATACCGTGGTTATTGTCCTCTAGGATCGCTTGTATATCTGTATTATCAGGTATCAATTTAGTCGATATGAAATTCCAACCCATCGATGGGGACGAAGCCCAAAGATCGATCTCACAGGTATGGTAGGTTTGTATGTCGTCAAGCCATGCGGCATCTTCAAATGAACTATTACTTGTGTCTTTAGTGTACTCCCATCTCAGTACGTGTGAATTTGAATCTGAAAAATTAATGAAATCCTTTCTCCAATTCATGAAACCGTTAATAATGCGATAAGTTCCTCCGTCGATGTACATGATCAGCGCATCACCAGGATCCGAATCTATCTTCCAGTACCAACTTACGTTGATCGGCCCGGTTACTGTGGTTTCCAAATAGCTGATATTTCCGTCAGCAACATCCCCGCTCTGCATGGCATCCATGCCTGTCCAACTTGTATGATCGACACCAGTCCAACTGACCGGCCCTCCGGTTTTAAATGTTAGATCCTGGTTGTCCACCGCTTCGTTTATGCCTATTGATGTATAGTCCCAAAGGTCTATCCTGGCATAACCGGGAGTCGATACCGGCACGTCTCCTGATTGGAAGGTGACCTGTGTGGGTTTACCTCTTGAGTAAACTGTATCATACTGTTCCACCTTGAAAGAAGAGATCACGCTGTTGTTCGTACCGGATCCGATATTAACATAGAATTGTGTCGTTCCAGAGTCGAATTCATCCTGGAATTCTGTTATATCTAGGCTGAGATATGTAGGCATATCGTGGACTGAATCAGCTGCAAAGAACGGTGATCTCGTCTCCTGCGGTGAGCTGACTTGCCCAACACCGAGTGTGATCGATGCATCCCTTGTAGGCACACTGTTGAAATGCCAGGTTCCCAGCATGGATGGATCATAACCAATGATATCATCGATAGTAGTTGCGTATAAGAGGTTGTTTCCAGCTATCTCGTTGTAAGCGTCATAGGTCAGCCAATAATATCCGTTGTTCCCCCACCAAGATCCCCATGAGTTAACTACTCTGAAAGCTCCAGTTTCACCATCGTCAGTTATTGTATCATCGTAACCGATTATCGTTTGTGCATGGTTGTATGTGAGGCTTCCATATTCGGTTGCGGACATAATGTAATTACCGTCAGAAAAAGCATTAGAATATTCGTTGGCATCCATCACGAATGTCACTGGGTCACTGTTATCCATGTAATTTTTTATATTATCGACAGTCGGTGTATGTCCTAAATAGTTAGCCTGGGCTGCTCTGTGAAGAGGGGCTTCACGGAAAGCTGTGATATTACCCCAAGAAAGGTGATCCGTGTCGTCATACATCATGGATGACAAGGTCGCTCCACCCCAATCTTCTAGAACATATCCGTTGTCCCACATCCAAGAACCGCTGTCGCTTCCTCCATTAACTTTATTATACGTCCATGCCGGGCTCATCAGATGTTGGTTGTTGTGTAAAGAGGCATCGCTCCAACCATGATCCAAAGCTTCATGATATCCATAAGTGTAATACGTCATGGCCCAGGCACCGCAGGACCCTTGACCTCCCTGTGTATCGACCGCAGGGAAGTGCGGATCGCTTGAGAGATCGACCGCTCTTGGACTCGGGCCTGGGATCGCCCTTTCCGTCTTTATTTCATCTACGATCACAAGGTCATCCACGTACCTATCCCACGCTTCCGCTGTGGGAGGTGCAACACCGGTACCGTGACCATCTATTATCTCGTTGTAATTCACATTTGGGTCTTTGATACCTATCTCGTTTTTCATCTGTTCGATCTCCGCTTCCGTTGCGTAATGATATATCTTGTCTTCATCTTCATAATATTCCACGTTGACCGGGGACTGAAAATCATTATTTTTCTCGCTCTTTCCTGCCAAATTGAACTGACAAATTGCAGTTATAAATAATATCGATAAGACAACTAGGGTTAATTTTCTCATGCATACACCATTAATCTATTAAGCTAATACTATAATATATAATTAATTGTTAACAGTCGTTTAAATGCACGAAATGAACCAGTTAAATATATCTAATGTTACTCTTTATGGAAAACCATGAAAGAATACGATCAAATGCTCAAGATATCTAGAGAGATACATTACATAGAGAGAGCCATCGGTCTGTTGGGTTGGGACGAGCGAACATACATGCCGAAAGGAGCCGTTCGTGGACGTGCTGAAACCAAGGCATATCTATCCAAGCTCCATCATCAAAAGCTGACATCGGACAAACTAAAAAAACTGCTAGACAAACTCAACAAACCGGAGATCAATGAAGAACTAAACGAGGTTGAAAAAGCCAATGTAAGGGAGATGACAAGGAATTTCGAAAGGTACTACAACATCCCCGAGGAGCTGATTGAGAAGATATCCAAAGCCGCTTCTGAAGGTCAGGCTGCTTGGGAAAAGGCACGGGAGAAATCCGATTTCGAGATGTTCTTGCCCTATCTAAAGAAAAACGTTGAACTAAGGAAGGAAGCGGCCGAATATATCGGATACGAAAACGAGCCGTATGATGCCCTTCTAGATTCCTATGACCCGGGTATGACAGCGAAGAGGGTGAACGAAGTCTTCGAACCCATGAAGAAAAAGTTATCCCAGATAGTCGACAAGATAATCTCTCAAGGTAAAAAACCTGGTGAGGGTGTATTCAAGGGTAAAAAGTTCCCGGTTGAAAAACAGCAGGAATTATGCAAAATGATTGCCGAAGACATAGGCTATGACTTTGACCACGGCAGATTAGATAAAACATCCCATCCGTTCACAATCGGTATGGGCGATGACGTGAGGATCACGAACAGGTACAGTGAAGATAATCTCACGTCCCTATACTCATTGATCCACGAGTCCGGTCATGCAATGTACGAACAGGGTAAAAAAGAAGAATGGTATGGAACACCGATTGGAAAGTATGTTTCCATGGGTTATCACGAATCCCAATCACGTATGTGGGAAAATTTTGTGGGAAGGAGTAGGGAATTCATGGATTATCTTTATCCCCTTTTAATTGATAGATTTCCAGCTATGGATTCTCACGATCAGGATGAATTCTACAGGCGGATCAACCGGGTAGAACCGTCCTTCATCAGAGTGGATGCCGACGAGGTGACTTACAATCTCCATATCGCTCTAAGATTCGATATCGAATTGGGTCTTTTCAGGGACGAGATCGACCCATCGGAGACAGAAGTCATATGGAAGAACAAGATGGACGATTACTTTGGCATCGTGCCCGAGGACCCTGCCCAGGGAGTGCTTCAGGATATTCACTGGTCCGGTGGACAGTTCGGATACTTCCCGAGCTATGCACTTGGTAACTTGATAGCAGCTCAGCTGTTCGATACTATCACAGATAAGATACCAGATCTTCCCGAAAAGATATCGTCCGGAGAGTTCTCACCACTGCTCAAATGGCTGAGGGAGAATATACATCAAAAAGGTCGAAAATATCTCGCTCCCGAGCTGACGGAACAGATAACTGGAAATGAAATAAAAGCGGACTATCACATAGATTACATCAAGGAGAAGTTCTATCCGATCTACGGATTGTAAAGAAAG
>CAZHUM010000034.1:0-6325 GCA_964535805.1 uncultured Thermoplasmata archaeon
TTATCTATATCAAACCACTTTCATCTCCCCCTCCCCACTACATTTATTACCAGAAAAATCCATATTATTTCGATGAGATCTACGGGTACTGCCGACCTCCCCCTTCATTCGGGACGAGCCCCTCGCTGGCTGTTCAAGAGGATGGTCCGATTGAGCGGAGCTATCTCGGAGTTCGTCATCGATGAGTACGGTAGAGATGAATTCCTCCAGAGGATAACGAATCCACACTGGTTCCAGGCACTCGCCTGCACCATCGGTTTCGACTGGCACTCCAGCGGAACCACGACAACGACCTGCGGAGCTCTCAAGGTGGCGCTTGACCCAGAGCTTCACGGAGTGGCTGTGTTGGGTGGTAAGGGAGGTGCAAGCAGAAAGACCCCCGAAGAGATATCATCGTTGGATGAAAGTCTTTCCATTTCACATTCCAAGATCCAGGAACTCATCTACGACTCCAAGATGTCCGCAAAGGTTGACAACTCCCTGGTACAGGACGAGTACCAGCTCTATCATCATTCGTTCTTCGTTATCGAAGGCGGAGGATGGGGAGTCGTCCAGCAGGGCATGTTCGATAAGGAGGGCTACGCCAGAAGATACCATTGGCTCTCTGAAGGAGTCGATGATATGATCCAAGAGCCCCATGCAGGGATTTGCTGCGATCAAAGGCTGTCAGAAGTTCTAGACATGACTTCTAGAAACAGCGGCGAAACCAGACAGGTGAGTGTGGATCTGATAAAAGATGATCCCGACCATTTACGCCGATATTTTGGAGGTAAGGGGCAAACAACATTGGTAGATTACGAAAGCACAAATATCAAGATGCCGAAGCACCATCCCGTTCTGGATATGGATATAAGCGAAAGGGGCTGGAAGGCACTCAAGGACGCTTACGAGATGCAGCCCACGGATTACGAAGAATTGGTGAGCTTGAAGGGGATCGGACCCAAGAAGATCCGTGCACTAGCCCTCGTATCGGATCTGATATACGGGAGCGGAGCTAGCTGGGAAGACCCGGTGAAGTACTCCTTCGCCCACGGAGGAAAGGACGGTACACCTTTTCCCGTGGACAGGGATGTCTACGACCATACAGTGGATACACTGAAAGAAGCGGTATACGGGTCTGAAGCGGATGAGAAAGACAAAAAGTACGCTTTTAAAAGGTTGAGCGGATATCTACCTCAAAATCCATAATCTAGAATAAGACCGCAATATTTATAAAACTCCTGAATCATGAAAATATATAGTAACGGTGGTCTTTTGGACAAGGAAGAAATATCCGGAACATCAAAGGGGTTAACGAGCCGAATAGAAGAGCTACAAAAACAGAACGAAGAGCTCATATCAGAGGTCGAATTCGGAGCGGAATTCGAGCGAGACTACCTTCTCAACGAGATGAATCGACTGAAAAGGGAGCTAAGAGAAGTTAAAAAGGAATTGGCTCGACTGAAAAAACCACCGTTGATCGTGGGTTTGATAAAAGAAAATCTGCCTAACGGGAAGGCGATAATAGAAAGTTCTACAGGACCCAATTTTATCGTATCCGTTGCGGATTACATACCGGACGTGGACCTCAAACCCGGTACCCGGGTAGCCATGAACAAACAAACACTTTCGATCGTTAGGCTCCTACCTCCTTCCGTTGACCCACACGTAATGGGTGCCGAGATAATAGATAAACCATTGGTGACATATCAAGACATCGGCGGACTGGAAGATCAGATCGTCGAGGTGAGAGAAACAGTGGAAGACCCGCTCCTTCATCCCTACAAGTACAAGAGGATGGGCATCGAACCGCCCAAAGGAGTGCTGTTGGTCGGACAACCGGGAACGGGAAAGACCTTGATAGCCAAGGCAGCAGCTAACAGGACACAAGCGACTTTCATCAAGTTCGTGGGCTCCGAGCTGGTTCAGAAGTACATCGGAGAAGGTGCCCGTCTTGTTCGAGAACTGTTCTCCATGGCGAAAGAAAAGTCACCCTCGATAATATTCATAGATGAACTCGATTCCGTAGCGGCAAAACGACTCGATCAATCGACCTCGGGCGATAGGGAAGTCCAGAGGACTATGATGCAGCTTCTATCGGAGCTGGACGGATTCGAACCGGTGGGAGACGTCAAGGTCATGGCGGCAACGAACAGACCTGAACTGCTGGATAAAGCACTTCTCAGACCCGGCAGGTTCGACAGGATAATCGATGTGCCCATGCCGGACAAAGAAGCAAGGAAAAAGATCTTCGAGATACACTCCCGCAATATGCCTATGGCAGAGGACATAGATCTAGAAACGCTAGCCAGGAGGTCTGAAGAAGCCAGCGGTGCCGACATAAAAGCTATCTGTACTGAAGCCGGTATGTTGTCCCTTAGAAAAGAAAAGGAGATAATCGATTCCCGGGACTTTTTCGAGGCTATAGAAAAAGTTCTTGATGATAGCACAAACCAAAATATAGAAGGTCAGGTCATGTTCGCTTGATCCTATTGGTTCTCTTCTTCCATTTTTTCCAGTTTCTCCAACTCTTCTTCGTAGACTTCCAGTATCAATGATCCTATGTAATCACAGTCCTCACAGTGATACTTGTAACCTGTGATGAAACCCGCTTCCGGTATAATATTCGTGCTCCCGCATTTGGGACATTTCAATATCTTTTTTGACATGGATCTCACCTGTTAGTATGATCTGTCCCCCGGCCGTAACAGTAGGGTTCATGGTAAGGAACGTCCAACTCCCCGTCCTGACTCTGACCAGGGGTATTTCCGGAGAGACCTCCGGAGGTTGTGCAGTCTTGGGGTTGGTCCCTGTTCATAACTGGACGTCGCGTCCCTGTTCCCAGGGGGACCCATCAAGACCATGCCCGATTCTCGCATCACGGATCATAACTCTGGGTAGTTCACCGTGACCTTCGTAACCGGGCATACAAATAAGATTCACGGTCTTATATTAATTCATCGATTTAAAAAAGCTCTTTCAGGTGTTCGCGAACACCCTTCAATTTCTCGAGGTCGCCGTCCCATTCCTCGAGCTCATCTCCAAACTCCCTTTCTATATCGATAAGTGTGTCTCTCATCTTGTTCTCCACCGGTGTAGAAGTCCTTCCGGAGTAAAGGACCGCCATGAAAACGTTCTGTCCACGCTCCACCAGTATCTTACGGTTACCGAACTCAAGCTTCTTTATACCGTAGTTCTCGGCCTCTTGGAAAGAGTCCTTGACGAAGTCCTGTATGACCGACAGCATGGAGCTGAAGATATCTTCGTCCATCTGGTTGTCACCAGAACTAGATTCGTGGGCTATCAGTAGTCCGCTTCCATAGATCAGGAATACCTGTTCGATCTTGTTCTTCCTGTAATAAGCGAACCCTATGAGCGGTATCATCAACAAGAAGGGGACGATGGGCCACGGCCAGTAAATCTTCTCTAGAAGCGTTGGCTGTTTGACCTTGATGGATATGTCTCTCGAACTGGTACTCTTTCCATCGCTCACTGTCACAGTGATCTCGTCGTCCGGTATGCCCTCTGGATAATCGAAGATAAGCTCGTGTCCCGAGACCGTGACGTACTTGCTGTCAACTGATATAGTCAGATTGGAGATGGGATCATCTACATCCCTCAAGTAAGAAGACAAGTTGAATGACCAGGTTTCTTCGGCCTTTCCTTTCTGGTGTGGTAACTCCTCGATGATCGGAGCATCATTAACGGGTAGAACGGTAACTATTATCGTGTCTTCAACAAGAGCACCGGTGATCTCGGAGACCTGGTACTCTACAGCCCTGAAAGTTACTACCTCGATGCCGTACCAATCCCGGGGCGGTTTGAACACTACCGTACCGTTGTCAAGGATCGTGATATTGAGATAAATCTCTCCAGAGCTAAAGTATAGAGCGTTGTCGTCTCTATCGAAGAAGTGTCGGGTGATGTTGAATCCGTAGTATATTTCATCTTCGTTGAAGGTTACATCCGGAAGGGTTTCTCTGATCTCCGGCGGGAAGTTGTTTGTCACAAAGACTTGGATCGTCTGAAAATCTGAAGATATACCGTCGGTCACCCATATTGTGAGCTCGACCTTAGAACCGTTCATCCTTTCAGGGTAGTTCAGTACCATACCTAGGTGATAACTGGAGTTGACTTTGGCATGTGCTTGGTCGGAAAAATATATACTCAATTCGGAAGTCGTATTATCCGGGTCGCTTATGTATGAAGATAGGTTGAACGCGTAATCGAAATCGTAGTGCACTATAAGATCTGGTATACCTTCTATAGTTGGAGGTATATTATCGACCAATACATACACCGTCGTGGTGACCTTATTTGACAAAATGGTAGGTCCGTAATCTCCATTGGTCGTCGAGTAATCCAGGAGTGCCTGATTATTTATCGACGTACCATCCCTCGTGGCGCTTTTGATACTGACGTTAACAATAAAGCTGTATGACCCAGGTTCTACGTTTCTAAAGTGCCAGCAATATTTTTTCTCCTGTCCATCCATGATTATCCGAGGGGCTATGCCGCTGGAATCGTTCTGATAGGTCACATGCCGACTCAGGGTATCGTTGACCCATACATCCCTAGCCCTCCCACTGCCGATATTGTTGAAGTAGATGATGTAGGCCAAGTCATCTCCAGCTTTAGCTCTGGAACGGTCCACGGATTTACCTATATCTAAAACCGGTGCTGTGACAGTGGTTTCTACCACGTTCGAAGAGTTGTGGTAATTTGTACCCGTATTGTCTTTATAGTCGATGTCGAAGCTGTTTTGAATGGAGGTCCCATCACCCGTGCCCACATCCACTCCACATAAGATCTCAAAGGAATGTCCCCCGACATCTACGTTCTTAAAATGCCAAGACAGGGTCTCCCCGAACAAGTTTGGGGCCACACCGCTGTCATCGCCCATGTAAGCGAGTTCTGAATTCAACGTGTCGTTTATCCATACATCGGATGCTGTTTCTGACCCTGTGTTATTATAGTATAGGGTGTACGTTATTTCATCTCCCGGAGCCACCAAACTCTTATCCACTGTCTTACCGACCTCGAAATGAGGGATCACACCGTAAGCGGTGAATTCCGTCCAGGTGCCCGGACCACTGCCTCTTATAGATGCATTGACCGTGTTCACCCCGGCTTCGGAATCCAGTGTCAACGTGACATTCGCACTCCCGTTTGCATCCGTGAGCACTGGACTTGACTTGTCCAATTCAGCATCACTGTTAAGATCGGTCGAAGTGATATTGAACCATACCTCGATACCAGACCCCACAGGATCGCCACTGCTGTCCAGTACCGTGACAACGAATGGTTCCGTTAGAGCGGTACCGACGGTCTGCTCCTGTTCATCCCCGGATACTATGATGATCTCTTCGGGTTGATCGGTGTCTTCTGGAAGGTCAACACTTCTGGTGCCTAACGTATTCCAATTATCACTGGTATCGTTGGCGGTAACATTGTAATAGAATGTCGTCGCTCCGTCGGGGAGACTCACATTGAGTTCATAGTAATCTCCTCCCGTGTTGATCATGCTCGAGTTGGACCATCCGGTTATGTCTGTATGATGGCACGCGAAGACCTTATCCACATCTAAATTATCCGCAACGGTCACGTTGATGACGAAGTACGCGTTCGATGCCGCCGTAGCCGGACTGTTGTCGGTGATAGAAGGTGGATCGTTATCTATTACAGTTCTTACGATCTCTCCCGTCTGATTCCAGTTATCGCTGGTATCGTTAGCCGAGATATTGTAATAAAGAATCGTCGCTGTGGATGGTATCGATATGCTGTATTCGTAATAATCCGCTCCTGAATGTGTCATGGACACGTTGGTCGGTGCGCTGACGTCGGTCCAATAATAGAGCTGGACTGAATGGATCTCATGATTGTCTAAAACGGAGGCGTTGATGTTTAAGGGATCACCTGTCGTTGGGGGACCTGCTGTGTTGTCCCCTACAGATGGTTCCTGCGTATCTTCTATTACGAAATTATGTGTCCCCGAGTAATTCCAATTGTTATCTGTGTCATTCGCCCATATGATGTAGTTGTATGTCCCTAGAACCCCGTATGAACGGTTGAAATATGAAATGTTAGACATGGAAGAATAATTCATAGAAAAATTACCCAATTCTGAACCATCTGGAAGCGTAATATTGACCCAGACATCACCGACGCCGATATTATCAGTAACCTCGGCACTTATATTCACATTCCCATAAACCTCCTGAGGATCTGGGTCGGCACTCACATTCTTTATATTAGGTAAGTCCGGGTCGTATATCATGAACGTATGCCCTGTAGAGCTGTTCCAATTGTTGCTGGTGTCGTTAGCACATACGGTGTAATCGTACGT
>CAZHUM010000034.1:6425-22537 GCA_964535805.1 uncultured Thermoplasmata archaeon
TAGAGCTGTTCCAATTGTTGCTGGTGTCGTTAGCACATACGGTGTAATCGTACGTTCCAAGCACGGTATATGATGTATTGAAGTAAGAAATATTCGTGATCGACGAGTAATTCATGGAGTAGTTGCCCAGAGTACTCCCTGAGGGAGCGGTGATATTGACCCATACCCCCCACACATCGAAATCATCTGTCACGTTGCACGTGATATTGACATTTCCTCCCGTAACCTGTGGGTCTGGCTGTGCATCGACGTCGGTGATCTTCGGGATATTCGGGTCGTATATCATGAACGTATGCCCACCTGAACTGTTCCAGTTGTTGCTGGTGTCGTTAGCACATATCGTGTAATCGTAAGTTCCAAGCACGGTATATGATGTATTGAAGTAAGAAATATTCGTGATCGACGAGTAATTCATGGAGTAGTTGCCCAGAGTACTCCCTGAGGGAGCGGTGATATTGACCCATACCCCCCACACATCGAAATCATCTGTCACGTTGCACGTGATGTTGACATTTCCTCCCGCAACCTGTGGGTCTGGTTGTGCATCTACGTCGGAAATCTTCGGTGCGCCCGGGTCGAAGATATCGAACGTATGTCCAGCCGAGCTGTTCCAATTGTGGCTGGTGTCGTTAGCCCATATAGTGTAATCATAGGTTCCAATATCTACATAGGTTCTGTTGAAGTAAGCATCCGAACTAGAAGAAGAATAATTCATGGAGTAGTTGCCAAGGATGGTCCCGGACGGACTGGTTACATTTACCCAAACCCCTCCAACTTCGACGTTGTCGGTGACATTACATGATATATTCACGTACCCACCGGTGGCTTGGGGGTCCGGCATGTCGGTCACATTTTCGATCATGGGACGTTCAGGGTCGTATATGACGAATGTATGTCCAGTGGATATATTCCGGTTGTCCTCGGTATCGTTGGCCCACACCGAGAAAGTGTAATTGCCCAAGACATCGTAAGCACGTTCCATATAAAATGTATCATCGATACTACTGTTCATGGAATAATTCCCCACCGTCGCACCCAAGGGAGATGTGATATTGACGAAAACATCCGATACGTTCAGATCGTCCGTTACATTGCAGGTGATGTTAACTTGATTGTAAACTACCTGCGGATCGGGTACCGCTTTTACATCGCTTATCTTTGGAGGCAGCGTATCCTGGATGGTGAAGTTGTACTGCGAAGATGAGTTCCAATTGTTAGATGTATCGTGTGCCAAAATAGTATAGTTGTATAACCCGATGGTGTAATAGGTTCGGTTGAAATAAGCGTGATCCGTGCTGGATGAATAGTTCATGGAATAGTTGCCAAGTACCGCACCGCTAGGAGAGGTGATATTCACCATGACATCCCCTACGGCTACGTTGTCCGTCACATCCGCACTGATATTCACGTTGAAACCGCTCTCCTGAGGATCAGGAACGTCGGTCACATTCGTGATCTGGGGAGGTATGTTTTCTGATGTATTGACCGTGAAATTTGAATCCAGTTGAACGTAGACGCCGTTGCTCTCCCATCCCGTTACCGTCACATTGTAAACACCCGCTTGAGTAATGGATGTATTTGAAACGGTGGTATTGAACAATTTCCAAGCTGAGGGGGAACTCGTGTCTGTAAACTCTAGAGCCATGGACTTGTTTTGATATCCCGGTATCACGCTGCCGTCGGGATACCAGACCGTTACGTTGGCTCCGCTGTTGTTCCATGAACCTCCCGGATATCGTATGTCGTAGCTGCCTATGGGATCGGTCACGTTGGCTTTGATAACAACGTCTTCGCTCTCCGAGAAGGTCGGAGGGTCTTTTATGGAATCTGCGGCATCGTAGTAACCGGTGTGGGTCACATTTACGTATGTCGTCGTGGGGATAGTGACTTTTGATGGGTAAGTGTTGTTATCGTACATGATGTGTGTTGATTGAGGACGATCATCCAATCGCGATAAATTTAGATAAAAATAACCTCCTTTAGATATATTATGATCGATGTTAGACAATACAAATGAGAACTTGGTCCATGAGAGTGGCCAGTTTGTACTCTCATGGTAACTTACTCCAATTGATGTTTGATTTTCTTCTATCAAACTTGCACTAAGATTATAGATCAAATTTGGATCGTCATCTGCTTTAATCCAGACATCGATAACCACGTCACCCTTGATCCTGAAAGGCTCAGCAAACTCTGGAGTGACATTCCAACATTGAAAATTATTATCTCTATCGATTAAAACACCTGGACTTCCCTCGCCATCATAATCTGTATCTGCTGGATTCATAGGTCCCGTCGTATTCAATAGATCCCAGTTGTCAGTGATGTTGTACGCACCGTCGTCGTGGAGGTAGAAGGTTTTATTGACCGTATCGTTTCCAGCTCGATAATTTTTTTCGATCTGGTGAGATCCTTCTCCGCCATCTTCCTCTTCCATATCTATATGTAAACCGGCACCCAAACCAGCGAAGATCGATAGGAATATCTGGACAACCAAAAAAGACACGTACAGTTTACTTATCGCAGACCCATTCCTATCTCTTTTCATCTACTCTTCACTCTCTTCTAAACCGTCCTCTTTAACTATGAAAATGCATCTATCGTCCCCTCGGGAGACGCATCTTTCCTCCTCGCAGTAGTACGGCAACCCGGTCATCTGTGTGATCACTCCTGATATGAACCCCCGGGTGAAGTCACAGCCAGTTCCTTGATGCATGGATTCGATGGTTTCCTCCATAACTATCTGAAATCCCTCATCCATTTCTTCACATGATAAGGTTCTACCGACTCCGGACTGCATCCATATCTCCTCGAAGTAATCTATTGCACCGTTGCCGTAAGCCCGCAATCCCATATTCTCAGATGTCTTGCTCCCGCTTTTGAATCCGAATCTGAAAAGGACACTACTTGTTATATCCTCACCCAGTATGTCAATCAAATCATCCTGTAAACACTTTATCATCTGGGTATGGAGTATAAAATACCCGCTGTCATCGTCCATATATGATCATCTCAGCCAGTTCGTGGAAAGCTTCGTCGACGTTCTCGCCCGACTTAGCACTGGTCAGCTGCGGGTTCATTTTTTCGTGTTTGATGTCTTCGAGCTCGAACTCCCGATCGTCCAGATCGGATTTGTTCGCCAGAATCTTGGTAGGGATGTCTCCAGCCCATTTGTGCAGCAGCGAGTGCCACCACGTGACCGCGTTCAGAGTCTGTCTCCTCGTCAGGTCGCACACTATCAAAGCGCCTTTTGCTCCAGCATAATATCCAGGGTGTAGAGGGACCAAGCTGTGCCCGGCTATGTCCCAGACCATCAAAGTTATCTCATCGTTTTCGATCTCAACGACTTTTTTCGACGGCTTCGCGCCCACCGTGCTTATGTACTTATCATCGAACATATCATCTACGAACCGTCTAACCAGGGATGTTTTTCCAACCGCTGGGTCGCCCAGCATGACTATCTTTGTTATGTATTCACCCATGTTACCACCTGTTCCATCTTTGGCAAGCTCTCTTCAGATCTCTTTGAAGTTCTGTCGCTTTTTGATTTCCCTTGTTTGTTTCTATGATGGCTACTAACTTTTGTGCAAGCTTTTCAGCCTGCGGTCTGGTCAGATTCTCTACGTCGATGTTCCCGTCTTCGATCTGCTTCCTGAACATGTGCATACCCATCTCGTAATCGCCCAACTGCTTTACGAAACTCTCCATGAGATAGTCGATCAATCCGCTGGAATCTTCGAATTCATCTGGTAAAGGTATCTCGCTGTCAAAGTCTTTCTTGTACTTACCCATATCAAATTCATCGTGTCCGTTGTTTACATCGTAAATGTTTTCTGATAATCTTTTGAACGCTTTATTCACGTTCTTACCGGTCTTGGCGCTGGTGAAGAGAAGCGGATAATCAAGGGGATCCAACATCTTGCTAACAGCGTGCATCCTGTCGGAGTCACCTTCTATCAGATCGTATTTATTTCCCAGGATGATGATAGGGACGTCCTTTCCTCGGGTATCTTTTAGATTTTCTACCCATTTACCAACGTTCTCTACCGTGTCTTTTCTGGTCAGATCACAAACAACAAGAGCGCCGTTAGAGTTCTTGAATGCAGACGTGTGGACACGTTTGAACTCCGCCTGGCCGGATATATCCCACAGCATCAACTTCATATCTCTGTTAACGGACTCTAGTTGAACATTCTTCTTGTAAACCACCGTGCCCAGAGTGGATTTGTATTCTTCATTGTAGTGGCCGGTGACGAACCTTCTAACAAGGGAGGTCTTACCCACCGCTGGATCGCCGCACATACAGGTCTTGCACATTATCTCCTTCATCTGACCACCTCTTTCATTACGTCCCTTTCGTATCTCCTAGTCAAAGATTTCACCACATGGTCTTTTTCTCTGGGTCTTATTTCATCCCCTTTCTTTTTGGATTCCATCCACTCGATCATCGCCGTTCTAATCGCGGTTGAAAGATTGATAGAATTTTCATCACAGAACCTTGCGAACTCATTGGCATCTTCACAAAAGCCCTTCGTCACGATGAAATGGATCTGGTCTCCAGTATCGTATTTTTTTTCTTGGAATTCACCCATGATAATCAACTATATCAGCAAATATATAGGCCGTATATAAGAATTACTATTATGTTGTACATGTATGTACAATCATGCAAACGGCTTCTTAACATTTTTATAGTCATATACCAATCCTAGTCCATAATTCTGAGGTAAATACATGAGAAAACGATTAATGGATATAATCAAAGGAGATGCCTTCCAAGCTTCGTTGGGTCTCGCATTATTTTCAGTGATAGTCCTCCTTTCTTATCTATACACCCCTCACCCCAAGAAATACTACGGAATAGCATTTTTGTTCTTGGCGGTTTATATGTGGCTTCTTACTCCCGTGTCCTACATCTTTACCACTTTTCTTCTGATATCTGCATCAGTGATCCTGGGTATATTCGCTCCTGAAGATGCTTTTCTCGGTTTCGCATCGTCGACGGTATTCTTCCTTCTCGGAGCTTTTATCTTGGCGCTCACGATCCAAAAGCACAATCTGCATAAAAGGATCGCACTGGTGATCCTGAGAAGATTCGGCGATTCGCCCAAGCGATTCATCCTGGGTATAACCCTGATCGGTTCTATGCTCTCCATGACCATGCCGGCCCACGGTGTAGCCGCTCTTTTTATACCGATTCTACTCGGTATCTTTTCCGCCTACAAAGAGGATATTTTCGACTCGAACTTCGTCAAAGCGAGCCTGCTTGCACTTTCATACGGCACGAGCGTGGGAAGTATGGGTACACTGCTGGGTGGTGCCAGGAACCCTCTAGCTATCGGGATATATTACCAGGAGACCGGCAAATACATCTCATTCGTGGACTGGTTCATAGCCGCGATCCCATTGGTTATCTTCATGACCATAATGGTCTATGTCGTCCTCACCAGGGTCTTCAAGATCGAGGACATCGATATGGGAAATATAAGGGGTCAGATAGAGGATGAAGTAGAAGAACTCGGAAGCGTATCATTCGGTGAGAAGAAAGCGATCATGTTCTTGATAGCCGCCTTCTTGGGATGGGCTATATGGGGACAGAAGTATGGGATGGGGGTCATAGCGATACTCGTGACCGTCTTCATCGCGGTGACAAAGACCGTAACATGGGACGACGTGGCGGAGAGGCTGCCATGGGGTACATTGTTCCTGTACGGTGGTGCTATCACCCTCGCGCTGATATTGTCGGAGGCGGGTACGCTTACCTTGATCACCAACTCTCTAGTGCATTTCGTGGGAAACAATCCATTACTGGTACTGGCATTGTTCGCAGTACTCGCCATCTTCTTATCCAACGTGATGAGCAATGCGGCTACGACCGCTGTTATATTACCCATAGGGATAACCGTGATGATGGGTATAGGATTCTCCGTGATCATCCCTGTTTACACTATAGCTCTAGCTAGTGCCTTCGCCTTCATGTTCGCCGTCGGTACTCCCAGCGCAGCCTTGGTCTACACCACCGGTTATCTGGATATGAAGGACTTCATCAAAGGAGGTTTCATTTTGAACATAATAGGTCTCATAGCGTTCTTGACGATCGGCTTGGGATGGTGGAAGTTGTTGGGTCTATGGTGATGAATTTTGATATGATAGATAAGGAGGTATCGTATGGAAGGAGATAGGGTCGTTCAAAACGAGGCTGAAAACAGCGTGAAAACCTTGATGATAGCCAGTTATCGTGAGAAGTACTCTCCGGAGAACCAAAAGGTCATAAGAAAGATAATTGAAAGGGAGAAACCAGACAAGATAATAGTTCTCAAAATAATCAAAGAAGAGGAAACTCGCGAAGTCGTCGACGCAACCGTCGGTATAAAGGAGAAATCCGACTTTTTGGATTCTCTACGGGAGGGAAAGAAAAAGCAGGCGAAGGAGTACGCATCCAGCATACTGGATGTGACGGATACCATCGACGTGCCCACCGAGGTTCACCTCCGCAAAGGGTGTAAGATATCGGAGGAGATAATCACCGAGTTCGAGAACATGTCCATAGACCTGGTGATAATCCACGGTCCCGAAGAAGGTGTGCTTCCGAATCTACTAGAAGAGGATATCTCAAAGAATGTGATCGAGAGTTTAGGTGTCAAGAAGGTTATCGTTTTAGATTGAATATCTGTTCAATCCCTGTCTATCATCACATCAACAACCCGATCGTTCCTGTAGGTTAGGATCAACCTAGGTCGAGTTCCTGATGAAAGTATAGAATCGGCGAGATTCAGCTCTATCAGATCTTCTTCCTTGCTCTGATTACCTAACTGAAGGTCGTCGTTGGTGATCTGGTAGATGGTGTTGTTGTAGTAGATATGTGAATCATCGTCGTCTATGAATATCCCCTCTGCGGTGATAGTTTCGTTGGTGTACTTGATGTTAGATGTGTCTTCACCTAACTTGTTCACCGCGTTGGTGATGTTGCTGGCGATGATCGGTTCATCGGTATAGTTCACTGGATCGATGAGTGCGATCTTCTGTAAAGTAAGCCCGGCGTAAAGTGGTATAACGTACATCTCCCTGTTCTCGGTGACCCTGTAGATATAGCCTTCTCTGATGGTGAGCCTCCTGTACCCGATGATACCACTTTGGAGATATGAATCCAGTTGAACTCTGACCGTGTCATAATCTACGTAGTTCTCCCTGTCGTAGAACTTGGACTCCCCGGTCCTCGTGTCCGTCAGCATGTATCCCGCTAGGACCCTGGATTCCGCTTGAGTCAT
This sequence comes from uncultured Thermoplasmata archaeon, assembly GCA_964535805.1. Taxonomy (GTDB): domain Archaea; phylum Thermoplasmatota; class Thermoplasmata; order Halarchaeoplasmatales; family Halarchaeoplasmataceae; genus CAZHUM01. The sequence continues at coordinate 13,694 of CAZHUM010000034.1, forward strand.
AGGTGTGTACCAGTAGGTGTTCCCGTCGATCACCAGGAGCTTACTGTCCTGGATGCTGGGTCTGTAGATACCTTTCTTGTTGAACCATTCATACGCAGCACCGTATCGCGATGAGCCCCACCAGTAGATCCAGTCGTACACGTAGTAATCGGGGTAAACGATCTCCAGCCAGTACGGTGCGTCGGTGAGGTCGTCGTAGACGTCCATATCTCCATTTTCAGCATCGATGATTATCAGTCTTTCAATATTGTCGTATCTCTGTGGATATGTGGGATCGGCCATGTAGATGATCACATACGGGTGGAAATCGTCGTCGCAGTCCACCCTGACCTGCTCGATGGTGTACTTGTCATAGCCGGGGATCCGTTTAGCGTATCTACCCGCTCTCCACTCCCAATGGATCCTCTCTTTGTGTACTTTGAGGTCGAGGTCGAATTTTTGAACGGATGCGTTCCTGCCCTGTCCGTTCACCATCAGATAGAACGGCACCTTTCTGCTTCCGAACCACTTGATGAATTCGTATCTGGGTAGGTTGACCCAGTACATTTCGCCGTCGATAACCGTCGGGTCCGTATCGTCCTCTAAGGTGGTAACATCAGTCTGCAGATATGGGGCCGAATCACCGTAGCCCCTCTGCAGGTATTCAGACCCTATCTCCCAGGGGATCCTCCTGACTTCGGAGAGTCTGACCTCCGGTGCCTGTTCGGTGGTGACCTCGATGTTCCCTGTAATATGATTGGTATCTGCAACGGAGCTGTAAAAGAAAAACGGTCTCCCGAGTGTGACCAGCAGCAGTATGATGATGAATATCACACCCGCCGCCTTCTTTGAACGGCCGAGCAGCTTCGGAGGCCTATTGGACGTCAACTTGTTCAGATAACTAGAATATCTGCCGCCTGCGAACTGCTTACCGATGGCTACTGCGTAACCGAACAAGGAGAGAAGTCCTATGACCGGAAATAGGATGAATACGGTATATTCGGGGACCATCCAAGTCCCGAAGAGCTGAGCCAGTATAAGTGCGGGTATGAAGATGACCAACATCACTATTATGAACTTGCTCCTGTACATCTCCTTCAGAAAGTCCATCGGTCGGTAATCTTCGTCCTTTACTATTTTATAAAGGTCTTCAGCGTTGTTGATCAGGTATACAACGAGTATGATTATTATCAGGTATGCTATCCATATCATGGACCTCACTTTATTATAGTATATAGAAAAAAGTCATCATATTTTAAATTGTTCTATGCAGTGAATCGAAAAGACCGTACATAGCCATACCTAAAAATAGTTCAAAGGCGTGTGCTTTTATTGATCTACCGATCTATTCTTCCAGTTTGAGAGTTATCTCAATGGATGAGACATTGACCGTACTGTTGTCTTCTTCCTGCTCGATCTGTTCGGTATCAGTGATGATATCAATTATATCCGCCTGAGTCAGGAATCGTTTGGTCGTGATCTCAGCTACATCAACAGCCTTGCTAATCGCTCTGCCCCTTGCCTTGATTACCACTTCTTGTGAACCGCTGTTGAATTGTTGTGTAACGGCCATCACATATGCCATCGTCTCTTTTTTTCCGATATATACCGTGTTGTCATCATTCATGTTATACACCATTTAGCACTCACTAATTAAAACATGTAGTATTTACTATTTCTGATTGTAGGAAGGGTTCAAAATATTATATCTTCACCGTATCTTGGAAGAGTCACTTTTGCCCCATCCAACATCTGTTCGAACAGTTCAGGCTTCTCCGTGTGAACCGGGATCACCGTTCTCGGTCGTATGTCGTTTATCATCTGGATTATCTCCTTCCCGCTGGCATGCCCGCTCGCGTGGACCTGGTACGGTTCGTGGTCGTTTTCTTCGTTGATCTTGAATTTGGTGAGCCAGTTGACGAGTCTTTCTTCTGACAACCTCATCTCCTCGTTGAAGGGTTCGCTCTGCGCCCTTATGTAGATGGATCCGGGTAGAGGTCCTATGTCTAACAGTTCCTTGATATGGAAGTAATCCAGGAAGACGATGTAATCTTCCGGGTCCTTGGCGATGTCCCGTGCTCTGACTCCGTTCTCCACGTGGGTGAAATCAGTGTGTTCGCTCCAGTCGGCCAGGTAACCGGCATCGTATTTGCTCGAGGTGTAGTCACCCCGGCTGTAGAGCATGCTCCTGGATCTCGGAAGATACACTTCTACGTTGGATTCTTTTTCAGGGTCTTTGTATTCGTTTAGTTGGTGTAGAAGGAGGGCTGTCTTGGAAGAGATAACGAAGGTCCTGCCGGTCTTTTCGGCTATGGTTTTGATAGTCTGGTACCGAGTGATGTCCTTCCAGGCGAAGCCAACGAAGACCGCGCTCTTTGCTCTTTCGACGAGAGCCAGCGTTTCTTCGTACACTTTTTCCTCGCTGTCCTTTTCCTCGTCTTCGATCCTGGTCCCTTCGGTTATGAGCACGTCCACGTCTTTCTTTGATACTTTTTGGACGAATTTATTCGTTTTTTCCGCCTGCCTTCCGTGGAATCTCAAGTCACTGGTGTAGACGATGGTGAGGTCATCGGGAGTGTGTATCTCGAATGCCGTCGCTCCTAAGATGGAGTGATCCACCGGGTGCGGGATGATGTGATAGTCCTTGACGGTGAACGGATCGTCTTTGGGATTTATGTTCCTCTGGACATCTTCTTTTTTGAGTTTGAGCGCTCCCGGAGTGTAACCGGATTTTAACTGTGTCAGGATGATATCGCTGGGGTTGTACATGTCGCCCAAGATCCCCTGCATGCCCATCTGGTCGATCGTGTCCAGGATCGTATCGGTGGTCTGCGAGAAGTAAACTGGAATCTTCGGGTCCAATAGACCCAGGTAACCGCAGTGGTCTATGTGTGCGTGGGAGATCAGGATACCGTCGATGAACGGTCTTTTTTTTGACGCGTACTCGTCGTAGCTTTCTATGTCCGTGCACCACAGGTGTTTTCTTTCTTCATCCGAGAACTCGTCCGGAGCCGGGCATTCCAAGAGGTCCTTCCTGTAGATGCCGTCGAGTTCCGGTGTGAGCCCAAGTCTTAGGTAGTCCTGCAGTACACTATTGGTACGCGGTTGAAGGAACTCCTCGAAGTACATGCCTTCTCCCCCGAAACTCAGACCCCAGTCCAGCATCAGAGATTGCTTTTCCGATGTCAATATGATCTTGTTCCCACCTATCTCCCCTACTCCTCCGTAGAATGTTATGTTGGTCATCGTATTCTTTTTAGGTATCAGTGTAGATTAAAAAAAGTTTATGGATTGAATTTATGTTAACTACACTTAACGTGTTTTTAAGAAATATGTTAACCGCACTTAACGTGTTTTTAAGAAATATGTTAACTGCACTTAACGTGTTTTAATGCCCCTATAGTCCATCCACGTTTTCACTACATTTTTCGAGATATAATCGAACTTGGCTTTCTTTACCGCTCTTATACGGATGGTCTTGTCCTCAACGTTGATCATCTCGAAGTGGATTTTGCGTTTTTTCCCGTTAACTTCCATGTCGTACACTTCGGAGAAATCGACGTGGTATTTATTGAATGGTGTGAGGGTGTAAGTGAAACCGTCTTCGTAGATTATGGTTTCTCGGTACTTGGAGAGTATGTACGGGAAGATGGAGGACAGGGGGATGAACAGAGTCAGTGCGAGTGAGAAATAAAGTGTGTTCAAAAAATATTTGTGCCTTAACAGATCCATACCGGCAATCAATCCTCCGATTATCCCGAGCACTAGGGTGAGCCTATCCAGCGCCTTGGACTCGCTGAAAGAGATCTCTCTCACCACTCTTTTCCCGTCCATGCCGAGGGTATTTGATTAGTGTGTAAAAAGATTTTTGCGAAGGGTTGATGAGTTCGATGTATATCACGAGGGGTAAAACCGGTCCATCTCCTATAACAGAGACGGTGATTCTAAGGGATAGGATAAGACAACATCCGTGAAGCGCTCAGGGCGAAGGAATCTGTGATTCCTGATTCTTAAGAATGTCATTCTCAATCTCATTCGGATATAATCCTCATGAGCTATTGGAACAAGGTTCCTAATTGGGGCGTGGGTATTCAGCTGTGCATAATCCTTCGAGGTAGACCTCATCCAGCCCTTTGAGTCGCATCTTCCTCTTTCTTCGTTATATGACAATCTCTGCACCAAACGTATCCGGGGAATCCGATCACTTTCTCCATTTCCTTCCCGCACTCGGGACACTTGATTTCGGCCACCGACGAACAATATGGGATATCGTATATATGGATTTGGATAACGGGAGTTAATGATAAACACAAGTTTTGTCATTGTTTGGAAATATCATTTCCGAATGTCTTCCGAGACAAGCTCCTCAGACTTTCTGGAGAACCAACAGGCTTCCCAGTGTACGTCATTTAAATAATAATAAGTTATATATATAATATGATGACTAGCCCATAAATACTAGATGAACCAAACATACCAAGTTTGGATAGGATACTCTTCACAGAAATGGAGGATAACATGGAAAAGAAGGAAAGCCTATGGGAGAAATACTGTTCGTTCTACGACATGGACTTCGACGAACAATTGGAGTACAACCGGGAGATGAGGGATAGACACTTTGAAAAGTGGAAAAAGACAAAAACAGCAGACCTTTTACTGCCCAAGGGAGCCACCGAATTCAAAGATATCCCTATCACCACCTATGATGACTACCCGATGCTCCATAGATTCGGTAGGAAGATGGAGGAGAAGATAGCCAACACTCCTAAACCGGAAGGGATGAGCTGGAGAGAATATTACGATAGGATCTCCCAGGGCCTGAAAGGCTGGATAGAAGATTATATCCCCGGGAACTACGGCGTACCCGTTAAAACCACGGGCACCACCGGAAAGCCCAAGTGGTTCGCAGTCGGAAAGAAGTTCTTGGAAGGATTCCGTAAAGAGATGATGTCGACCATCGTTCTTGCATGCAGTGAAGATCGGGGTGAGACCAAGATCGAAAGAGGAGATATCGTATTGAATATGGGTATCCCCGTTCCTTATCTGGGAGGCTATACATATCGAGCGTGGAATAAAGAATTCACAATGTTCCCGTCCATACGATTCACCGACGAAGAACTCAACATGAAGGCAAAATTGAGGTACATACTCAAGCAGATCAAGCGCGGTCAAAAGATACACTGTGCTACGGGTGTAGCTTCTACCTTCTACCTTTTCGGTCAAACTATCGTGTCGCCTGAAAAGGTTTACGAAGAATATTACAAAACTTCTAATTTCGGTATTAAAAAATTGGCAGGGTATCTGTTGTATCAAAAAGAAAGGTTGAAAAAAAATAAAGTTAAGAGGGTGAACGAGGTGTTACCGATAAAAGGATCGGTGACCAGTGGTATCGATACCATGCTGTACAAAGACTACATCACCCACCATTTTGGATCGCCCCCTCTGAACGCCTACGGTTCTACGGAATTGGGGATGGTGATGATGGGAAGAACGGACAGGAAACTGGACCTCGTACCCAATCTACGTTTGAGATACGTCGAGTTCATGGATGATGATGGAGGATTACATGATATAGACGACATTAAAAAGGGAGAGGTCTATCAGCTCGTAGGTACGCCCTTTGCGACACCTCTGGTCAGATACGACCAGAAGGATCTCCTTCTGTTGAAGGAATTCCGGGACGACGGTATGCCCATTTTTAACTTCGAAGGTAGGAAGGAAACCTGGTTGAACGTGAACGGATATTTCTATCTGACCGAGGGCATCGCTTTCCAGGTGATGAACAAAGCCGGGTTCGAGAACGATGCAAATTGGGCGGTGACGAAGAATATCCATCCCGATGAACGACTTTGTTTTTTGATAGAGGATATCCGGGATAAAGAGAAGATGAAGAAAAAGTTGTACCACGCATTTCATGAGACTTCAGAGGATTTCAGACGTTATGTGGAGGACTTCGATATCAAAATCCCTTCGGATATTATAGAGGTAGAGAAACTCAGCAGAGGTTCTTTCAAGAGATATGCGATGGAGCAGATGAACAAGGACATACCCATCGGGCAGTACAAATCACCTAAGATAATCACACAAGAAGAAAAAGAGATAGTAGAATCACTCAGACGGGCTTGATATGTTAATTGCAGACATCAATCTTTGGACCTGCCAATACTTGATAGGCGGGATGATCGCCGTATCCATTAACCTATTGTTGATGTTCAAACTGGAAAGAACGCCCCTGACGAAGATATTCTATGTCTACGGTGCGCTGGTAGCTTTATGGAATTTCCTCCTTTTTTTCCACAGGAACGCTGCATCCAAGGAGCTTTCACATCTGTTCTTCCGTTTTTCATCTTCCATATCCGTTTTTCTATTCTCATTTGTGATACTTTTACTGGCTTACATATATAAAGAGAAAAAAATATACTTGCTGGTCCTGCTGCCGTCTATACTACTCTCCTCGATCATACTCCTAAAACCCCCGTTCAAGATAGTGGATTCCACCCACGGTTGGACGTACGCGACCGATTCTTCGAACTTCGGAACCATCATCTTTTCACTGATATTCATACTCATAATTGCAGCCATAGTGATCGGTCTGTACCTGCTGAGAAAGATAGATATCTCCGGGGAGAGAAAGCGGATAAAACTGATAATATTCGCCGTGGGCGGTATCTATCTGGGAGGTATGGGTGTGACGAATTTACTATTGGTCGGCCATCCTGAAGTCCCTCCGTTCGGTGGTATCTTGACCACCGCCGAGTTCCTGGTGATCACCTATGCGGTCTCTCTACCTTCCCTGAATATTTACCTCTTAGAGAAAGAAGGGTACGAGGGTCTAGAATCCCTCTATCTCGATTTTTTCAATGACTTTCAACAGAACATACCGGATGAACGGATGGGGAAAGCGGAGATATATCTAAAAGAATCCCTCGAAGCCATGGGTTTGGACCATATCCTCACATGGAACAACGAGGGGAAGATATACTTGGATTCACGAGAATTACGCATCAGCGACATCGGAGAATTGGTGGACACCTCTCTGAGGGGATTGAAGTTGTTGAGTCCAAATGCCGATACGGTGAGGTCATTTTCGAAGGTGATGAATCACACCTATAAAGAGAAGAAGGATAAAAACGAGGAACAAGCAGAGGAGTGGAGTGAATACATCCTGAGAGAACACGGGCGTTTCTTGAACGAGAACGATATGCTCCCTCATATAGATTTTATTAAGTCCCGCCCCGAGCTGTTGAACGAGATAAGAGATCAAAGGGTACTCTTGAAACCCGCGGAGAAGCCTTTGGATGTGTACGAAGAGGTGGAAAAGCTTAGACGATTTGGATACGATATAAAGTGTATAACGAAGTATCCGATGAGCAAGGTACGGGCAAGGATCCACTGCGCCAACGAGGACGTTTTAGAGGTGCTGGACTATATCAACGGTGAAGCCTACCTTATAACGCCCAACAGCATCCACGAAAAGATCCGAAAGCGGTGGAGCTCAAAGGCGAACACGATAACCATCATCGACTGTTTGGATATCTTCAAAGCATCGATAGGAAAGGACAGCTCATATAAGTTGATCAGGTCGCTCATCGAAAGTGGAGAAGGTGTTTTCCTGTTAATCTACAACGAAGAGATACTCAAGGGAGATGAAATGTGGGTAAGGGGACTCAGGAGGGGATAACATGAACGTGTTGAACCTCTACATCGAATTGACCAATCTTTTCATACATGAAATATCCAAAGAGATAGGCATAGAAAAAATAGAGAAAGTACAAACGGACATGATAGAGGAATCTCCGCTTCTGTTCGATGAACAAGTTTTCGATCCAAAGGGGATGATCAAGGTCAGGAGACTGCGAAAAAGGTTGGGCAAAGTGAAAGAAGGAGGACGATATCTGCTCAAGAACCTGCGTTATTTCAACAAGAGGTTGATCGAGGTCTACGGAGATGAGATAATGGCGATCAGAGCCTTCGAGAAGTACAACGACTGCTATGAGAGGATCAAAAAGAAGTACGATGACGAGGCAGCCCTCGTGGAACTGATCCACTTCCTTCCCGAAGACACGGCCATCGATGACAGGATCGACATGTTCCTGGGCGAAGAGATGAAGGAAAAATTTAGACGCAGGACAAGGCAGTTCATGGATAGCAAGGACAGATACGAGCTGCTTTTCAACTCGATCGGGCAGCCGGTCTTCGTACTGGACCTCGATATGAACATCGTGGAGATGAACTCCGAGTCCAAGGAGATCTTCGGTAAGGATGATTACGATGTTTTAGGTACGGCGATATTCGATACCCATATGTTCGATAAGGAGAACAGGGAGAGATTCAAAGAAAACATCCACAAGATAATAGAGATGAAACAAGACATCGTCCGTGATACATATCACGTAAGATCGGGAGGTGAGCCAAAAAAGAGAGTGATGGACATAACCTCTACCGGTCTCGTAAGGGAGGGCGACGTACTGTTGATAATCAACATATGCAGGGATATCACCCAGAGAGTCTTGCTGGAGACCGATCTTAAAGATTCATTGGAAGAGAAAAAGGTCCTCCTCAAGGAGATACATCACAGGGTAAAGAACAACATGCAGATCATCATGAGTATATTGGACAGGCAGTCCAGGTATTTCAAAGACGGGCGGATAGACGAGGTTGTGCTGGAAACACGGAACAGGATCATGTCCATGTCCATGCTTCACAACAAACTCTACCGTTCAGAGAATCTGGCAAAGATCAGATTTCCCGAGTACTGTGAAGACCTCGCAAAACACATCGTCAATACGTACAGGATGGAAGGGACGGATGTAAGGCTGAGAACGGACATCGATAACGTTCTATTTGATCTAGATATATTGATAC
>CAZHUM010000035.1:0-22287 GCA_964535805.1 uncultured Thermoplasmata archaeon
ATGATGGTCTTTTCACCACCATATAGTTCTTCAGCAAAATTTCTAGGTTTGAACATAACCGCGTACTCCCCATTTCCTACATGCTTGATCTTAGCTTTATGAAGCCTTTTTTTCTTCATTTTGAATCCATCCATTGTTATGTTACTGAAGTTAAAAATATGTGTGTATATATAATTGATACAAATAAAAAATATTCTTTCTTTAGTAACATATAAATTATTTAGTTGGGATAAAATATTTTGTATATACATCTATATAATATATTTGTAAAATATCTATATACCACGATATCTAATTACTTATTAGCGCTTAATTAGGTAAAAGCGTTACATACGCCTGAAAATAGTGCGCTACGGATATAATCTTCGGGGAGATATATGTTCGCAAAAAGCATCTGGCAAGAGAAGGAAGAAGAACCTCATTACAGTTGGAAAGAAGTGTATCGGAAGTATGGATGCGATACACGCTACGAAGAATAGAACTCATTTAAAACCCTTTTTTTTAATTTTTTTTGAATAAGTAAAAAAGAAAAGTTTTTGTTGCTCAGTAGTTCACGGTCCATAGAACCGATGATTTTCCGTCAACATACAACCAATAACCTTCTCCAGCGTTCAATGTCATTGCGTCGACATCTCCTTCTGTAGTTGCATACCCAAGGTTGTACGTAGCTGCACTGTCGTAGTAACCGACTCTTGTTACCTCGGCCGGTAGGTCTGTTCCCGCTCCTGCAGTACTGCTCGGATATCCCACCATGTTCCAGCCTGGATATAGTGTTATGTCCGTGCTGGTGGGTGCAGTTCCCTCTATCGATAGATCGTCATCACTTGTCATATGAATCCATATACCCATAGTTCTATCCCATGCAAATAAGTCGTTGTAGTGGGCTGCTCTTCCAGGTACGTAACTTTTCCATCCGTCGTTCGCTGCGTCGTAGTAAACCGCCTTGTCGTAGTTACCTGCTACACCGTATTCCGTATCCTCTAGTATCTCACCAAGATCGTCGGCTTGTGCGTAGTTATCGCCGTTAGCATCTACCTTGAATGATACGAAATTCCAACCGTCGGCCGTTGTGGATGACAGTGTTCCCAAATTATGTTTTTGGTAGCTCCCACCCGGTTCACTAACTGCATTGGTGTTCGTATCCATATTTCCAGAACCATCCACCGCCCTCACAACATAGTACCATGTAGTTCCGTCCATCTCGCCTTTGTCTACATCCGTGTAAGTTCCAGTGCCCGCCGATACGTTCGCTAGAATCGTCGAGCCATCCCATAAACCAGAACTCGAATTCGATCGATAAATACAGTAATGATCGACATCGTAATCACCGGCTCCGTCGTCGGGGGAAAGCGTCCAATTAAGAACGTTGTTGTACTCCGTGTATTCCCTGGTGTAATTGAGATAGGCGTTATCCACATACCAACGTTCCATATCGAATGCATCCCCGTCCACGGTAAAACCGATGTAGAATGTATCCGAACCTACGTTTGAATTGGAGACAGAGATCTCTTCGCGACCGGGACCTAAATCACCGTTTCCAGAAGTGTGAAACCAGTTTGTATCCTGCCAAGCACTTCCATCTGAACTCGTTTCGATCTTAATGGTCACTTTGTTGGGTTCGTTACCCCAGTCTACATAATAGTTATCCCATCTGAAATTAAGGGCTGACATTCCTGTTGTATCGAAAGGTCCCGCATATAATCTCCATGTGTCTGAATGGCTCTCGCTCGTGTGTTCAAACCATGCTTCCGGACTCAGTCCACCTGCGTTGGGGCTGAAAGACTGAAATATATGTCCAGTCGGATCCTCTTCGCACCATCCATCAGGAGGAAAATCACCATCAAAATCTTCTTCCATCAACAGTTCGTCGGAAAGATTCTGCCATTCTACCGTTAGATCCGTAGGGCTTCCCGGGACAGTATCCACGGGGGTAGTCCCAGAAACCTCGTCGGACTTTTCAGACTCGCTTCCTGCATCATCCACAGCAGTAACTTTGTAATAATAAGTAACCTCGCCGGTGAGTCCCGTATCTGAATAATAACTGTTAGTAATCCCGGACACGTTGGCTATCAAGGTCGTGAGATCACAAATGAAAGAGCTGTTCTGACTTCTATAGACCGAGTAATGATCTACATCAGGTTCAGGATTATCGTCCCAATCTAGGTCAATTCGTGCGGAACTTACTACAGAAGCGGAAAGATTTACTGGTACCGATGGGGGGGAGGGCAGCTCCGTAGTAAAGTGTATCTCCTGGGACCATTCGGACCAATCCTCGTGTTCGTCTTGATGTGCAACCCGCCAGTAATAAGTTGTATTGAGATCTAACGTGATAGGGAGCATGATATATTCCAGATTCGAAGTGTCCCTACCGCTGTCGAATGCAGGAGCGGAATAATCTCCTGGGATAGTTGTCATCTGCCATCTAGACGCAGAGTGAGAATCTAAATTTAAATCCGAATACACCGAAGATTCCAAGCCGATGTCGGTTACACCCACACCAGTGGTTCCGTTTGGGGGCGAAACACCTGATGGACGATCCGGGGGATCGTTGGGCCCCATGGTTGTAAAACTCATCTCTTGAGACCAGTCCGACCATGCGGATTTGTTGTCCTGATAGCATACATGCCAGTAATATGTAGTTGAATAGTTAAGCTCCTCATCATCGGGTAACGTCACCTGTTCCAAAGCGGTATCGTTCTGTCCGCTGTCGTAAACCGGTTCCGAATAGTTTCCGGATACCTCAGTTATCTGCCATCTAGACGCATTGTGTATATCGTTATCTGGGTCTGAATAAGTGGAAGATTCCAATGTCGGAGTGGTGCTAACACCTCCTTCACCATCTTCGGGAAAGATCCCGTAGGGACGGGTGGGTGCGTAGTTTGAAGTCATAGAAAAATTGATGGATCTTCTTACGAGGTCGCGGTTATATTGAGTGGAGGAATCATCGTCATGCCAGACGGTGTAGTATAAGTAAGCATCTCTATCGGAATACTCGAAATTCCGTCCCGAGCTATCCAGATCTAATATCGAAGGGTAATGATGCTTGTTCTGTGTGGGATAATCGTTCCACCATGTCTCGCATTCCATGATCAGTTGGTCCGGTGTCCAATGGATAAGGTCATCCGAGAGAGAATAGTAGATGCCGTCGGGTCTCCCGTTCGTTCCATCATTTCGCATACCCACGACTAAAAATTTGTCAAAATACGTGTTGTATGTTACACTGGAATGCATCTTACTGATGTTTTCTCTGGAGATGGGGGCACAAACATGGTCCGCTGGATCGAAAGATCCTTCTGTATACGGATTGATAAATTCAACGCTGAAATCCGTTCCATTCCAAGCACGCCAGCTTGTGGGGTCGGTTATATCATCCGTTCTCATCACACCTGCACCCCAGTCTTGATATCCGAAGGATTCCATCTGGAACATTGAATAATAATAGCCGTCATTTGGATTCTTGATTATATTACTCGGAGTGAAGATCCCCGCAGGCCCCGAACCCTCCATCTGCTGATAGGTATAGGGTATGCTGGCAACGAGGTGATCGGGTGGTGCAGCATGAGTGTATGTAATGCCCATGTCCGTCGAATTCGCCATGGTCACGGAATTGTACCATGTTTCACTGTAACCGCCACCTTGTCCATATAGGTATCCAACATATTCATTGTGAACTAGAGCATATATTGTATTTCCATCGAAGGTGTAAGTCGAACTTATCCATTCGTTAGAATCATAATTTTCAGGTGCGGAGTTCTCATCAGAATACATCACCACCCCGGATTGACGAGTTACCGAGCTCAAATTACTGCCAAGCATCCTTCGGTTCGTATAATGGGTAGCGATCAATTGTACGTTTCCATCTGCGTCTTTAAAAGCGCGCGCAGGTAGATCAGGGATATCTTCCGCTTCTATCTTGTCTGTTGTCCAATCAAATACTATCTCCTCTGCACTTAAATTTACAGGACCGGGGTATATCCCATCTCCAGAGGTTATATCAGATTGTCCTTTAGCGGTTTTTAAACCATCACCAGATATGTTATTATTCATTAAAGATGATCCGGATAAAGATACTGTGACTAACATAAATATCAAAGATATCGATAACATCATACCGTTTCTTCGCTCATCTTTCATTTTAGTTTCATCTTAGTGAATATTTTAAAAGATGATATATAAAGCAGAGGAATGTTTCAAGTTTCGAATCGTAATCGAAAACAGATTGGAATTATCCTAAAACATTATCCGATAGACCCTTTTTAGCGGTCTCGATGACCTTCTTCTTCCAGATACCCGTGCTCAGCAGAACTATAGCCGCAGCTGCCGCTATGACATTGCTGGTGGCCATTCCTATCCAGACTCCGTCTGACTGCCATCCCAGGTAGATTGCGAGTAAGAATGCCAGCGGTACACGTAGCCCCCAGAGCCTGAGCAGGTTCAGCCCCATCTGGTACTTGGTGTGGCCAGAACCTTCGAAGACCGCGTTCACGCCCCGGAACACTCCGAAGAAGGGCATGCTCAGCGAGAAGATCAGTAGGAATCTGGTACCGATCCTGACGACCTCCGGGTCTTGGTTGAAGACGATTATGAACTCCCTTCTGAAGACGAAGAGTATGATGGTGAAGACCGCCATTATGCCCGCCAAGGTCAGAAGCCCCCTTCGAACGACGAGGTTCGCCCTACCTTTTTGATCGGCACCCAGGTTCTGCCCTATCATGGTGCTCATAGCTACCGCTAATCCGCCCATGAAGATGAACATCAAACCTAGGATCCTATCGCCGGCGTTGTAGCCGGCAAGTGCTGCCGTGGAATCATCCACCCTCGCTATTATGAAAGTTAGTAGAACGAACCCGAGAGCAGTGCCGCTGTTACCTATGCTGGCCGGTGCCCCGATCTTGAAGAACTTTTTCAAGCGTTTGAAGTCGGGTTTCATGTTCTTCAGTTTGAGCACGATGCCGACTTTTTCGTTGAACAGAAGGTACAGAGCGATCACCGCTGCGAAGGACCTTGTCAAAACTGTTGCGAACGCCGCTCCGAATATCCCCCACTCCGGGAAGGGCCCGTAACCATAGATGAAGACCGGATCCAGTATGATATTGCCTCCAACGGACACCAGGGTGAGCAGCATCGGAGTCATGGTATCCCCGTGTGCCCGAAGAAGAAAGGCGAAGGCCATGAAAGTGAACATGAACGGCTGTCCGAGGAAGATGGTCCGCATGTATGCGATCCCTTTATCCGCTACCATCGGGTCGTCAGGTATGACGGTATGTATCAATGTAGGAGTCAGCAAGAATCCCACTACCGCCATTATCGATGAGAATATCATGAAGAACAGCAAGAGCTGACCCGCGTCTTTGTTAGCTTCCTCGAGCTGGCCCGCTCCGGTGTGCTGAGAAACGAGTGCTATCGCCGCTATCCCGAAACCCGTTCCTATGGAAACCATAAGCCATATCAAAGGCCACGAGATCTGTGTCGCTGCCAGTGCTTCCTTCCCCGCTTCCTTCCCCATGTTCCCGAGCCAGAAGGTATCCGTCAGATTGTAAGCTGTCTGAAGAAGGGACTCGACCATGATGGGCCAGCCCAGCAGGAACAGCGTAGGGACGATCTTCCCTTTTAGGATATCAGCCTTCCGGCTCTTTTTGAACATACTTCACTTTTTGAAAGGTTATATTATATAAATGCTGTGGAAAAAAATCTCTGATAGACTGTCAAGTCAAAAAAAATTGAAGTGAAAATGAGGGGGGTGGGAGGGTGTTATCTTGATATATCTCAAATAAATTGCCATTATTTAACTTTTTTCCCGCTACACCCCCGCTACTGGTACATCATGTCCGTGCTTCTGTTCTTTTCTTTTTTCTTTTTCCCTTTAGATTTTTTATGTTTGATCGCCTTCTCTTGGGATGGGTTCGTTCCATGAAAAGATATATCCGTTCTCTTCAATCTCAAATACGTTTTATCCGGCAGCGGTTCCATTTCGATAATCCCTCTCGATGCGAGAGCTTTAGCCACACGTTTCACTTTCTTTTCAGATATGGTCAGATCGCTTGCTGCCTCCTCGATAGTCATAGGCCTGCCTTCCATGAGAAGGTGGATCAGCTTCGCCTCCAGAGAATCGCTCTCCATCTGAATGGCGATGTTATCACCCGAAGTAGGAGCTGCCTTTTTTAGATTCTTCTTCCTCTTCCTTTGCAGCTTGCTCTATGACGTCTAGGTGGATTATCATGTGGCTGGGTATAACCCTGATCAGACCTGGGTTGTCGTGTGTATCGTCCAATTTCATCTTGAGCCCGTGATCTCTGCCGAGGACGATATATCCTTTGAAAACCCCTCTGGTTTCCAAGGTTTCCTCCCTGGTATACAAAGATTTGATCACGTACTTGGATCCCTTTACTAACTCTTTTTCTATCTTTCCTTTCATCAAAATAATCACTCTTCCATCAATTCATTGATCTTTTGGATCGTTTCTCTGTACCTTTTCAGCGTAGATTCGACGTTTGCCTCCGTCACGTGCCATGCCGTTAGTAGATCACCGTGCCTTATCCGGTAGCCCTTCTTGATAACCTCACCGTCGTCCTCGATGACTATATCTTCCGATTCGAGCAGATCCATGTTCTTGAGTTTATTAAGATGCCTGTAAACCGTCGGTTTTGAAGCATCTAGGATCGCTGCGATCTCGTCCACGGTCCTCGATCTATCCGGCGCCTTTAAAAAAACATCGGTCCAGAGGCGGAAGGGTACGCTATCATAGACTTCATCACCTTTCCTCCTGCCGGACAGATAACCTATATCCAGCAAGAATTTTTCCAGCACTTCGTTTAGATCGTCTGAAATTACCGGCGTGTGGCTCGTCATCTTGATTTGGAAGGTCATAGTGATTGATATACTCTGGTCGTTAATAACTGTTGTGCTTTTACCTTAATTTTTATCAAATAACATACCGGAGATATGCATAAAAAATATAGTTGACTTGTAGCATGGTTGGCTGATGTCGCCAGAGATACTGCTCAAATTCTTTGCATCCGCTCGAGAATCAGTCGGACAAAAAACCATGAGATTAGAGGTCGAAGAGGGTACGGATGCGAAGGATGTTCTCGAAAGGCTCACCCAACTGTATCCCGCCTTAGGATCGATAAAGAAGCAGGTTATAATTGCAGTTAACAAGAATACTGGTGAGGTAGAGAAAGAACTGGTAGATGGAGACGAGATCGCTTTTCTACCTCCGGTCAGCGGTGGCTGAACCTTCAAAAGAAGTTTTGTGAATATATTTAAATAAAGCGTATAATGTGGTTATTTAAAGATGACAGAGCGTAAGTCCACCTGTGTTTGTGTAATAGTCTTGATGTTCTTGATATCCCTGAGTCCTATTATGGATGTTGTGGATGATTCTACGGCCCAATGGATTATAGGCGATGACGAAACCTATACCATAGAAAACAAAGTCATCACCCAGAACGAAGGCTTTACTGTCAGAGGGACTTTAAACTATAGGAACGTGACCCTCGTACTTAATACATCTGAGGGTAATGTATACAAAGTGGAAGATGGAGGTGTTCTGAACCTACGCGATTCAGAAGTAATACCGATCAATCAGTACTACAGAAAGGAGTTGACTTTAGAACTGAAAGAGGGTGAGAATATGCTCTCTTTCCCATTTCACAGAGTGGATAATAGTGTCGAATCTGTGCTTTCACCACTTGAAGGCCATATAAAATCAGCTTGGTATTACGACCCTTGGGACGAGGAAGACCATATAAAGATATACGACCCGGAGAGGAGTCCTCACTACAACGACCTTAAAGAAGTCAATGAGGACATGGCTCTGATCGTGAAGATAGACGAAGATATCGTATTAAATATGAGCGGTTATCCCAGGAACCATGTGGACACAACTCTCAAAAAGGGGTACAACATGTTCTCCTATCCCTTTCTTCACGAACAAAAAGTATCCGAAGTATTCCCGGATATTCTGTCGGATATAGAAGTTGTTAAAAAACTAGTGGCGGGAGAGGATGATTTTCTATTCAACCTCTCGTCCGATAAAAAGGACTACTTAGTAGGGGGTCCAGTTAATGAAACGATCGTGCAGGAGTTTGAAAAGAACGATGTAACGTTATCCTCCCAAGCTGAAGTAATCAACCTTACGGATGGGGATTGGAGGGTGGAGGACGGCATGCACCGATATAAGATCGCTGAAAGTGACGAAGTACTCAAAGTTTACAAATTAACCCTAGGCCCGGACGAATCCATGAAACCCGGTCTTGGCTATTGGGTGAATATGAAGAATACGACTGATTGGAGTGCTGATATAAGTGGAGGAATATCCCCGGCAAGAGCCGAAGGATTTGAACTCTCCACTGGTATGTCCCTCACATTCCAGGAAGGGAGTTACGGCTCAATAGGAAACACCGTCTTTCACGGAGCCCCTGGTACAGATTTCGTAGAACCAACCAACATCATGAACATAAGGTCCGATTCCGTAGCCGTCCAAAATTCCACTTTCATCGGTTCCGATATACCCATATACATATCATCCTCAGATCCGTCTATAATAGACACCAGTTTTCTTAACTATTCCTCCAATGGGATATTTGCAGATAATTCATCATTCAATCTCTACAACTGTACATTCGATTCGGACATGGGATGGGCGTTACACTACGAGAACGGCTCTCCAGAGATAATTAGGAACAATATCTACGGTGCCAACGGCATACGTGCTTACAATTCGAGGGGGGTGCTTATGATGAACAATCTTTCACATCTCAGCGGGTCTGGTGTCGTGTTAACCGAAAGTAGGTCCTTCCTCGAGAACAATTACTTCTCTCACACAGGTAAGAGCGCTGTTAGAAGTGAAGACTCAGAACTGACTATCTACAGGAACATATTCTACAAAGTAGGAGGAGGGGTCTATAGTACGGAAAGCAATCTAACTATTCGAGGCAATGGAATGGAAGATGTGGGCTTCGGAATAAAAGCATCAGCATCCACACTCTCCATACATGATAACACCATTAAAAACGGGTCCGGAGGTGGTATGTTGATATCCGGTTCGGAATCCGAGATCAAGGACAACACCCTGTCCCACGGGTCTACGGGAATCCGGGTGTCTGGAGACACGATAATCGTTGAAGGTAACATCGTTAAGATGATGGATAACCAAGGTATAAGGATCCACACATCGGACAATTTTACACTCTACGGTAATACGATAACAGAAAACGGAGGGGTCGGTCTCGTGATCGAGGATGCAGACGGTATAGCCAACGGTAACAGTATTGTAGAAAATTCTGGCGGCGTGAGGTTATCATCCTCTATAAAATTCGTGAACAACACGGTGAGCAGGAACGATATTTACGGGATATCGATAAAAGACTCTTCACCATTCCTGGATGCTGTTATACTCTCTTTAAACGAGAATTACGCCGTCAAGTTCGAAAACAGTGAGACCTTTATGAAGTCGTGCAGCCTTCTAGGAAGCAACTATCATCTCTATCTTGTATCATCAAAAATCACATCGATAACTTCCTATCTAGATGAGGACAAGGTGTGGATGGATGCCTATAGCGATCTGTACATTCATGATGCAATAGAGGTTACCATCAAGGAAGACAGGAGGCTGGATGATTACGATCTATTGGAACATCTGCCCCCGGAGACGAGAATAAACAGTGTGTTCGGAAACGAGTCGGTTGCGGTCACCATACGACGCGATACCATCGATATCGCTCCCGCTGAGAATTTTACTGGAATAGTCAATATGACATTCAACGTAACCTTCTCGAACAAATGGTTGACCTCAATCCCACTTTCTTTAGAAGTCACACCCGTAAATGATCTACCGATTTTACGTGAGTTGTATGTGAACAAATCGTTCAGCCCCGACAAGATCACATGGGTGGTTTCATACACAGACGGTGATGATGTCCCACCCGAGTATATCGAGATAGTGATCAACGGCGATCATTTCCCGATGGAGGAGGTGAACACTGATGATGAAACCTATTCAGACGGAAAGCTGTATTACTTCGAGAAATTTACCGAGCCAGGAGATTACGACTATTACTACATAGCCAAAGAAGATAATGAATTGGGGGAGAGCTCTCTAGCAAAAACAATGTCAAAAACTATTTCGATGGATCCCTCCCGTCCGAACCTTTTGACCAACGCCTGGATGATAATATTGTTGATGATAATACTCCTGATCATAATTATCTCAACCGTCTACACCGTTTACGGCTCCAAATTGTTCACACCTAAAACCGATATCAAGACCGATGAAATCTTAGCGGAATACAGAGATGAGAAAGAAAAGGAAAGAGAGGAAAGTGAATCGGCAGAGGATGACGAGATATCCAGCATAATAGACGCCATCGAAAAAGATCTTAAAAATTTGGGTAAGAAAGAAGATCAATTTATCGAGATACCGGGGGAAGAGGAGGATATTCCGAAGGGTGAATCATCCATAGGTCCGAAGCCTCTTCCAGTGTTGAGATCTAAGAAAGAGATAGAAGAAGAGAAAGAATTAGAAAAAAAGCAGGATATGGATGAAACCGAGGAAGGGGAGGAGGTAGAAGAAACGGGTGAAATAACAGAACAGACGGAAAACGCGGAGATCCAGGAAGAGGTTGAAATAAAAAGAAGGATGAGAAAGTTAAAAACCGAAGATATAGATGAAGAAGAGAACCTGGAGGTAACGGCGGAAGAACAAGGACCCCAGGGTGAACCGGAAGGGGATGCGCTAGATAGTAAAGAATCAACCCCGATAGACATGGTAGGTGAAGTAGAAGGAGCAGGTGAAAGCGGAGCTGAGGACGGTACAGAAAGAGAAAGCCCAGAAGAACAAGACGAAAAGGAAACGGGAGAGAAGGACATGGATGCCGTGGAATTAACGGGTTCTAGAAAGCACAGACTCTTGATGGGTCAGCGAAAGGTTATCCGGCCTAAAAGCAGGAAACTAAAAGAGGATGCGGAACAGAAAACTGAAAAAGAAAGCCAAGAGAAAGACAGCTCTAGTTCCAGAAAGAAACTGAGGATGTTGAAGAAGAAAGACGAAGATTGAGTGCAGTTTCATAAATTCAGAATCAAAACCCTTCTCCTATTATCCTGACATCTGAACCCTCCATCTTCACTTTTAGCAGGGTTTTAATATTGATATCCAATTCTTTCTGCAGCTCCTCTTTTACACCGACCTTCTCGAAGATGATGACTATGTCACAGATGTCAACACCGATCCTATCCAGTGCTTGAACGATAGCTCTCAACGTACCTCCAGTGCTCAACACATCGTCTATAAGAAAGACCCGATCTCCCCTCTCCACAAAGTTGAGATACATGTTGCTCTCGGAGTAACCCGTCGTTTGTTTTATAGGAACTTCATTTTCCAAACCATATTTTCTTTTCCTGATGAACTTATATGGGATCCCGCTCTTCATCGACAGGGCCGCAGCCAATGGGAAGCCCATAGACTGAGCCGTTAGAATATAATCACAATCGAGGTCGGCGATGTCCATGACGGTATCTACAACCTCCTCTAATAGTTCCGTTTCCACAAGCGGGAGACCGTCGGTCAGGGGGTGTATAAAGTAATGATAGTCCTTCATCTCGACGACAGGGCACTCTTCTAAGGATCTTTTCAGTTTTTCTAACATATTATCAACTCTTCACTTTAGAAACTAATTTACGAGCTCTTTTAAAGGCATTATTGATGA
The DNA here is from genome assembly GCA_964535805.1 of uncultured Thermoplasmata archaeon. Taxonomy (GTDB): domain Archaea; phylum Thermoplasmatota; class Thermoplasmata; order Halarchaeoplasmatales; family Halarchaeoplasmataceae; genus CAZHUM01. Next base: position 11,706 of record CAZHUM010000035.1, read on the forward strand.
TCTCCTCTTCTCCCTCGATATATCTGTCCCGCATAACGATCTTTCCATCTATCACAACGTCGTTAACACATGAGCCGTTCAAGGAGTATATCAGGTCCGAGATAAAGTTGTGAGTCGGCACACCCTGTATCCCGGGGTCTATCGTGATCAGATCGGCAGCCATACCCTCTTTGATGTCTCCTCCCCCGGTACCAAGAGCTTCACTTCCATTCCTGGTGATGATCTCGTACGCTTCCTCTGCGGGCATGAGAGTAGGCTCTCCGAAGACTTTCTGTTGAAGAGCAGCTGTCTTGATCTCCTCTATCATATCCAGGTTATTATTTGATGCACATCCATCGGTACCTAGAGTGACTCTTATACCGTTCTCTACCATAGAACTGTAGGGCATGGGCTTACCAACCCCTAATTTCATGTTTGAAGACGGGTTGTGGCTTACTGTGACACCCCTTTTCCCGAGCAATTCTATATCATCTGAAGAAAGCCAAACGCAGTGGGCTGCTATCATCCTCTCGTTCAGTATACCGATATCATCTAGATATTCCGTTATACTTTCGTCGTGTTCCTTTCTAAAATTCTTTATCTCGTCTTCAGTTTCAGCTAGGTGAAAGTGGATGGAGATATCTTCCTTTTCAGCGCATTCAGCAGTCCATTCCAAACCCTCCCTGGAAACGGTGTACGGCGAGTGCGGGCCCAAAGCAGCCGATATGTTCTTTTTCCCCTTCAAATAATCGATCAGGTTTTCCGTTTTTTCCATCTCAGATTCCCTTTTTTCCTCATCACCTAGATCTATGAAACCGTAGCTCAGGGTAGCTTTCATCCCCATCTCCTCTATAGCATCCGCCGCCCTTTCCATAAAAAAATACATGTCGTTGAATGCCACGGTCCCACTCTTTATCATCTCCAGACAGGCCAACTTGGTCCCCCAGTAGATATCCTCTTCAGTTAGATTGCTTTCCAGCGGCCAGATCTCCTCCTGCAGCCATTTATCTAAAGGAAGATCATCCGCGTACCCTCTGAAAAGTACCATAGCGGAATGGGTGTGCGTATTGACAAGGCCGGGGATCAGGTACTTACCATATCCATCTAATGTTTGGTCGCCGTCTTCTTCCTGGCTTATACTATCGATGACACCCCCTTTGATCTTCACGTCCCAAGTGCCTTCACGCTCCGGTATCTTCACTCCTTTGATCACCAAACTTCTACGGCCCATATTATTCATCGCCTCCACGCCCTTTGATATAGCGGGAAAGTAATTTGGTGGCATTACCCCAGTTACGTTCAGCTCGTTCTATTATCTCTTGATAATCTATCTTCTTGTCCATGATACCGTTAGCATAGTTGTCGATGGTCGTTATCGAAGCGTAGTCAATATTCGCTTCCCTGGAAAGAGTCGCCTCCGCAGCCATGGTCATACCTACTAGATCTCCCATATCTGACAGAATATCGATCTCTGCCTTTGTCTCTAAACGTGGTCCGACGGTCTGTACATAGATATCTGAATCTCTTATAGGTACATCCATCTCTTCTGAGCACTCTAATAATCTATTTCTAGTTTGCTCTGAAAGTGAGGGTGTCACGTGCTTTATAGAGTCGTTGAAGAAGGACACGATATTCCAAAGGTTGACGTAATCCGCTGGTATTGATATCGACGGTACTGGGATCTCCTCCCTCAGAGCTCCGGCAGAAGAAACTCCGATTATCTTTTCAGTATACCTCTGGAGTGCGTATATGTTTGCTCGATGGTTCACCATATGTGCAGGGATATCCTTTTTTTCTCCATGGCGCATTATTAAATAAACGTCTACTCCATGAAGATCACCTTTGAAAACGGGTGATGAAGGTGTGCCCCAAGGTGTGATACTTTCCATTGTTTCCACTTCTTTCAACTCGTCCCATGTTTTGAAACCGGTTCCCCCGATTATTCCTATAGATGTCATTTGAACACTGTATTAACCGAAGTAGGGTATATATTATAAATTTTAGTAAAGAAAGAAAAAAGAAAATGGAAGATGAAATGGTTTTTTCTCGTGTTACTCGTTCTTAAAGTCCAACCGTCCGGCGAAGTGGCACATCGCATAGTGTCCTTCTTTGATCAACTTAAGTTTAGGACGCTTCTTTTTACAGATCTCCTCTGAGAAGGGGCATCTCGGGTGGAATTTACATCCAGGTGGTACGTTTATCGGGCTCGGGATCTCTCCCTTGACCTCTACACGCCCTCTTTCGTACTTGGGATCGGGTATAGGCACTGCAGATATCAGTGCGTTAGTGTACGGATGCAAGCTCTCGTGTATGACCTCTTCAGTTGGTCCTAGTTCCACAATATCTCCCAGGTACATTATACCGATCCTGTCGCACATGTACCTCGAAACGGCGATGTCGTGGCTTATGAAAACAAAGGGGATACCGTAGTCGTCTCTTAGGTCAAGTAGTAGATTGAGCAGCCCTGCACGGATAGATACATCGAGCATAGAAGCCGGCTCGTCCGCTACTATAAACTCCGGCCTAAGGACCAAAGCCCTTGCGACGGCGACCCTCTGTCTCTGACCACCAGATAATTCGTGTGGATACCTATGGAGGTACTCCATAGCCGGTTTCAATTCAGATGCCTCGAGCGCTTTACAGACGATATCTTCCTTCTCTTCTATCGTATCTCCTACGTTGTGAACATTCAGCGGTTCCGATATCGTTTGGAACACGGTGAATCTCGGATTCAGTGATTCATAGGGGTCCTGGAAGATCATCTGCACGTTCCTTCTGAATTTTTTGAGGTTTTTACCGTCTAGGGAGGCTATATCAGTACCTTTGAATATCATATGTCCTTCAGTGGGCTTCTCCAAACGGACCATGAGTCTTCCTGTCGTGGTTTTTCCACAACCAGACTCGCCGCAGAGCCCTAGGATCTCTCCGCTCTTCATGTCGAAGGACAGTCCGTCGACGGCCTTCACGTACAACTCTTGTTTCCTTTTAAGACCCGCTAACAAGCCCTGTTTTACTGGAAAATATTTCTTTAGATTTCTGACCTTTACCATTGATTGATCATCAGCCATATCTATTCACCTCCTAGTTCGCCGCTGTAAAGTTCTTTAGCAAAGTGACACCTTGACCAGTGGTTTTCTTCGACCTGCACCATGTCTGGTTCCTTCTCCATACATACTGCTTTAGCGTACTTACACCTGGGGTGGAATCTACATCCTCTGGGAGGATGTACAAGATCTGGTGGGCTACCGGGTATCGCTTTTAATTGATCTATATGCCCTTTGATGTTCGGGAAACCGGCTTTCAATCCCTCGGTATAGGGATTTGCAGTGTTGTAGAATATAGAAACTATATCTCCATACTCCATGAATTTACCGGCGTACATGATAGCTATCTTTTCAGCAGTCTCAGCTACTACACTGATATCGTGGGTGATGAGTATAGTTGCGATATTGAGTGCTTTTTGAAGATCTCTCACTTCAGCCAGTATCTTGTCCTGCATGATAACGTCTAAGGCGGTTGTTGGCTCGTCCATGATAATCAGAGAAGGCGAACACGCCAATGCCATAGCTATCATAGCTCTTTGTTTCATACCCCCACTGAATTCGTGTGGATAACCATCCACCCTAGATTCGTCTAGACCTACTAATTTGAATAGTTTGATGGTTCTATTCTTTGCTTCTTCATAGGATATGTCCTCGTGTTCAAGTATCGCTTCGATTATCTGTTCACTAACCTTGTGCACTGGATTCATAGCGTTCATGGCGCCTTGGAAGACCATAGAGATCTCACTCCAGCGTAGTTCGTTGATCATCTCACGCTTTTGCTTCGCATCTTTATCTCTAGATAAAAAGCCGGTGTATTTCTCCTCTTCCTCAGCTATCTTGTCACCTTTGTACCAGATCTCACCGCCGGCGATACGACCGTTATCAGGTAGTAGGTGGTTTATAGCGAAGGCGGCAGTAGTTTTACCACAGCCTGATTCACCTACAAGTCCCATAGTTTGACCGGGTTTTAGCTCGAAAGAAATACCGTCGACGGCTTTAACTTCACCGCTCATGACTTCGAATCTTATTTTAAGATCCTTCACTTCTATCAGTTTATCTCCAGTGTATTCTTTCTCTTTTTTGATCTCAGCGAATTCCTGCGCAAGTTCCATGTCGACTTCTATCTCTTGGGTTTCCGTTGCAACTTCTTCCTCTTCAGTTAGATCTTCTTCTTCAATGACGTTCTCGCTTATTCCCATTGTACCACCTCTTACCTCCTCCTCTCTCTGAGCCTTGGATTGACTATCTCATCGAACGCACGGGAGATAAAGAAGAATCCAAGAACCAAGACGGTTATACTCAATCCAGGAGGTAGGAACCACCACCATGCGGTGTAGGTCGATCCGGAACCTCTCGTTAAACTGTACAACATCTGTCCCCAACTGGTTGTAGTCGGGTCACCTAGACCTAGATAACTGAGCGACGCTTCGGCGAGAATCGCACCGGTTATTTGAAAAGTCATGTAGAGTAAACTCAGTGGTAGCACGTTTGGTGCTATATGTCTGAACATTATTCTAGCTTTACTAGCACCGGTCACTCTCGCAGAATCCACGAACGGTCTTTGTTTCAGACTGAGTGTTTGAGATCTGATGATCCTAGCTATGCCAGGCCACCCGACTATACCGATAACGAAAACAATGTTCCAAATACTAGTACCCATCACGGATATGAAAACGATCATGAGCGCTAAACCGGGCATACATAGGAAAACGTCAACCAACCTCATGAGTATTATGTCAACGGTTCCTCCGATATATCCGGCCGTGATCCCTATTGAAGTACCTATAGCCACTGCGAAGAAAGCTGCTGCGAATCCAACGATAAGAGCGATTCTTGATCCGTGAACGAGCTGTGAAAATATGTCTCTGCCCTGATTGTCAGTACCTAATATATAACTTTCTTTTTGATTAACATCCGAGGCCCACGATGGTTTGAGTGGTGCAAGGAAAGCACCCTGTGCTTCCCATCCTTCCATGCCACCGGTATAAATAGTTTCACCGGACCTATCTTCTTCATGGATAATGGCGACTGCGGGATTTAAAGCTCCTTCAACCATATTACCGGGCATTGCGACTACGTTCTTTGGAGCCCCACCTACATCAACGGTCCAAACCAACTGTGTTCCCATCTTTGATGCTTCAAGACAATAAACGTTTCCTCCTTCGGCAGCGGTGTACACTCTTTCTTTACCGTCCAGGAAGTATATCCTGCCAGAAACAGGTCCTGTTAACCTGAAACTCCAGCTAGCTATCCTCTCTTCAGGTGCAGTTGTCAATTCATCTCTTGCTATGTAATAAACGGTTCCAACACCACCTTTATTGGCTCCTATCCAAACACCATTACCGTTGGATCTCACGGTGGGAGTAGTTAACTCAGCATCCTCTTCTACATCAGCGATGTTATCTACACCCAATTTATCGATATCAATGGTTCGGTTGCTTGGTATGATGTATATCCTACCGTCATCACCCGCGGTATAGAAGAACTGACTTGCGCTTTCTCCCTTCTTGATATCGAACGGGATTATGGGTTGAGTGAGTTCAACATCGCTGTTGGTAACCTCTTCTATATTGAAATTCCATATGACCGTACCGTTGTCGCAGTAAAGATAAAGCATATCTCCTGTTTCAGTAGTGAAAATAACAGTTTGAGTACCCGTTAAACCCTCACCTTTTGGTGTTTTAAAAAGATCGGGCTGATTCAATATTAACTCCGATGTATCATCTAAAACATCTTCGAAGGTTTGATTCCATACTAGTACCGGGTCATCGAGTCCTAGGTTTGTGTCTTTTACGGCATGTACTGAGTTCTCAGTAGTTACGATTATCCTGATGTAGTTTGTTTCGCCCCTGACTTCGTTGATCACTGGTGTATGTTCTATTGAAACGGAAGTATTTCCTTCTAATTTTTCATTGAGATCAAACTCCCACACAATATCTAGCTTGTTGGAGTTGTCACGTTCTACCCTGTATAGGATGCCTGCGTCGGTACCGACGTAAACTCTTTCATCCCATATATATTGGAAGCTTTCATCGGTATCACCTTTCTCAGGGTAAACTTGCGGCATACTAGTACCCTTACCTTCTAACCGCACATAATTCAAATCGGGAGCAGTATTTTTTTGAGGGTAAACCCAGTATAATCTAGCATCTCCACCATCTTCACCTACGATATAAAATGATGAGGGGTTATTAGATTTTTCAAAGGCTGGAATGCCGTATATTTTACTCGGTCCGTTTGCGTCCCAATTCTCCGTCGTCCAGAGCTGCTCAGCATCGAACATATCTTTGTTCGGAGCAGTCCACTGTGTCGGATGTCTATCCGTTAGTACAGGAGCGAATATTGCCATGAACAAGAAGAAAATAAGTATGATGATACCTGCGATACCCAGTTTGTTCTGTTTGTACAATCTCCAGTTCTGCTTGAATATCTTCTTGAAATCACGAAATTTATCCTTTATCATTTTTTTAGTGAATGCCATTATTCTTCACCTCACAGCTGCACCCTTGGATCCAGGTGAGCGTACATTACATCTGCGATAGCGTTCGCAGATAGTACTAGTATAGCGATTATATAGAAGGCTCCTTGGACGACCGGATAATCGTGTGATAGTGTTCTCTCGATCAAAAGTCTGCCTAATCCAGGCCATGAAAACACCTGTTCAGTGATAACCCCACCAGCGAATATGAAAGCTATACTGATAGCTACAGATGTAAGGATCGGTAACATAGCGTTCCTAGCTGCATGATGTATCATTATCTTCCTCTCTGGTAAGCCTTTCGCTCTAGCAGTGATAATGTAATCCTCTCCGAGGGTATCCAACATCGTACTTCTCATCAAAAGTGCGATACCTCCAAGACTTACAATGACCAAAGTGATCAACGGAAGTGCCATGTGGTAGAGCACATCTACTATCCTCTCATGGAGAGGCATCTCAACTCCAGGGGTTTTCATCCCCCCTACAGGGAATATGTCGAATTGAGCTGAGAATATAAATAGCATCAAGATGCCGAACCAGAAATACGGCATCGACCGGAACACTAGACTGCCAATGATGGCAGAGATCTCGAATGTACTTCCCCGGTACCATGCCATACCCATACCTATCAAAATACCGATAAGATATGAGAGAATAAGCGACGTACCGAACAGCATCAACGTAGGAGCGAGTCTAGGAGATATATCCAACCATACCGGATTCTGCGTCCGGAAAGATCTACCTAAGTTGAATGTCAGCATGTTCTTCATGTAAAGTCCGTACTGCTCGTATAAAGGCCGGTCTAAACCATAACTCTTTATCAGTTCTTCTTTTGCTTCGGGTTTCATCTGGGGGTTTATAACCAAATCTGCGGCGTTACCGGGCATAGCACGGAATATCAGGAACAACATCGTCAAGATGATCAATAACGTCACAAAGATCTGTATTGCCCTTCCGATGATGAATTTGTACAATTTCATTTATAGCACTTCCATTTTTTTTGATTGTAAATATAAAGAGGTTAAAGGGGTTTAGTTTTTAGTCTTTTTGTTCTTTCTCTTCGATCTCTGCACCTTTCTGTTTCTTACTGTACATCATGTAGCCGATGACAGCTACCAAGATGATGACTATCAGGCCGATCGCCCACATGGGGAAACCAGAATCTCCACCACCACCGCCACCACCGTTAGTGGCTTCTGGGCCTTCCACCTGAATCTGCTCTTCTTTGATTGCCGTTGTGTATCCGTCCCTGTTCGCCGTGAACGTGAGCGTGTACTCCTCGATCTCTCCTTCAGGTACCTGTGCTGCTTGGAATTCTATCGTTTCACTTCCACCTGAAGACAACATGAATTCTTGGGGGGTCACTTGTGCACCACCTGTCGATGGAGTGATAACCACGGTGATGTTTATGAAGTCGATGTCGTCGTCAGCCATAACTTCGACAGTTATGGTAGAGATAGAATCGTAGGTGATAAGGTCTATGTCGGTGTCTATATCTAGATACAACGGCGGTGGTGTTTCAGGGAACACTTGTATGTCGTGAGATGTTTTTGCGTCGTTCTTCTCTGGTCTAGTGACCTCTAAAGTGACCACAGTCGGTATATCCACATCAGGTGCAACGAACGTTGCATTAACTATCCCGTTAACATCGGTTACCGTTGATGTTTTTGCTTCGAATGTTCCTTCGATAACAGATAATTCTATCTCTTCTCCGCTCACAGGATCTTCATTCTCATCAGATACGAAGATCTTGACATCGTGCTCTGTGTTTTTACCCACATCGGTCGGAGCGGTTATAGTCACACCGCCACCAGTATCTCCGTATTCTAGGTTGGCGAAGCTGAAGCCGTTCCAAATACCGCCGGGCCATGAGACCCATCCGGTCCATTCCTTCCTGTGTCCGTTGATCTGATTTCTATAATATAGAACGTTGTAAGGGAGCTTCTGAGAGACTATACCCTGGATATGTTTGACCAACCTGATCTTTTTCTCGGGGCTCATCTCCTTTTCTGCTTCCTCTGTAACTTCATCGAATCTCTCGTTTCTGAAACCAGGCATGTTGTAACCACCGGCTTTATCGTTCCTCGAATGGAAGAAAGCCTCCAAGCTGCCTAGGGATTCGAAACCGCCGATAGACCATCCTAACATGTAGATATCGTAATCCCTCACACCTGGGTCTAATCTACCTACCAAGGACTGGAAGTTCTGACCGGTCGCTTTGATGTTGACTTTCAATTCGGTTCTCAAGGTGTCCGCGATCCTGATACCCGCTTTAGCTCTGATCGGGTCGTATGTAGCTGTAGGAGTGAGCAGTTCGAACTGTTCCTTGTCTGCATATATGTTTCCAGATGAGTCCCTTCTCGGGATCGGATACCATCCATCGGAAGGTCCAGTCCAATCAGGGAAACCGCTGAACTCCTCCTGCCATATATCGTTCTGTTGAACAAGTAGTTCCTTAGACTTATCTAGATCGAAAGCATAGGTCTCCACCGTCTCATTGTGGTACATACCGTTCTCTGGTGAAACCACAGACCATCCTACGTTACCGTAACCCTGAAGAAGATTGTTGACGATGTAAGATTTCTCAGTTGCATGGGCTACAGCTTCTCTAAATAGCTGTCCGGTATCCCCATTATCTTCTTCGGGATACCATTCGCCTAATTTCTCACCCGCACCCGGATAATTTTTGTATCCGAATGCCGGTACTTCGTGGTTGAATGCCATGTAGAAGAAACCGAAGTCAGGAGTGGACATAACATCGGTATCCGGATTGTTCTGGATATCCGATATATAACCAGGATCTATCGCCCAGGCGAACGTATCGACCTCGCCGTTTTTGAGAGATATGACTGCGGCATCCGTTGTAGCTCTGATCAGGAATTCGATTCCTGCGAAATTAGGTCTAGAATCCACGCCTTTCATACTGAAACCCTCCTTTCGATCCTCATCGAGCGTGCCGTCTGCGAAATAATCTGGATTTGTGTCTAATTGGATAAATGTACCGGGATCCCAATTATTCCACATGAACATACCATTGCCGGCTAAGGCTTCTTTTTGATCCTCTATAGAACCGCTTTGACCGGCGTCCCAATTGAGTGCTGATTCATCACCATCTGTTAATAATGTGTGTTCGTCCCATACCTTCATGGGCATGACGGTCGGGAAAGTCGCTACGTAGAACATAGAGTAGGGTTCTTTCAATGTAAATTTCATGCTGTAATCATACGTGCTGCCTCCATCCTCGTAAAGTTGAAGACCTTCGTACATGCCGGTTCCCCCGTTTACAACCCAGTTCGGGTCTGAAATATCGGTTTTTGTTCCTTTGGTATCCTGTATCAGAGGGAGGAAACCCGATTGATAAAGAGGGGCTTCCCACTGAAGCATCTCCGCGCTGAACACCACGTCATGGGCGGTCGCAATCTCCATCTTCTCTCCAGGCATTGTGAAACCAGAGTGAGGTGATTCCCAATCTTCTCCTTCGTCGAACCAATCTCTGGCTCTGTGGAACAATATGTCCGGTCTCATCCTTACTATAACTTGAAGGTCAGTACTGGGTAATGCTTCATTTTGGACTGTGTTCGGGTCTGGATCTTCGTAGGCTTGGCTCGGGTCATAGGTCCCGTTGGCGTAGTTCAACGATGGATCATATTCTCCTGATCCGCTAGGTCCAATGGGGCTCCAATCGTACGCCATCCATGGGATGATGTTCTGTGTTTCTTCGTGGTATGAGCTCAAACCGCTGTAAGCAACTCTGACCGCGTAAGAACTCCAAACGTCCTGTATGGTCAGTGTATTTAGGTTCTCGATCTGGCTCTGGAAAGCACAGGAAAGATATCTATCGCTGGTTTGACGTGTTTTTGCTATCGATTCATTTCCATCCGTTTGGTCCGCGTTGACTACGGGTGCTGCTACACCGATCAATAGGATCAGCATAATCAATAATGTCCCCAAAATCGTAGCTACACTTCCAAACAACTTTACATTCTTCTTCATTTTTAAACACCACATATAAGTATTAACTTATTTCTAATTCCACTTTATGAAACCCGTCTATAAATATTTTTCTTAATTGTATTTACAT
>CAZHUM010000036.1:0-21942 GCA_964535805.1 uncultured Thermoplasmata archaeon
ACAATTAAAAACAACACCAAAAAGATTTAAGTACCCAATTTTTTTATTGTACACTATGAATTTCAACAAATTCCTCTATAAATATCAGATGCAGTTGTCGATTATCTTGGTTATCGCGGGAGCGATAATGCTCTTCTTCGGTATTTTTGATATTATCATACCAGATCAATCCCCGGATATGATTTCAGATTTTACAAATAAACTTGGCTATTGGACGTACTGGTTGTTGGGCATCGGAGGCTTTTTACTGTTGATTTTCGGATGGTTTCTCATCGATAGGATGAAGAAAATAAAAGAGTTCAACGAATTATTGGAATCCGGAAGTAAGAGAAAATTCATAAAAAATATCGCTAGTATAGAAACGCTTGCGCTCTCATTGGGTCCGAAATATGAAGACCGGGTCATGGAAAAGGAAGAGGAGTATAACATCAAAAGATGAACACCTTTCGATAACTAGTAAACCCCCTTCGCACAGTTTTCCACTTGAAATCATGCCCCCTCCCCCTTCACTCGCGGCTGTGGTCCAGCCTGGCTAGGACTCAAGCTTCCCAAGCTTGCTGCCCGGGTTCGAATCCCGGCAGCCGCACTATTTAACGAGGGACGAGAACAAATATTCTATGGATTATTCTATGGTCAGTGAGCTGCGAAAATTTTATATTTTGCTAGACACTCGCCGTCAAAACAATTCCATCAAGTATTTTCTATCCTTTTAGCTTCTTCAAAATTTGGGTCTAGTTCTAATGATTTTTTGATCTTATCTTTCCAATCACTCTTATCCAATCTTTTCAAAGCGATCCCCAGATTATACCAACTTACAGAGTCTTCAGGATCCAATTCAACTGCCCTTTCAAAATTTTCTCTAGCGGCTTCAACCAAATTTCTTTCAAGCTGACAGAATCCAAGATTGTTTATGTAGTCCGGATCATCTGGATTAAGCTTATTGGCTTTTTCAAAGGCCGATAGTGCTTCTCCATATCGTTCTAATTGGTAAGCCGAGCACCCAATATTGTTATAAAACACGCTGTTCTCATAAACTCCGATCTCTCTAAATATTTTGATCGCCTTTTTGTATTTACGTTGCTTATAATAATAGCTACCAAGGAGGTTTTGTAATATTATTGAATCGTTCTCTTTTAGTATGTTTTCTAACCTTTTGATTTCATCATCAAAACCCATAAGGAAAACATTGCATCTAGAGCCGGTTGCTACAAAATCCTCTATCATACCATCCGATAATTCAGATGACTTCATGTAAGATTCCAATGCACCCCTATATTTTTCTAATCTCCGTAATACCTCTCCTCTCTTTTCCCAGACGGCGTTTGTTTTTGCAGCTAGGTATCCGCTCCTAACAATTTCATCCAGTACACTAGAGCTCTTGTGGTGCTGCCCCAATTTAAAGTAGATCTCTTCAAGGTTGATCAGTGCCTCTAAACTACCAAGTTCGTTGAACATAGTCACGGCGGCCCCGATCTGATTTGAATCATATTCACAACATCCGATCAAATTCATAAAATCTTCATTCTCCGATCCGGCGATCAATTTTAAAGCCTTCTGGGCTTCATCCATTTTCCAGAGCAACGTTGCTTTTTTCTTAATCCGTTTTGTGTTTTTCTTTCTTTCTTCTTCTCTTATCCTTTTCAACCTTTCATAGGTCTCTCTTTTTCTTTTTTCTCGAACCTTCTTTTCTTCCTCCATCCCCTTTATCTCATCCTCTAATCTCTTTTTCTTGCTTTCAAGGTCTCCGATTTCAGATTCTCTAGCCTCTAAGTCTGAAAAAACTTCTTCTTTACGCTTCTCTAGGTCTTCCATCTCTTTTTGTTTCTCCTCTAGACCATCTTCGACCTCTTCTTTCTTTTTTATACCCTCCTCTGCTTTTTCTTCCCGTTTCCTTCGCAGTTCTTCAATCTCGCTCTCTAGGGTTTCCTTTTCAGACCGTAATTCACCCAATTCGTTCTTATCTTTGTCTATAGACGCTTTTAATGACTCTCTCTCTTCTTTGAGTTTACTAACCTCATCCTCTCTACCTTCCAATTCAGTGATAATTTCCTGATCTTTTAGCCGCTCCTGCATCTCGTTTTCCAGTCTAGCCTTCTCCTCTCTCAGTTCCTTTAATTCTCTGTCTTTCTCCACCAACTCCTTTTTAAGCTCTACGTCACCTTCTTCATCGGAAGGCACAGGATCATCTTGAACCGACTGGAGAGATTTTAATTTACCGATTTCCGCTTCCATCTTTTCGATCTTATCCACAAGATAACTCTTTTCATGTTCTAGCTCTGACTCATCTATTTCTTCACTTTTTATTCCCCCCTCGTTCACATCTTTCGAAAGCCCCTCCAAGTGCGTTCTTAAACGCTCTCTCAAGTTGATCGCCCGTTTGTTGCTCGGGTCAAGACGTATCGAGTTGTTCACTTCTTTCAGAGCATCTTCGTACTCGCCTACAGCCTCTAAGTAAGCTGCTTTTATGTATCTAAACGACGGGTTATCCGGCCTCAGTGACGTAAGTTTTTCAGCCACCCTGAGTGCTTTGGATATTTTATTTTGGTTCTCTAGGATCAAAGCTTTGTTGAGTAAGGCGTCTATAAAATCCGGATTTATGGACAAGGAATTATTAACCGCATTCAGTGCCCCTTGGAGATCGTTTTTCTTAAAGAGACATAGTCCTTTGTTATTCCACGCACTCTCATCCTTCGGTTCGACTTCTAGAACGCGGTCGAAACAAAGAAGCGCTTCGTCGTACAGTTCTTTCTCGTACAGTGTTGCCCCCTTGTTCTTCCAAGCCTCAGCATAGTCCTCATTGATGTCAAGAGCTCTATCGTACGCTTCAATCTCGTCTTCGTACTTGCCCATGTCGTGATAAGCTCTACCCAGAACCGTCCATCCGTGCGGGCTCTCGATATTTCTATTCAAGGCATTTAGAAGTGTCTCCACTGCCTTTTCGGGCTCCCCAGTATTCAAAAGAACCTCGGCCTTCTTCGCCCTAGCCTTCATCGAATCGGGCTTCAATTCTATCGCTTTATCATAGTACTCAAGAGACTTTGTATAGTTACGGTCTTCAAAGAACTCGTCCCCCCAATCGATCAAACGGTCTGTTTCAGATGCACTAGGAAGAGACCTATCCGACACCCTAGCTTCTGCGAAGTCTGAAAGAAGATCATATTCTTTGGCAAGCTCGTAAAATTCTTTCGCCCCGGCTACTTCGACCTTTGTTTCCTCCCTGAGCGTGTCACCTACATCAGAAGTCGTTATGTACAGACCCATTACACCAGGACCCAGGATACCTTCCAATCCATCGACTTCTTTCCTAGGGTCTCCTCCCGAACGTGTGATTCTCACAACGTATTCAAGAATCTTCTCTCCCCTCTTCATCTCGGCTTCAGCTTCGAAATCTCCACCGAGGCTTCTAGCGGAGGTGATGTCGACCCCCATCTCATCCAACAGTTTAATCGAAAGATTTAGGAATCTTTCCCTGCTCATCCTTTCTATCTGGGCCAAGAAATCTTCTTTGCTTATCAAGGAATACACCTGATTTATTATGGGTAATTATGGGCATATGAACATAATGTTATTAATCGATTGCGATTATATCGCCCTTATCGATCCTTGTTCTCACCATGTCCCATGTGATCTTTCCATCCTGCGGGCCGGCGGTCTCCAAGGAATAACTAGCTCTGGATGAAGCGATATGACAGGACTTAATAAGAGAAAAATTCCTCGCCAAGCCAGCATAAAATCCCGCCCGGTAGGCATCTCCGGCCCCGGTGGGGTCAGAGATGTTATCTGGTTCGTACGCTGGTATCTCTTCACACATATCTTTTGTCAATAACTTACTGCCGTTGCTTCCTTTTGTGACTATAATAACATCACACCATTCCAACAACCCTTTATCGTCATCTATCCCCAGGTAATCTTTGGCTATCTCGAATTCACTTTCATTACAGAAGAAGTAGTCGGAATGTTCTAAAAAAGACTTGAAAGAATCGGGCGTGTGGACGTATCTCAACTCTTGTCCAGGGTCGAAGGCGATTGTTTTATCCATGTCCTTCGCAACTTTTAGGACATTATTGTAATAATCTAGTTTTCCGGTCCCGATATGTACGATATCTGAACCATCGATAGTGTCTATCTGTACCGGCATAACACTACATTTTTTTACCGCACCCTGGTCAATGATCGCCATCTGGTCACCTTCTTCTTCAGATAGGATCCAACACGTTGGAGTGTTTTCCCCCTCGATGACGGTCAAGTCATGGATATCCACTCCTGCTACTATCAGGGAATCTTTGTACTCTTCAGACATATCTTCGCCAACGAAAGATGCCAACCTCGTTTCCACTCCAAGTAGGGAAGCAGCCTTCGCGATATTCGCCCCCGTTCCCCCGTATTTGATAACACGTGTTTTAACTGCGGTGGATGTATTCCTCTCCGGGAGTGAATCCACACCCATTATTATATCGTAAGCGGTATGGCCGAAAACACCCAGTTTTCTAAATTCCATGAAAATAGAATGTAATAAAATAATAAAAAGGTTTTGAATAGGGTTCAGTGATTATCCATTATAAATATCAGTCAACCTGATTTTACAATTCGATCGTGTCTATATCCTCTTCCGATTCTTCATCTACTTCCTCTTCTTCAGGTTCTTCCTCAGCGGCTTCTTCCTCAGGTTCTTCTTCAGGTTCTTCTGACACATCAGCTTCGCCTACTACTTCGCCAAAGGCTAAAGTCCTGAGGACCTTCGTTATCTTTATCTCGACTTCGTCGCCTACTTTCGTGTCCGGTATGAACACGACGAAATTCTCTATTTTAGCGACACCGTCACCTTCTTTTCCTATGTCTTCTATGGCAACATCATATGTCTCTCCCTCTTTTACTGGAGGGGAAACACCAAATCCTAGTCCCATTACATAACACCTCTATTTCTTTATATTTATATACCTCAATGGTATGGAGAGTTGATACAAAAGGGAGGTATTTAATTATTGGGGCGCACATCAATACATTTTACATAGTCTATCATGTCTTCTAGATCTCTGAAGAAAACCGTGTTGCTGAAATCTTTGAGTTCCGAGAAAATACTCTTTGTCTTGCCGTGGGTGTAATCCCTATCCTTTATGTCTTCATGATCTAAGATCAGAACGGTTTTTTTGGATCGGGCCGCATAAAGTGCACCCTCTAAATTTTTTAGATTGCCCTCTCCCACTGGAAAATCCGTGACGATCACCACTTCCGATCCATGTATCTTTTCGAGATTTTCACGGTGTTTTTCTTCACTTATGGATGAAAACGGAGCCTCTACGACAGTGTCTATATCGAAATAATTCGCCTTTTCATAATCGGAATCCATTATGTTCAATACACCACACGATACCTTATAGCCTTCTTCGATAAGTTCTTTGAATAGGTTCTTTGAAGTACCGCCTCCGCATATAACATGGACTTTTATGTCCTTTTCCGATTGAGCCGGTTCAGTTTTCAAAGGAGTGATGTACAAGGACCCGTCCCGAGGATTTTCATGAACTTCCGCCTCTAAACCGTAATGAGCTCTAAGATTAGAAGGCTTTAGAACATCTCTGGGCGTCCCTAGTGCCTGGACCCCCCCGTCATCTAGAAGCATCAATTTTTTGCAGTACCTCGCAGCAAGGTTCAGGTTGTGGTGGATCGAGATTATGGTAAGGCCGTCTTCTCGATTTTTTTTGGATATCAGATCCATAACATCTATCTTATGGCCTATGTCGAGATGCGACGTGGCTTCATCCAGTACCAATATATCTGGTTCCTGAGCAAGAGCTTTAGCGAAAACTACCCGCTGCATCTCACCACCAGATAATTCCGTAACCTTTCTTTTCTTCAGATGGAGGGCGTTCACCTTCCTCAAAGAGTCATTTATGATATTGTAATCCCTCTCTGATGGTGATTCAAACCGTTTGAGATAGGGAGTCCTCCCCATCAACACCAGATCCTCTACGGAGAAAGGGAAAGAAACAAATGTGTTCTGTGGGACCACGGAGATCATTTTAGCGATATCGTCCCTGGCCATGGTTTCGATTTCCTTTCCACGGATCAAAATCCGTCCGCCCCATAATCCTAGGACCTTTGTCAGCGCCCGCACCAATGTTGATTTTCCACAACCGTTCGGGCCGATAACACCCAAAAAATCACCCTTTCTGAGGTCTAAATCAACACCATCGATGACCTTTTTAGAATCATATCCCGTTGATATCTTCTCCGCCTTCAGGATCACCATCCTGTATCACCCCTTTTTTTGATTAGAAGGTAAAGGAAGAAGGGAACACCTATCAAGCCGGTGATTATCCCGACGGGCATCTCACCCCGCGGAAGATTCCCACTCAAACGAGAAAAGGTGTCGCAAACAACCAGGAATAAACCGCCTAAGATGGCTGAAGAAGGGAACAATTTTTTATGGTCTGGACCGACGATCAGGCGTGCGGCATGGGGTATAATCAGGCCGACGAAACCGACGACACCGGTAAAAGAGATAACGGCGGCAGTTATAAAACTCGACACTCCGAGCTGGGTTAGTTTAACCTTTTCAACCTCTATGCCAAGGTGCATGGCGGATTCTTCACCGAGCTGAATCACGTTGAGATCCCTCGAATATGCATAAAGTATAGCAGTACCAAAAATAACGATCGGAAAAACGATGTAGATCTCGTCCCATATCGTACCCCCGAGACTTCCCCATATCCATCCTGTTATTATGACTCTGTTCCATGGCGGCGATAGGTACCAAACGATACCGTACAAAGCCCCCATGAGAAAGTTTATAGCGAGACCAGCTAAAAGTAGAGTCGTAATATTGGTTCTACCACCAGTACCCCCGATCAAGAACACCAACAATGCCGAGCCCATTGCAAAAACGAAGGCGAACAGAGGCAGAATATAGATCCCCACTCCGAAGAAAATTCCCACTGCGGCACCGAATGATGCCCCGGCTGAAGCACCTAGGATAAAAGGTGATGCCATGGGGTTCTTGAAAACACCCTGCATCGAGGTACCTGCTGTAGCGAGCCCCAAGCCAGCGAGGATCCCGAGTAAGACCCTCGGAACACGGATCAACAGAACGATGGTTTCATAGGTGTCAGGAACGTCAGCCGAGTAACGATCCAATAAAGGGATTTTGGATAAGAGTATGTTGACCACGTCAGATAATGGAATCTTCACCGTTCCAACGGCACAGCCTATGATCGCTGCTATTACCAATAGGATAGAAGTCAGAACTATGAACTTCCGATGTCCGATATTCGATATCTCAACCATGCCTTCTTTTCCTTATGAATCCAAATACTACAGAAGTAAAAACCAATGCGATCATAACGAACTCAAAACCCACGGCCGGCGTACCCGTGTCATCGTCTGCGCCGTCTTCGCCACCGTCCAGTTCTGACATGATATCCAATAGTTTTTGCTGGGCTTCTACCACCCGCGGCCCCGGTCTTGACATGATATCGTCGCCCACGAAATAGATATGTTCGTTCTCAACGGCAGATATCCCCTGCCACACGTCCTTTTTGATCAATTCGTTTACCGAATTATTCAAGCTATGAGGGGCGATAATCACATCCGGATCGGCTGACAAAATCTCTTCCTCGCTCATGGTCGGCCAACCCGTTTTATTTGCGGCAATATTGTGACCTCCCGCATTTGAAATCAATGTGTTCTGAAATGTATCCCCGCCCGGGACGTATATCGGGCTGGTGTAAGTCATATAAAGAACGTCTATGTTCTCATCTTTTATTTTATCGCCCTCTTCTTTCATATCTTCCATCCGTTCTTTTAGATCGTTAGCGTTATTTTCAGCCTTAACTTCAATCCCACACATCTTACCCAGCATCTTCATGTCCGTGTATATGTCGTCCACGGTTGTCGAGCCGGTTGCAACGACGGTCTGATTATAGACTTTCAGTGTATCGATCACGTCTCTACTGTATGATGGTAAAACAACTACATCTGCAGACAAATTCACTATCATCTCGTAGTCAACACTGAAAGAATCTCCGACCTTGGGTAGATCCTGTGCCTCTTCCGGATAGTTGCTGAAATCGTCCGTACCCACTACATATCCACCTAGATCGAGATAAAATAATATTTCGGTATTGGACGGAATAAATGAAACGATCCTGTCCGGAGGTGTTTCGAACTCTACGGATTCGCCTCTTGCATCCGTTATAACGATATCTTCATTTTCTCCAGTAACATTTCCTGTTGAAATCAATCCAGGGATGCAGAGCATCAGTACGAAAGCCGCTATTACAAAGTATTTTTTGATCAATTTATACACCTGATAAATCAAATATACTTTAATTATTTATATTTTACTTTAGTTTGCAAAACCCTATTATATCTCGATACCTTTAATCCCCCGGATATGAAACTTCTAAGAGAGAAGAAAACGGTCACAAAATTCCTGATACTCTATTACTCCTCGGTGAACAAGCCCAACAGATTGGCAACGATCGCAGAGGAGTACGACATGACGGAGCAGGGTGTATCCAACTATATCTCTGAGATGGTCGAAGAGGGTTTGATGGATAAATCAGGAGATTATTATCACCCGACGCCCGACGGGATGGAATATGTGAGAGATATTTTATCAGAGCTAAGTGCCTTTCTAGATGACGCGGTAAGGAAAATAGAGATCATCTCCAGCTGCACCGCTATAGCCGACGAGAAAATCAATAAAGGGGAGCGGGTGGGCCTATATATGAAGGACGGCTTCCTTCATGCTTCAAAAGAAGAACGTTCTTCTATGGGGGAAGCCTTAAGGGGTGTGAAGGAGGGCCAGCCGCTCAAAGTCGGGGGGTTACACGGTATAACTGAGATGGAGTTAGGTAGAATATATCTTGTCATGTCCGATATAAGCGGCGGGATCGATGAAGAAAAAGAACACTTAGAAGAACAACTCCAAGGCATTCCCTATGATCTCATCGGGGTGACCGGAGAGGGACAGTACGGCATATTAAAGGAAGCTGGGATAGAACCCGACATCACATTTTCTCCGATTGAATCTGCCATCAACGCTGCAGAAAGAGGTCTTGATGTGGTTTTAGTCACTTCTGAAAATGCCCAGGATAAGGCAGTCGAAAGGATAAGAACTCAAAACAAGGGAAGGGAAAAAGAGTACCAAATCACATACGAAATGCTTTAGAAAGATCAATAGATCATCGGAATATTCTCTCCGCAGTTGGGGCACTTACCATCCTTCAATTTAAGTTTACCCGAAGAAAAATAAGACCTTTTTAGCACAACTTCTCCACATTTTGGACATCGTGTATCGTTGTCCGCAGGCAGGTTGCCCAGGTACACGTATTTAAGACCTGCATCTCTCGCGATCTTCTTCGCCTCTTCCATCTTCTTTGAGGGCGTAGGGGGAACATCTCTCATCTTGTGGTCCGGGTGGAACCTCGAGAAGTGAGTCACCGTTTCGTCTCCCGTTTCATCCACGACCCATTCAGCGAACTTCTTCAACTCTTGTGGACTGTCGTTGTGCTGCGGGATGATCAGATAAGTCAATTCTACGTGGATACCCAACTTAACCGCTCTCTTCGCGGTATCCAAAACCGGCTGGAGCTCGCCCCCCACGATCTTCCTATAAAACTCGTCGTTGAACGCTTTTACATCGATGTTCATAGCATCTAGATAGGGTGCCAATTTTTCCAATGGTTCTTCTTCGATGTACCCGTTGGTCACGTAGACGCTGTACCCCCCACCAGATTCTTTTAATTCTTTGGAAACGTCGTAGCTGAATTCGTATGCGATAGTGGGTTCGTTGTAGGTCCAAGCAATACCATCATGCTGAAGTGCTTCTTGTACCATCTCTTGAACGGTGTATTCCCGGAGGTAAGGGCTCTCTGGATCACCGTTGGACAGTGAAGCGTTCTGGCAAAATCTGCAGCGGAAATTACACCCCATGGTCCCATAAGACAGGGCTTGCGTCCCGGGATGAAAATGGTAGAGAGGTTTCTTTTCGATGGGGTCCAGTGCGAGTGAAGCGGCCTTCCCGTATATTATGGAGTACAATGTTCCGTCTCTATTCTCCCTTACATTGCACAGCCCTCTCTCACCTTCTCCGATCAAGCAGTGATGTGGGCAGAGATTGCACCTCACTTTATCGCCTTCCTCTTCCCAGAACATAGCTTCTTTCATTTCATGCACCATATTTGTTATGGCGAGGGTCAATAATTATAATTAACGGGCGGCGGGGGCAGTATATAAACTATAAAGATTTAAAACATATTTGAGAACTGTTCATAAGATTAATATAACCCTCATGGGTCACCATTTCCAACCATCAAAATATCCGGGGTAATAAAATATATTCTGTAGAAGTTATAAAAACAACGGTAGACCTCATCGAGCGGGTATATGAAAACTTCAATGAACGACCGGCGATCACATTCAAAGAAAACGAAGTGAACTATAATGAACTCTACGAAAGATCACACAGAGTCGCTTCAGCACTCCTAGAGATGGGATTAGAAAAAGGTGATCACGTCGGTGTTTGGATGCCTAACAACCATATCTTCCACACCCTTTTCTTCGGGATCACAATCGCTGGAGGGGTGATGGTGCCCATGAACACACGTTATAAGGCCCATGAGATCAAGTATATATTGAACAACTCAGATTCCAAATTCCTTTTCTCCGTGGGGCGTTTCCTCAAGTACGATTACCTTGAAATGCTCAACCAAGCAGGGGAAGCCCTCGATAAGTTGGAGCAGGTGGTTATCTATGACGGGGATCCCGATAGAGTAGATACCCCTGCGGTAACATATGAAGCTATGCTGGAAGCGGGCAAAGATTGGAGGCAGAACTCTGAACTCAAAGAGAGGAAAAAAACGATAGAAAAGGAAGACACGGCCATCATCCTATACACGTCTGGAACGACTGGGCAGCCCAAGGGCGCACAGCTTAGACACATCAACATAATCAACAACGCCAGGATGACCGGTCAGGTCATGGAGATCACCGAGGACGATCGGTACTACACGCCTCTACCACTGTTCCACTCCTTCGGTCTGGTGCTCGGTACCCTCACACCGTTCACTTACGGTGCATCCATCGTACTCCAAGATGTTTTTGATTCTAAAGAAGGGTTAAAGCTCATGTCCGAGCGCGATTGTACCATGGATTTCGGTGTGCCGGCGATGTTCATACAGGAGCTCGAAGATTACAGGAAAAATCTGGACGATTATGATCTCTCTTCTTTAAGATCTGGCATGATGGGTGGTGCCCCCTGTCCGATCGAAGTGGTCAAGGGAGTTATAAACGACATGGGCTGTAACGTCTGCATCGGATACGGTATTACTGAAACGTCGCCATTGATCACCCTTACCCGTTATGACGATCCACCCGAGATCCGTGCGGAAAGTGTCGGAAGACCGCTGCCTCACGTAAAGGTGAAGATAGTGGATGAAGAAAGGAATGAACTTCCAACGGATAAAATCGGTGAGATCGCGGTAAAGGGTGACGTGATGAAAGGATACTACAAGATGGAGGATAAAACCGACGAGGTCATCGATGAAGAAGGGTGGTATCACACAGGAGACCTCGGTAAGATGGATGGTGATGGCTACGTGTACGTAACCGGCAGAAAAAAAGACATGATCATCGTAGGGGGTTTCAATGTTTATCCCAGGGAGGTCGAAGAATTCTTGTTCACATTGGATGGGGTACAGGATGCAGCGGTCATCGGTGCCGAAGACCCCAAGATGGGTGAAATCGTGCTCGCATACGTGGTCCCGAAAAAGGGGGCGGATATCGAGCCAGAAGATATCATCGAGGCCTGCAAATCATCGATAGCCAACTACAAAGTCCCTAGGAAAGTAAAGATCGTAGATGAACTTCCACGTACAGCAAGCGGAAAGGTCCAGAAATACGTGCTCAGAGACGATGCGGAAGATGAATTGAAGAAAAAAAATTAACCAACCCGGATGTCGGTCACGGCATGATAGATGTGTGGTGCATATGACTTGATCATCTTATGTTGGATGATCGTATGATCCGGATCTACAGCACCTTCTATTTCATCATTCAACTTTTGTGGATATTCAGTGTCCTCGCACAATGAATGGTAGTGTATTATCCCTTTACTTCCCAAAAAATCCACCGCCTTCGGAAGATATTTGTGAGTGTCATGAAGATAACCCATCATCACCCTGTCAGCTTCTTGTTCTAATGAAAAATCCTGGTTGTCTCCGAGCCATGGGTGAACGATATCTTCAACTTCATTGATTTTTACATTTTCCTGCAAGTAATGATGTGCTGTAGGATTAATCTCCAGAGAATGGATTTCGGAAGCACCACCGTGAACTGCAAAAGGAAGAGAAAAGTATCCGATCCCCGCGAACATATCCACGATGGTCTCTCCATGAACATCTATGTCCGCCGTCCTGATCCTTTCATCTATGTTCCCGCTGGAGAACATGATCATTGCAACGTCCATCTTGTACTTTATACCGTTCTCCAAATGCACAGTTTCCGTATCATTTCCGTATACGATCTCCGTTTTTGGCTCCCGTTTTCTGCCCGATATTCTTCCCTGTAGGAGAACAGTTTTCATTCCAAGGACTTCGGCGTACGCCTTTCCGATTTCTTCTTTATATCTCATCAACGATCCGTCGAGTTTGATCAGCAATACATCCCCTATGGCCTCCCATCTCGACGGTAGTAAAGGGATCAATCCATCATCGATTGACATACGGTCTACAACTTTATCGAAAGGGGTCTTTTTCTCTTCCCGACTCTCAAGTTCGTAAGAATCCGTGTTTCCCCCTCGGATCACCGGTATCAAAAGGAAACCGTCTTTACTTTCGATATTCCGTTCCGGGTCCAGAACACCTTTAATCTTGACTTCCTGGAGCCACCTCTCGCCCTCTTCTTTTGGTACTTTTAGAACATCGAACTGCTCTTTCATCGTATATATTCTACATTTACTCACATAAGTATTTTATACCTATTCGTAACTCTAAGCACAATGGTCAGAAAGACGTTAGCTCTGCTGTCAGCCTTACTGGTTGTGTTATTTGTAGTTTCATCATCCGTACACAGCCAAGTGACCGAGGTATCTGACCCGGGTAAGGCCAACAAGATATTATCGGATTTTTCTACACCGATCATCAGACCTTCACAGAGTGGAAAATTGTCTTTCAATATCACAAATCTATACGACGGGGACTTCACGAACATAGTTTTCACCGCTGAGATATATGGATACGCCAATCTAGACATGGAAAAGGACATATCCAAGGTAACAAAACCACCCACATTCAAGTCGTCTGGTGAAACTACGACTTCGTTCTCATTGGATGTGATCACAAGCAATGACACATATCCAAACGAGTACAATATCGTTACCGATAAGAAGACCGAAAAAGGAGTTTATTTTGTTAGATTCGCCATCGAATTTATTTACGAACCTACCGGTAATCTGAGCACAATGCAGTCACGCGGTTATTTCACCGATTCAGAGTGGGAAAACGCTACAAAAAGGCCGGGTGTGCCAGATACACAATATTACTCCGGGAGTATCAACATAACCGCTTTGGGTGTGAACGGGATCCTCCCCGATACCAGTTTCAGCGTGAAAACCCCGATACCGCAGTGGCCCAAGTACATGCTCGGTGGGTTGGCAGCGTTCTTTGGAATAATGGCGGTCATGCTTTACATGCAGGAAGAATATAATTCATTTCCCCGGCTTGAAGAGGTTCTTAATCAATGGTCCGGCAAATTTAAGCAGTTTAGGAGACGCCTTGAGAACCGGCTTGGTAAGCGTTGACGGGTAATCTATGTCTCCTTTCTCCTCCAAGATGTTTTTCACTTTTTCATTTTTTAGTGCCTTTATCAGCTTGTTCAGGTCATCATCTTTGAATTTTTTGAATATCCGACGAAGCCAAAGTCCTTTGGATATCTCTTTACCGATATCCGCCTGCCAGAGATCGTCGTATTCTGCCAGGGATCCCGCGTCATTTCGACCCTCCTTCAAACACTTCACAGCTATTTCGCAGCAGTAATCGGCTGATTTTAAACCGGTATATATCCCACCACCGGATAACGGTTTTACTTGGCATGCTGCATCTCCTATCAGCATAACACCATCTCCAACGGCGGAGTCTAATTTACCGATCGGGATCACCCCGGCGTAGAGGGCGAAAATCTTATTTTCAGATCTTAGTTTTGTCAGTAATTTGATGAGATGTTCGTAGGCGTTCCCATCGCTTGATGCAACACCCACTAGAGATCCGCTTGGGTGCGGGATCGACCAGCCGAAAAAATCCGGCGTGATCTCTTTACCCAAGAATATTTCGACGCCTTCCGCCCGTCTGCCGATAACAGCTTGAAGACCGGCCAGATATTCCTTGGGCTCGGGTAACCCAGTTGTTTTTCTGACTCTGGAAAACGGACCGTCGGTACCGATGAGCAACTTGGATGAAATCTCATCGATATTTCCATCCTCTCGGTACCGGATTCTCCTCCTGCCATCGGAGAATTCAGAATCCAAAAATGCGGCACCTAATCTGATCTCTACCCCTTCTTCTACAGCTTTCCTAGCCATATCTCTGTCGAAGGCGGTCCTTTCTATGATGACGGCTTTAGGTACATCAGAATCCAGTTCCAGCGGCTCCCCTTTTGGAGGATGAATAAAGGATGTATGTTCGTAGCTGACAACGCTTTTAGTGCCGGTCATCTCTACCACTCTCGGACTCACCAAACCTGCACATTGGACCGGTTTACCTATTGTTCGATGTTCCTCTAGTAGCAATACGTCCAGCCCAGCTTTGGCTGATTCAGCAGCGAATCGAAGCCCGATGGGCCCACCACCGACAACAACAATATCAGTCACGTTTTCACATTTTAAAAAAAAGAGGGATATAATTAACCTTATCCCCGTAATATAGTCGAGGACATAACGTTTTGTGAAAAAACCTATGTCCTTGAATATGTGCGGGAGACAAGATGAGATTCGTCCTACACTATAGATCGAAAAAATCCTTCGAAGGGTTTATAAACCCGATGCTTTTTTAAGGGAGGGCTATTTAAATGAATTTAAACGAAGGGATAATCATGGAAGGTCTGAAGATAGAAAACGTAGTTGCATCATCGTCGATGGAGAAAAAGTTAGATCTTGAAGAAGCTGCACGGGTCCTCGATGGATCAGAATACGATCCGGAAAAATTCCCAGGTCTTGTTTACAGGGTGGATAAACCAAAAACAGCAATACTGTTGTTCACCAGTGGAAAAGTGGTCTGTACTGGAGGAAAAACAACCGAGGAAGCTAGAGCCAGTGTCAATAAGGTAAAGGCGCTTCTCAACAAGAACGGCATCGAAACCGCGGATGAAATAAGTGTTACGGTACAGAACATAGTGGCATCCTACGGCTTGGGAGTAGATTTGAATCTCAATTCCGTAGCTATAACCCTAGGGTTGGAGAGAGTGGAATACGAACCGGAGCAGTTCCCCGGATTGGTTTACCGACTAAGGGATTCTGACGTAGTTTTGCTTTTATTCGGGTCTGGCAACATGGTCTGCACCGGTGCGAAGGAGATCAGCGACCTAGAAGAAGCGGTAGATCATATAAAGGCAGAGCTGAAAGGTGCGGGGTTGATCCATTAAAGAATATCCTATTTTAGATAACCACATACATCTCCAGGAGCGAGGAGATAACGTAGAAGCGGTAAAGAAGTTCGAGAGAGCCGGAGGTACGCACCTGGTGGTTTCCCATCTGCCGTATCATGATCTTAGACAGTGGGACGAAAGTGGATACGAACCGATCTACGAAAGAACTATCGGTTTGGCAATGAAGGCGATGGAGAATACAAGTGTGAAAACATTCGTTACTCTAGGTCCTTACCCCGTAGATCTTATTAATTTAGAAGAAAAGGTAGGTTTAGAAAAGGCAGAGCATATAATGATGGAGGGTATGGAGCTTGCATCTAAGTACGTCATAGAAGAAAAAGCGATAGCTCTCGGTGAGATCGGGAGACCCCATTTTGATGTATCAGACGAGATCTGGTCGGCGTCTAATAGGATCATGAAAAGAGGGATGGAACTCGCTGCAGATATCGGATGTCCGGTCGTACTGCATACTGAGAGCGCTACGCCTGAAGTATGCAAAGAATTGGCGGAGATCGCAGATGATGCTAGGTTGAGTAGGACCAAGGTGATAAAACACTACAGCCCACCTATCGTTGAGGAGGATAAAAACCACGGACTTTTCCCATCTGTTCTCGCATCCACAAAGAATATCGAATCCGCGCTGAAACAGGGCACGAGATTCATGATGGAAACCGATTATCTAGACGACCCAAACAGACCGGGAGCTGTTTTGGGTATAAAAACGGTGCCCAGAAGGACAAAACAGATGCTGGAAGATGGTCTGATGACTGAAGAAGATGTCTATATCATCCACAAAGAGAATCCAGAAAAGGTTTACAGTATCGAGATGTAAATAAATCTACAGCGCGTCCCCGATCTTTTTAACCAACTCTGCGAAGCATTTCTCACATATCGCACGGTCGCCTATCTTCGTGTATTCTTTTGTCCACTTTCCGCAGAAGTGGCATCTATCAGAGTCTAACGGCATTTTACATCACCTGTTTACCTTGATCGAATAGATATGTAATAAACTTTGTTTATAAGAAACTAGTAGTCATCCAAGCTTTTCAATCTAGAATCGACATCGGATAAAAACGGGTCGATCCGGCTAGGTCGGAATTTTTTACCCCTATCTCTTTTTCTAATTCCTCCACCTTCATTCATCTGGTATATTGCGGATTCTATGTATTTGAATACGAACACTAAAAAAACGAATCCGATGACCGCATACGGGAGAAGCGATCGATCCAACACGTACTCTTCGGCATTTAATGGATACCACAGATAAACCACTTCATGCGGGTAGAAAGTATCCATAATCAGATGGCTGGATGATATAAGTATAACCAACAAAGTGATCCTAGTCAAAATACTCCGCCCGGATTTTTTTTCATACAGGTGAAATCCGAGCAGCAAGATCAGGGGGATATATATCATAGCCAATCCAGTCGAAAAAATTCTGTACCCCACCAATCCAGACCTCAGAAGAAATATATCCGAATCGATTATCCCGTTGACCAAGACAGCACATGAGATGATGATTGTGTAACGTAACCTAGAATGAATAAAGAACACGAGACCTATTACCAAAGATATGGCGACATGGATCACCGGGTGCATAGATCTAGATTCATCTATAAACTTAAATAAACTTTCGCATATTTATCATATTTATAGGGTGTGTTGATTCACTTATCGCGGGAGGTAACTGTATGTGATTAACAACTAATCTATAGATTACAGGGTCCGTTTTAATATCAAAAGACACTAGACAGCAGAAACGTCGGGCATATTGAATTTGACGAAAAAGTGGATAAAAAATAAGGTCCTGATTGTATTAAATCTCTAATAGACCATTATTTGAATAAGATAAATAGAAAAGAAAAAGAAGGGGTTTACCAGAGGTATGTTGTTTTACCGCCATCTCCGTCGAATTCCTGTGGCTCGTCTCCACCGCTGTGTGGGTATGCATCGTGTGCTGCTACGAAGTTACCTTCACAATCGTCCGGTCCGTTTCCTTCTACCCAGCCCCACTCGAAGTATTGATATGTCCATGCGCCGTTTTGATGTGTTCCATCGTCCCAACCGTATCCGTCCTCTGTGCATGTGGTCGTACAATATGTGTTGGCCGAGTTACCTAGGGACATAAGTTCAGGCCCCATACCCCCTGCGTAGCAGTGATCGATGAACACGAAGTTCGTATCTGCAGTGGATGTGGCTACGGAGTCATCGAGTTCAGTATCATAGTAATCTCCGTCTTCTCCACCATAACCTGATCCAGATGCTAGTTGACATAGATATGAACTACCAGATCCATCACCACTGCCGTGTCCAGATGTCGTATAGACTGTCACATCGTTGCTGTCTGCGTTGCTGTACATCGTATCTAAAGCGGCTTTTACATTTACTTCATATGCATCGTCAGTATAGATGGGATAGTCATTCGTGTGACCATCACCATAAACCTCGATAGTGTACGTGTAACCAGCTGAAGACCATTGGCCTTCCAGCCAGTTGTATATATCGGTCACATCTTCATCACAGTATGAAAGGTCAGATATGTATTCATAATCCGATATACCGACTAACACGGCGTAGTATTCTACAGGATCCCCTCCAGATTGTGTTGTGAATGACCACGTTGTGGATTGAGTGCTGGATAAACCATCGTCTGCAATCGCGTACCAATCGTAGGTCGTTCCCTCTGAGAGGCCGCTCCATGTGACGCTAGCCGTTCCCCCGCTGTTCACAGTTGTGTCCGTTCCGATCAAGCTGTCATCAGAAGCGTCGTAGAAGTAGACGTCCATCGTATCTCCATCAGGATCTGTTACATCAACGCTGAGAGTAGGGCTAGTGCCGACTCCCGTTGCTCCATCGGACGGTACCGGGTTGAAAGGCGCATCAGGTGGAGAATTACTCGAGGTCGTGAAGGAGAACGAATAATCATCTTGTGGACTCCCTTCACTTGTTCCATCGCCGTCCCCGTCTAGTGTGTTCCCTGCAAGATCCATAGCGGTTCCGTCAACTGTTACAGTGTAAGTTGTCGAAAAGCTTAGATCTGAATCAGGAGTGAAAGTCATAGTCGTTCCAGCAGCGTTCCACGACAACGTACCAGTCACACCGTTGTCGATGGAGAACGCATTTTCTGTAGATGCTTGGTCCATCTCCTCACTGAATATGATATCGATAGTTGTTGAAATCGATACAGACGTACTACCATCCGTCGGCGATGTGCTGGAAACCGTAGGTGGAACGTTGTCTTCGGTAGTGAACGAGAACGAATAAAGGGATTCCATATTATTTCCTACGATGTCTTGTGCATCAGTTGATACATCGACGGTGTAGGTCGTTGTGCTGTCAAGATTGCTGTCTGGCATCAAGGTCAGTTGATCACCAGCAGCGTTCCAACTACTCGTGTAAGTGAAAGAAGGTGAAACGGCTAAGGCAGATTCAGCAGATGCTTGATCCATCTCTTCGCTGAACGTAATAACGATGTTCGTTGAAACAGATACACCCGTTGCACCATCCGTTGGGCTTGTAGATGAAACCGTGGGTGCTGTTATATCATTGGTCCCACTCCAAAGGACGCTATAGTCCGCACCGTTATAGACCCAATAACCTTCGCAGGGGGTGAATTCGTAATTCTGTGGGTCGTGATAATAGGTCATATCATAGGCTTGAGCTCTATCCATGTAACCGATCTTTGTAACTTCGGCCGGGATATTACTATTTCCTGGTGTGTTGCTTGGATAAGAGACCATATTCCACCCTGGATAGAGGGTTATATCCGTGTCCGCAGGTATCGTCCCTTCCACAGATAATTCGTCATCCACTGTCATGTGGATCCAAAGGCCCCGGGTGTTGTCCCACGTGCTTAGGCTGTTGTAATGCACCGATCTTCCAACCATGTAAGTTTTCCAACCATCGGCGGATGCATCGAAAAACAGGCATTTATCATAACTTCCAGAGATGCCATATTCGGTGTCTTCTAGGATTTCGATCAGATCATCAGATTGGGCGTAATTATCTCCATCCGCTATCACATTGAAAGAAATAAAATTCCAACCTCCGTTAGCACTTGATAAAGTTCCGATGTTTTGGAGGTCGAAATTGGACGTTTCTGTAGATTCAATATAAAGATGATCGATGTACACTCTGCCCCTAGCTTCTCCGTTACCCTTATCCGGCTGGGTTATTTCAACATTTACAGTGTCCCCGGGGTTGACTCCTGAAAGAGTATAACTCTGTATCGATTCCGTATTGGTTATCGTGATCACTTGGGTCTCTCCACCTGCGCCGTCTATGGTGTAGCTCACGTAGAAAGCCTCGCTGTCATCATCGTAGGCTTCTATGTATAGG
Organism: uncultured Thermoplasmata archaeon; assembly: GCA_964535805.1. GTDB lineage: Archaea > Thermoplasmatota > Thermoplasmata > Halarchaeoplasmatales > Halarchaeoplasmataceae > CAZHUM01. Next base: position 19,975 of record CAZHUM010000036.1, read on the forward strand.
TCATATGGCGCCGAAGTGCTAGCAGTAATGGGTATGTCATAAGTCATCTGGAGTGATTTATGGCTTGGCGGTCCACCACCACCACCATAGTAACCATCCTTCTCTTCGGCGGAGTGGTATGAATCATCCGAAACATGGGTGTATGTATAATCGTTGGTCTCACCCTGTGCGTAATTCAAAGTAAAAGAACCAGCGGTGTCTCGGACCGTGCCTTTCATATCACCAACTTCTTCATGAATTTGAACGGTTTCGATTTTTTCGTTTTCCTGAACTAAAGTCGTTTCCAAGTCAAGGGATTGTGCTTCAATTATTGATATATCGTTTTGATATTCCTTTACGGGATAATGCTCGTGTTGATCGTTCGCTTCTGTCGTTCCAAAAATGGGTGCCATTGCCGCGGCTATAAATAATACACCGAGCGCAAGACACAAAAGTTTTGCTTTCAAGTTTGACTCCTCCTACATCTATATGTACTAGATTGTACATATTTTACACTATACTAAATATTTTCGGGTATTTCCCAATCTAGAAAAGATGTAGGGGTTCTTAGGAGAAGAGCTCCAGCATTTAGATGAACTAAATTAAATCAACCAAGCTTTTTCTATCTGGCTTTTAGGCAGCCAATCGTTGTTCAAGAGAATGGCTTTCTCGGTGACACGTTCTACTTCTCCCTCGACGAGACCGTTCGGGACACCTTTTTTATCGGCCAACCAGTCAGCTAGTTTTACCCTAATATTCTCTCCTTTACCTACATCGTTGATTGAAGTTTCTTTTTCTTCGGACATATATCCGTGCATATTCACGTATAATAAGTATTTTCGGGCGCGGTTTGAGAAGATTTTATGGACGAGGGAACAAAGAAATAAATAAACGTATAATCTCACTAAATAAAAGGTGACAAAAATATGGTATTAGAGATAGCAGGTTACGGTTTGCAGGAAGAATTACCTTACCTAGGGTTCAGCATATGGAACATATTGTTGTTCTTGATAACCCTCGTTGTAGGTATGATCCTAGTTAAGATAGTTTCACGCACGATTAAAAACGCTCTTCTTAGAGCGAAGGTCAAAGAGATACTATCTGAATTTTTAACGAGAATGTTGAGGATAATCCTTTACATCTTCGTTGTCGGCATAGCACTGTCTTTCTTAGGTGTGGAAATAGGTGCGGCTCTGGTGAGCGTATCCGTAGTTCTCGGTTTCGTTCTCGGTTTCGCTCTAGGAGATACTCTGAGCAACATAGCCGCTGGAGTGATGCTCGCAGTAACCAGTCCGTTCAAAGCCGGAGATTATGTAGAAATCAACGGTGAGGAAGGTAAGATCAAGAACGTCGGTATCAGTCTGACTGAAATGAACTCCGTGGATAACAAACGCATAATCATACCCAACAAACTCGTTTGGGGTGGTAACATAGTGAACTACACCATGAACAAAACAAGAAGGGTTGATATCGAAACAGGTGTGGGATACGATGACGATCTGAACCTCGCTATCAAAACATCCATGAACGTCCTCAGAAGGCACAAGAAAGTGCTGAGAGACCCCGCTCCGGTGGTCAAGATCAAATCCATGGCAGATTCCGCTGTTATACTCGTGGTTAGGCCATGGGTAAGGACCGATGATTACTGGGATGTTTTCTTCGACCTACAGAAAGCACTCAAAGAGGCATACGATAAGGCCGGTCTGAACATACCTTATCCACAGATGGACGTGCACATGGAAAAAAAATAAACCCCCTTTCTTTTTTTCTTTTTATTTTAAAGAAATGTTATGTGATTTAGCTCAAGATATAGACAAAAATATCCAAATAAGAACTTATATATAATATACATGCATATTTAGATTAGACTCTTTAGGCGGGAAAAACATGAAAAAAAACTACTTACTTAAATGTGGTGCGACATTTTTAATTCTCACGCTTAGCCCTAATTCCCCAACCTTTTAGGTTTGGGGATACAGGGCGTTCAAG
>CAZHUM010000037.1:0-21718 GCA_964535805.1 uncultured Thermoplasmata archaeon
GGGGTTGTTCATGGCTACTAAAACTGCTAATCCATTAAATATATTAATTTCTTTTGCATTATCAGGGTTTGGGTTAGTTATTACACTTCCTTTTGATGCTGGAGATGCATCAACAGACCCCCCTTGGAGTTTTATAGAGGAATTCATCGCAGGTGCTTGTTTTGGTGCTACTGCGTCTACTGCAGTAATATATTATGGTGAGGAATAATTATGAAAAAGAAAGGAAAGATATTTCCAGAACCATGGCGACATGACCCATCAAGAGTATTAACTTTAAATGTTGCACTAGGATGTACTATTATATTAATAATATTAGTTTTATTTGCTTTTCTTTATATTGAAACTAGTTCTAGAATTGAATATTTTTTAGATAATTGGCCATTCTTTATTATTTTATTAATCGGAGTGACATTATCGGTATTAATTCTTACAAATAGATCATTAGGTTTAATCAGGGACAATAAAATCGTGTTGGAAGAATGGCAAGTATATAGTACAAAAAAGAGGAATAAAAAATATTCTATCGATAACATAAAGACTATCTCATTCCCTGAAAGCAAAAAGGGGATCATCCACATAATATATGATGAAAACGGTGAACCAAAACATTATCTGCTTTTCAGAACATACATGTGGGAAGATAGTTACGAGAAATTAAAAGAGAAAACGAAAAATAAAACGGTTTCTGAAGAATATTTGACAGCGAAAGCAGAAAAATTATCGCTACCAAAGAAACAATTGGGGATATAATCCAGAACTTGAAATGATACCAAACATAACCTATAAGTATCTCGCTTACATATTCAATTCCAACTCGGAGGACACAACATGAGGATCTGCAAAACCATCAGTTTGTGCATAGCGACGTTATTGCTGTTGAGTTCGATGGCTGTGATGATCAACAAAGGTGCTGTGGAACACAATAATTTATCGGATGACGATGAGATCGTACTTGATCCCTCGACCATCGGTGATGAAACATTAGGAAAACCGGAACCGAAACCAACACAGGGGCTTGCCGATACTCCCTGGCCGATGTATCATCATGACCAAAGGCATTCCGGATTGAGTCAGTATAATACCAGCCATGTAGACGGTACAATCCTATGGAAGACCGATCTAGGTGGACAAATAAGGTCCTCTCCGGTTATAGGATTTAATGATACTATTTATGTTACAACATTTAATGGTAAACTGCATTGCATACATCCAAACGGAACGGTAAATTGGACGTTTGATACTTCCAGTTCAATAACCTCAACGCCAGCAATCGATACAAATGGGACTATATATTTCTCAGCGGATGATGATTTGTTATATGCGATAAATCCAAATGGAACGGAGAAGTGGAATCTTACCGTATATGGGATGTATCATTCTTCGCCTTTAATTGATGATGATAATATCATATACATAGGTACATCTATGGGGCTAAAAGCGGTTAATCCAGATGGAACTGAGAGATGGACATTTAACACTAATGGTGATGTTGCATCTTCTCCAGCTTTAAGTCCTGACAATGTAATTTATTTTGGTGATGATAGCTGGAAGTTTTATGCTATCGATAGAAGCGGGAATGAATTATGGACAAATGATACTGGCACTATTGTATCATCGCCATCTGTAACCTCAGATTCATGGCATATTTATGTTGGTTGTAATAATGGGCAGTTCTATTCTCTTTCGAAAAATGGATTTGGTGAATGGTTTAATTTTACTTCGGGTGATATCTATTTTACCTGTCCAGCAGTTGACTCTGTCGGTGTTGTTTATACGCCTGGTGGAGATTCTTTAGATGCTTACAAGCCCGATAAATACCACACTGATGGTGAGTTAATATGGCGTTTCCAAACAGGGAATACCATTTATTCTTCTCCAGCTATCGGCTCTGATGGCACTATCTATTTCGGTTCGAATGATAACAACATATATGCACTCAGTCCGGATGGTACAAAAAAATGGAATATCACAACAGGAGGGTCAGTGAGATCTTCACCAGCGATAGGATCTGACGGGTGCGTATACATCGGTTCCAATGACAATTATCTTTACAAGATCGGCTCTGATATGGTTCCGCCATCTGTAAATTCTACAATACCTGAAGATAATGAAAAAAACGTATCAGTCAGTCAAAATGTTACCGCTGTATTCGACGAATCTATGAATAGTACTATTATACCAAATTTAGTACAAACGGGTGGAGTTAGTAATGGTGGTTGGTCATTCCTAGGTTGGAACACCACAGACGTGAGTAATGATACCGCTATATGGTCGCACAATGATTGGGATAGCCTGGACACGGTTACTTTGAATATAACAGATTACCAAGATGAATCAGGTAATGTCGGTTCACCCTATGAATGGACATTTACTACGGAAGACATTGAAAAGCCTACTGTTAACAACACAACTCCGAGTGATAATGAGAGGGAAGTATCAGTGAGTCAAAACGTGGTAGTAGAATTTAGTGAGACTATGAACACTTCTGTAACCCCCGATTTAACTCAAACCGATGGGATAGACCCTGGTGGATGGACTTTCCTCGGATGGTCTACAACAAACGTAAACAACGATACAGTTTCATGGTCGCATAATGACTGGAATACTAATGAAATCTGTACATTAGTGGTATCAAATTTTCAGGATTCTAATGAAATTACCGGAGATCCATACGAGTGGACGTTTTCAACTCCCGATAGCATTCCACCCGAAATCTATGACAACACGGTTGGAGCCGGTTATGCTGGACAGCAGTTCACCTTCGAAGCTACGGTTAAAGACAATATCGAATTAGATTCGGTCTATTTAACGTACTGGACCGATGTGACTTCTTATTCAAATCAATCTATGAGTAACGTTGGAGGGGATGATTACGAAAGAACGATCACAATATCTGACGGTGCTTCCGAACTGTATTACAATATATCAGCATCAGATTCTATCGGGAATTGGAATGAAACCGGTCAGCTGTCCATAACTATAGAAGAAGATAGTGAGAAACCAAGTATTATCGATCTAAGCCCTTCGACAGCCACAACAGGAGAACAGTTCACAATCAAAGCGAACGTAACTGATAACGAAGAGTTGGATTCCGTCTTTGTATACTATTGGACAGATGTGACTGATCCAGAGAACGTAACAATGGACTTCATGGAAGGAGATAATTACTCCAAAACGATCGATATCCCCATGGATGCTACCGAACTCCATTACAATATTTCAGCTAACGATATGGTTGGTAATCGGAAAGAAACCGGTGTGATCGATCTATCTATAACCGATAACGATCCACCGTCTATCGATGATAACTCAGATAGCAGTGGTACTACCGGTGGTAGTTTTGCGTTCAATGTGTCTGTGAGTGATAACATCGGAGTATCAGATGTTTATGTTGAGTATTGGTTTGGTGAAACTTACTCCGATTCTCAGAATATTACGTTAACCAATGTTGCAGGTGAATTCTGGACAGATCAGATATTGCTTCCATCTAATTCAACCGATACGCTTCATTACAATGTCTCTGCTAAGGATACTTCGGGGAATTGGAAACCTCAGTCAACGGAAGAAGTTCAGATAACAGACAACGACTCACCGACCGCGGTTGCCGGTCCGGATGTTACCATCGAGGAAGGAGAAACGGTTTATTTCAACGGTTCTGAGTCATATGATAACATAGGTATCTCTAGCTATCGATGGTCATGTTCAGAGTTTGACCTATCCGGAGCTATAGCTAATCACACATTCGATACATCCGGTACGTACAATGTGACTCTCACTGTAGAAGATGCAGAAGGGAATCAGGGAACGGATACTTTGGTCGTTACCGTAGAAGCATCCACCGATGATATGGATGATGAAGAAGATACCGACGGAGACGGGATACCTGATGAAACCGACACCGACGACGACGGAGACGGTCTGCCGGACGATTATGAAGAGGAACACGGATTGGATCCGACCGATCCATCCGACGCGGATGCCGATGACGACGGAGATGGCTTAACAAATAAAGAAGAATATGAAGCCGGTACAGACCCAAATGACCCCGATACCGATGGTGATGGTATCCTGGACGGGGACGATGCTGACCCGTTAGATCCGCAGAAGGATAATAAAGATTCAAGCTTCCCCTGGTGGATCCTTGCTGTGATCGGGGCGGTTGTGATCGCTGTAGTACTGGCTTTATTCTTCATTAAGAAAAAGAAGGAAGAGCCTATCGAGGAAGAGTTGGATGATGAATTCGGGGAAGATGAGGTAGATTTGTCAGAGGATGACGAATTGTAAATAATTGGAGTGTCAAATGTTCAATACAACAGGACCTCTATCATCTAAACGATTTCGCCGGCCATCCATAAAGGATACCCTAGTGGCTTTAGCCTTGTGAGAATTTTTATATTTAAAAAAATTCGAACTAGTGAAAAAATCATCATTTTTCTGGCGTGGGGAGTCCACAGTATTGTGATATTAAAGGTATTCGAGATCGCCTGTCGAGATAGTTTTTTTCTCCTCGCCACTTTGCAGTACCAACCGGCCCTCCAGATCTATATCGACCACAGCGCCGATGAACTCTTCATCCTCGGTAGTCACCTTTACCATCTTATCTATCATATCCGAATATCTGGTCCATTTTTCCCTGATAGTTTCCCGAGAGCGAAGCAGTAAGTTATAATTCTCTGTGAATTTATCCAATAACTTTTCAAAAACTTCGTTCTTATCGAATTCTACATCAGATACTTGTTTCATCGTTGTACCGATGTCTCCCAGGTATTCCGGTAGTTCGTTGTTGACGTTCAACCCGATACCCACTACGGCATACGTTATCTTTCCATCCTGTGTTTCGAACTCGGAGAGTACGCCGCATATCTTCTTTCCATCTACTAAGACATCGTTCGGCCATTTGACCCTAGAATCTATACCATATATATCAAGAGTTTCTACGACAGCGGTCGATGAAACCATCGTAAGGAAGAAACCATCCTTCGCTTTCATATCTGGACGCAGTATCATGGAGAACCACACTCCACCCCTTTCAGAATACCATACTCGATCCCTTCTACCCCTCCCGTGGGTTTGGATGTCAGCTCTGATAATGAGGCAATCTTTTTCACTAAATTTCGCAAATTTCATTGCCCGGGAATTGGTAGAGGGTAATTTTTCGAAATGCTCTATCTTAATTTCTTCGATATTCAAATTATCTTTGCCACTACTTGCCATCTAAAAACCTTTTCAATTTTCCTCTAACTCTTCAACTCTTTTTTTATAATCTACTTTAGGTGTTTTATTGTATAATTTTCTGTATAGTTCTAATGCTTTCTCTTTGTATTCATTATCGCCGAAGATATCGTAAAGAACATAATAAATAACAGCCCTTTCACCAGTATCTTCATTGTACTTGAGCATCTCCTGGAATTTTTTTCTTACAGGATCTTTATCATCCTTCGCTAATATCTTTAAAGTCAATATTTGGCACAGGAACATTATATTGTTTTCATCTATCTCTCGTGCTCTTTTTTTTGCTTCTTCAAGCAATACAGAAGATTGTGATATATCTTCGTTTTTAAATAATAAATCTGCTTTTTGATACAGGAAATTGCACAAAACATCTTCCAGCTCTAATTCTCTACCCATGTGGATAGCTTTATCATAATATTTCTTTGCTGTCTCATGGTCACCGGATTTTTTATAAAGGTCACCTATATTTCCCATCGTTATCGCCCTACCCTTCCTATCGCCTAGTTCTTTAGATAGTTTCAGATCTTTCTTATAATATTTGATAGCATTTTCATAATCACCCATATCTCTGTAAACGTTGCCTATATTTCCCAAAGCGTAGCTCTTGCTCCGTTTATCTCCTAACTGCTCTGAAATCTCCAAGCGCCTTCGGTAACACTCCATCGCTTCTTTGAAATTGCCTTGTTTTTTATGAACGACTCCCATATTGCCATAAATATAACTAGTGATCTGTTTGTCGCTGATTTCCTTGGTTATCTTGAGGCCTTTTTCAAAATGTTCCATCGCTTTCACGTATTCATTCAACTCGTTGTAAGCAGACCCAATATTACCTAAGGCTTGTGCCTGACTGTGTTTATCTCCTATTTCTTTGGCAATGTCTAATTGTCTTCCCGCATAATCTAGAGCCTGTTGGTAGTTGCATCGATAATAGTTCAGTACCACAATATTGCCCAAGGCCTGGTTTATCTCATTTTTCTCCTTCAGTCTTTCAGCGATATCCAAGCTCTTCTCATAACATTTCTGTGCCTTATCGTACTCGCCCTGCTCGGCATATAAGACCCCCATCTTACCTAGTGCACGACTGATACCTTTTTCATCATTGATCTCGTTAAATATATCATACGATTCTTTGATTATAGAGTACGCTTTGTCATACATACCTTTCCCCCTATAAAGGTAACCTAGATTGTTTTTAACCTCTGCGGTCTTCTTCTTGTTGCCGGTTGAGAGGAAATGTTTTAAACTAATTTTATATTCATATTCTGCTTTTTCCCAATCACCAGTCATGTAAAAAAGCACCCCTTTTTTATAATGGATATTTGCTGTCATCTCCTTAGTATCCTCGTTAATCTTTTGTTCATCGAGTGCTTCCAATGCTAGATCATAGAATTGGATGCCCTGCTCGGGTGCGTATAGGTTGGATGCTTTCTCACCTGCCTTCCAGCAATATTTTACCGCTTTACCTTTCTCCTTTGACCTAGAGAAATGTTTAGCCATGTCGTATAGTACTTCATCTTTGATGAATTCCTTTTCATAGTACTCACCTATCTCTTTATGGTATATCCTTTTCCATCTTAGATTTATCTCATTATATATGGTCTGTTGGAATATAGCGTGTGTGAAAGTCAAATTTCCATCAAGAACGTCTATTATTCCAGCATTCGACACCTCTTCGAGCGCAAAATCTAGATCATCGATTAGACCATAGTATAGTAATGAATCTTTAGAAAATTCTCTGCCCATGCATGAAGCATATTCTACAAGTGAAATAGCATCCATATCCAGCATATCTACCCTTTTGTTAACGATATCTTCCACCGAACTAGGCAAAATATATTCTCCTCTCTCTATCACGTATTTACCTTCTTTTTTGAGGATCCACCCCTCATCCCTCATCTGCCTTAGAGATTCTATCAGAAAGAAAGGGTTCCCTTCACATCTTTCCATCAGGTCATTTAAAAAATCTGGTGAAAACTCGTTGGGTGTGTAAAGATCGCCGATTAATGATCTAATCTCATCGTTTTGGAGTTCTGATAATCGAATGACCTTTACGATCTCTTCATCCTCCATCATATCGACGGATTTTTTTACATCCTTGTTGTCCGCGGGACGAAAAGTGCATAAGATCATGATGTTTTCTTTTCTAATATTTCTTACGAGATAGTCCAGGAGAAAAATCGAAGATTCATCAGCCCAGTGGATGTCTTCTAATATAAACAACAAAGGTTCTAGTTCTTCCCCCTTTACGAGGTGACCCATAGTCCTTGCAGCGATTTTAAGACGCTCGTCTTTAAGTTTAACACCTTCAAGATTTTGTTTCATCCTGAATTTTTCCGATGTCAGTTCTGACAACTCTTCAGAGATACCTTTAATATCTTCCACACCTCCATCCCATTCCTTTATCATCTTTCCATAATCTTCCTCCAGTTTACATATCTTCTCCTTCAGCGTCCTTTCCATGTCTTGGTGTTCTTCACCTTTAACAATCGCAGTCAGATAGATGTGCTTTCCCTGTTCTATCATTATCTTCATATCCCCGTATTCCAATCTTCCTAAACCGCTCTTTTGATCTCCCGATCTATCTAGTGAATCCTTCACAAAATTTTGAACAGCGGTGAGCATACCAGCGAATATATCAGGATCCATCTCCTCTTCTTCTGCAACCGCGTTGCCCAAAAGTAAACCTGCGTCATCGATCGCAAAAACTTCCGTGAACGTGTTATATACTTCCTCATGAAATAGTTCTTCTGATACTTTTTCTCCCATCGCATCTGTGAAGATGAGGTATGGTTCCATCACACCTTCCTCTGCAGATCCAGTCATCACGTTTACGCTCCTAAGATCTGCCCTCTCTTTGAACTCCTTTATCAAACGTGTTTTACCTATTCCAGCCTCACCTGATATGAGTATCGTGGATCCCTCTCCATTTTTCATTGATTCAACCGACTCTAACAGATTATTCAATTCTTCTTTTCTACCCACTAGGTCAAGCATAGAAGCACCTTTCTCCATTGTATCAGTAAGTCAGATGCAATAGAATCGATATAAAGTTTTAGTTTTGGATATAAGAAGGCAGGTGTTAAGAAAAATTGATTGAAGACAAAATCGGTCAAAGTAAAACGTAGAAAAACTTATTTATTTTTCATCATTCATCGGTGATGGTATTCCATGAATTACGAGGAACTCGAGATAAAGAAGGAAGGCGGAGTTGTTACGGTTTCGCTGAACAGACCCGAAGTCCACAACGCCATGAGTGAAAAGCTGATGAGGGAACTAACGGATTTTTTCACGAAGAATCAAGACGATGAGTCCCTAAGAGCGGTGATCCTCACGGGCAAAGGGAAGTCCTTTTGCGCCGGCGCGGACCTGAACTGGATGAAGAGCATGGTGGATTTTAGCAGAGAGGAGAACGTCCGGGACAGCCGTCTTCTACTGGACCTCTACGAAGCCATCTGGAATTATCCCAAGCCCGTTATCGCCAGGGTTAACGGTCACGCCTTCGGCGGAGGCATAGGTCTCATATCCGTCTGTGATATAAACATCGCAGTGGAGGGCAAGAAGTTCGGTTTCAGTGAAGTAAAGATCGGTATAACTCCCTCGGTGATATCCACCTTCGTGATAAGGCGGATAGGAGTAGCCAACGCGAAGCGTTTATTCATCACTGGTGAGAGGTTCACCACCCAACACGCCAAGGAGATCGGTTTAGTGGATCTCGTGGTCTCTGAGGACGAACTAGATCCGTCGGTGGATAAACACATAGAAGAAATACTCGCCGGAGGACCCAATGCTATCCAGGAATCGAAAAACCTAGCCAATCAATATCTGAAGATGGATGAAGAAGATTACAAAGAATTCACCGTCGAGAAGATATCTGAATTGAGGATCGCTGACGAAGGGCAGGAGGGCATAACAGCGTTCTTGGAGAAAAGAAAACCGAGATGGAGGGATGATTAGCGTGTTAGAAAAGGTACTGATAGCGAACCGTGGAGAGATTGCCGTCAGGGTGATCAAGTCCTGCCAGCACATGGGCGTTAAAACCGTGGCGGTCTACTCAGACGTGGATGAAGACGCTCCACATGTTCAAGCAGCTGATGAATCGGTCAGTCTCGGCGACCCGGTACCGTCGGAAAGCTACCTGAACATACCCAAGATCATCCGTATAGCGAAGGAAGTGGGTGCAGATGCGATCCACCCGGGCTACGGATTCCTGGCGGAGAACCCCGATTTCGCCAAAGCCTGCGAAGACTCGAGTATCAAATTCATCGGACCGACTTCGAAAGTCATAGCCCACATGGGTAACAAGATAGAGGCGAAGAAATCCATGCAGGAAGCCGGCGTTCCGGTTATCCCCGGCTATCACGGTAAAGACCAAGGGACGGAAACGCTCGTAGAGGAGGGAAAAAAGATCGGTTTCCCCCTGCTGGTGAAAGCGACGGCCGGCGGTGGTGGGAAGGGGATGAAGGTAGTCCATGAAGAGAAGGACTTGAAGAGCTCTATAGAGAGCGCCAAAAGAGAGGCGAAATCGGCTTTCGGAGACGAATCCGTTTTCATAGAGAAGTACTTAGACAGACCCAGACATATAGAATTCCAGATCTTGGCCGACGAGCACGGCAACGTGGTACATCTTTTCGAGAGGGAGTGCTCTATACAGAGAAGACACCAGAAGATAATAGAGGAAACACCGTCACCCTTGATGACACCTGAATTAAGAGAAGAGATGGGTAAAGCCGCAGTGGATGCTGCTGAAGCCGTAGGATACACCAACGCCGGAACGGTGGAATTCATGGTTGATTCAGATCTTAATTTCTACTTCATGGAGATGAACACCCGGCTCCAGGTAGAACATCCGGTTACCGAGGAGACCACCGGAGTGGACATGGTTAAATGGCAGTTGAAGATCGCAGATGGTCAAGAATTGACCATATCCCAGGACGAGATAGTTCAGATGGGTCATTCCTTGCAGTGCAGGATATACGCGGAAGACCCATCAAACGGATTTCTTCCGAGTACCGGCATGCTTGAAAAGATAGACCCGGTGAGCGGCCCCGGAGTCAGGCTGGATACCGGTATCAAACCGGGTATAAACATCACACCCTACTACGACCCCATGCTTTCCAAGTTGATCGTCAAGGGGGAGAACAGGGAAGAGAGCATCAACAAGATGACATGGGCACTTTCCAACTATGCGGTGCTGGGAGTCAAGACGAACATCGCTTTCTTAAAGGAGGTCGTCGCACATCCGGCATTCAAAGAAGGTGATCTAACAACCCATTTTATAGACGACCATCTCTCCGATTGGGGCAGCTCTGAGAACAGTTTACCCATAGATGCGCTGATATCTCTAGCGGTGTACGATTCAAGACATCCAAAAAGAGACGAAGTGGTCAAGTACAAAGAACCGGACCCACACTCTCCTTGGAAATCCGCGGGCAAATGGAGGATAGGTGTGTAAGATGTTCCTGAAGTACGAGCACAAAAATCACGTTTACAACGTCGAGGTTGAAAGAGAGGACGACAAGTACTACATCACCTACGACGACAAGACGTATACGGTCACCGCTGCGGAAGTGAACGTCGGGCATCTCAAGATAGAACTTGGTGACAGGGTTATCAAGTCGGTGATATCCGAGGGAGAGGAGAGCAAGTACATCTTCCTGAACGGTGATGTGTTCGAGGTGACCCCCATCGAGTTGACCGGTGTGAAAAGGAAGAAGGGGAAGGAAGAAGGCGACCTGAACTCACCTATATCTGGAAAGGTGGTCAAGGTCGAGGTCGAAGAGAGAGAGGGAGTAAAAAAGGGCGATGTCATCATGGTGATAGAAGCAATGAAGATGGAGTACCTGATCAAAGCGCCCTACGACGGTGTTGTAAAGAAAATCATGTTCAAAGAAGATGAACAAATAGATATAGGTCAGCAAACTATAGAACTCGAAAAAGAAGTGGAGGAAGAATAATGGACGTAATCGAAAGCAGCATAGATACGGATTCCGAGGAATATAAGAAGAATTACGAGATGTACAATGGATTAGTGGACGACCTTAAAGAGAAGATCACTGAAGCTCAGATGGGGGGAGGAGAGAAGCGTATCGAACTGCACAAGTCCAGAGACAAGATGCTGGCAAGGGAGAGGATCGATATGCTGCTGGACCCTGACACACCCTTCATGGAATTCAATTCACTCGGTGCATACGACATGTACGATAACAAAGCACCAGCTGCCGGGATCGTGACCGGTATAGGCATAGTCCACGGCAGGGAGGTGGTCGTTGTAGCCAACGATGCCACGGTGAAAGGCGGAACATACTATCCCATGACGGTCAAAAAACATCTGAGAGCTCAAAGGATGGCATTGGATAACAATCTACCCTGTATCTACATGGTGGATTCCGGAGGTGCCTTCCTACCCATGCAGGACGAAGTTTTCCCGGACAGGGAGCACTTCGGTCGGATATTCTTCAATCAAGCTACCATGTCTTCCAAGCAGATCCCGCAGATAGCGGTGGTGATGGGATCCTGCACGGCCGGCGGAGCCTACGTTCCCGCGATGTCGGATGAAACGGTGATCGTAAAGGGGAACGGCACGATCTTCCTGGGAGGTCCACCACTTGTCAAAGCTGCCACCGGCGAAGAGGTGTCTGCAGAAGAATTGGGTGGTGCCGACGTTCACTGCAGAGAGAGTGGTGTAGCGGATCATTATGCCGAGGACGATGAAGATGCGATCGGGATCGCCAGGAACATCGTTGAGAACTTGAATCGGGGTGAGAAGACCCAACTCGATATAAAGAAACCGGAAGAGCCAGCTTACGATATAGAGGAGATCTACGGTGTTATTCCAGAGAATCCCAGGCAGCCGTTCGACGTCAAGGAGATCATCGCCAGGGTCGTGGACGGGTCCAAATTCCACGAGTTCAAAGAATTATATGGTAAAACGCTCGTGTGCGGGTTCGCAAGGATAATGGGTTATCCTGTAGGGATACTAGCTAATAACGGAGTTCTCTTTTCCGAGTCCGCATTAAAAGGTTCTCACTTCATCGAATTGTGCTGCCAGAGGAAGACGCCTATAGTTTTCTTACAGAACATAACCGGCTTCATGGTGGGTAAAGAGTACGAAGCCGGAGGTATCGCCAAGGACGGAGCCAAGATGGTCACCGCCGTGGCAAACGCACAGGTGCCCAAGTTCACCGTGATAATCGGAGGTTCCTTCGGTGCGGGTAACTACGGTATGTGCGGGAGAGCGTACAATCCCAGGCAGTTGTGGATGTGGCCGAATGCCCGGATTTCCGTCATGGGTGGAAAGCAGGCAGCCAATGTACTGCTGACCGTCAAAAAAGATCAACTCTGGAGGAAGGGAAAAGAGCTCACCGAAGAGGAAGAAAAAGAGATCACCGAACCGATCTTGAACAAGTACGAAAAAGAGGGCAGCCCTTACTACAGTACGGCACGCATCTGGGACGACGGAGTCATCGATCCGGTGGATACACGGATGGTGCTTGGCTTGGGTATATCTGCATCGCTGAACGCAGACATTCCCGATTGGGTCCCTGGAATGTTTAGGATGTGAACTTCAAAGCCCTACTGTAATCCACCGGTTAAAAAGGGACATAGAAACGTACGATCTATATTCGTCTATAAACTATCTGCTAATATATCTTCCAATTTCTCTATTATTTCATTGAATCTACCTTGATTCCTTTCGATGTAATCCGTGTCTATAAAATAACCTTCATATTCAAATCTATTTCTACGTTTTCGTACTTGATGAAGGAACTCTCTTTTTGCTTCGGATAATTGGTATCTATCAACAAACCAATCTATCAATTGTTGATGTGCGCCTATTCCATCCGATTTTACACCATTTAAAGATGCCACCGCCTCCATCAACTGCCTGATCGCATCGTAGTAATCTCTTAGAATCTGAGAGGGGAATCTTTCTGCATCGGTTTCTTTCACACGTTCTAGTACTCTCTCGCTCATCTTCTTCAATGCTTTTGCTTTGTCTGGATCTGGAGTAATATCTCTCATCGAATTACCTCGAGGTAACCGGTTAGAACTATTCCGTTCGCTATGTTATTCATCAATTCATCCGGGTAGCTTTCCAGGCACTCATTGATATGGAGTTGTATATCCCTATTAAGTGATTCTTCATATCGTGATAGGTCTATTTCTTTTTTACAAGCTTGTAAATATAGGTCGATATCACTCTCTTCAATGTCCTCACCACGAGAAGCAGACCCAAACAGTACGATACAGTCTGGACTAAACACTTTATCGATATACTCTCTTAGACCACTTTCTTCTATACGACATAACATATCCAACCTTTTATAGAATCTATATCTCTCATTATCCATTCTGATATACGTAGGATATGTGCGTTCTCCCTTTTGAAGCTCATGTTCTTCGATGATATCTAGTTCTAACAGTTTTTCAAGGTGGTTTTTAACTGATGTATGTGCTAGATCGGATTTTTTCGATATCTCTCTCAGGTAATGTTCTTTGGTCGGTTCATCGAAAAAGACACGGGCTACCCTCCACGTGCTATAATTTTGTAACATCTATGACATTAATGTAACAAGTGCTACATAAATGTAACGGTTAACCAAATTCATCGAACTTCAAAGCCCCAATCTCTTGGCGATGACCATCCTCTGGACTTCCGAGGTTCCTTCGCCGATCTCGCATAACTTTACATCTCTGAAGAACCTCTCCACGGGATATTCTCTTGTATAACCGTAGCCGCCGAAGATTTGTATAGCTTCTCTACAGGCCTTCGTAGCCATCTCCGAGGCGAACAGCTTTGCCATGGAAGCTTCTATGCTGAACGGTTTTTCCTGGTCCTCCAAGAAAGCGGCTCGTTGAACCAACAAGCGGGCGGCATCGATATGAGTCGCCATGTCAGCTATCTTCCACTGGATCGCTTGGAATTTACTGATAGGTCTTCCGAACTGTTTTCTTTGTTTGGCGTATTCTATACTCTCATCTAGTGCACCCTGGGCTATACCGACTGCCATGGCACCTATGGCGGTACGTCCTCTATCCAATATATCCATAGCTCCGATGAATCCGTCCCCTGGATCGCCCAGCATGTTCTCATCTGGAACTCTGCAGTCCTCCAAAAATAATTCACTGGTAACAGACCCTCTAAGGCCTAGTTTATCCTCCTCCACACCGTATTTTAATCCTGGATTGTCTTTCTCGACTATGAAAGCCGTTATCCCGTGATATCCCTTATCTTTGTCCGTCTTTGTCATGACGGTGACTACGTCGGCTATATGTCCGCTGGTGATGAACTGTTTCGTACCGTTCAAAACCCACTCGTCTCCTTCCTTTACAGCGGAGGTTTCAAGGGATGCTGCGTCGGAACCGGCTTTCGGTTCTGTTAGAGCCCACGCTGCGATTGCTTCTCCGCTAGTGAGCTTCGGCAGGTACTTTTTCCTCTGTTCTTCGGTTCCCTTTTCGTATATATGTCCTATACCTAGAGAGTTGTGTGCCTCCATGGTAATCCCCATCGAACCGGACGCTCTGGAGATCTCTTCAAGCGCCATCATGTAGCTGATACGGTCTATACCTGCGCCTCCGTATTCGGAAGGAACGGTCATACCCATCAAACCCAGTTTCCCGGCTTTGTTGATTATATCCCATGCGAATTCTTCCTGCTCGTCGATATCCGAGGCTACGGGCTTTATTTCGTTGTCAGCAAAATCTTTGACCATCTTCTTTATCATCTTTTGATCGTTAGTAAGTTCAAAGTCCATATGATCATCTCGTTATGTTTCATGGGAAGCGATATAAGCTTTTAAAATATTCGGTGAGTTATTGGAGGGTAATTTTATTATATTCTGAACCTTATACCTATGAGATCTAATCGGTGAGATAATGAAGATAATCGAAGAAGGCGAAGGAGAATTGATCGGCTGGCACGACCCAGACGAGCACAGGAAGTGGGTGGCTGAGAACAAATCTAGGGAGTTAAAAGACAAGAGGATGGGCGTGAAAGAAGCGGTTGATAAATTCATCTCAGATGGAGATTTCATAGCGAACGGTGGCTTCGGTCATATACGGGTTTCCATGGCACTTATATACGAGATAATCAGGCAGAAGATCAAGGACTTGACCATAGCCGGTAAGACCGCCGTGCACGACTCAGATATCCTCATCGGAGCGGGATGCGTAAACAGAGTCGAGGTCGCATATTCATTTGGACACGAGCTGAGAGGTCTCTCGCCTGCTTCACGCCGCGCGGTAGAATCGGGAGTGTGTGAAGTAGCCGCGGAGATAAGCAACGCCGCCTACCAGTGGAGATTCTTAGGGGGTGCCATGGGCGTTCCGTTCATGCCCACAAGGGCGCTCATGGGCACGGACACCTTCAAGCACAGCTCCGCCAAGGTGGTTAAAGACCCCTTCAGCGGAAAGCCGATATGCCTGCTTCCTTCATGCAACCCGGACGTTTCCATGATCCACGTCCCACGATGCGATAAATACGGCAACGCACAGATCGACGGGATAGCTGTGGAGGATATCCAACTCTCCAGGGCTTCTAGGAGATTGATAATCACTACGGAAGAAGTCATCGATGAGGAAGAGATCAGAGAGAAACCATGGCTTACTTCCATACCGTTCTATTTAGTCGATGCGGTGGTGGAAGTTCCCTGGGGTTCCCATCCATGTGAGATGCCCTACAAGTATTTCTTCGACGAAGAACATATAGCGGAATGGTTGAAGTTGTCCAAGACTGAAGAAGGTACAAAAGAGTACTTCGATAAGTACGTCTACGGCACGGACAACTTTGAAGAGTATTTGGAATTGATCGGAGGAAAGAAAACTCTGAAATATCTGCAGGAAGTGGAGAGATATGAAAAACCCATGAAGGCACCATGGTTGAGAGGTGATTGAATATGACGGAAAAAGAGTTCGCGGATGATTACACCCCCACGGAACTGTTAGCTTGTGTGGCATCCCAGCTTCTCGAGAACGGCAAGACATTCTTCGTCGGCACGGGGACACCCATGCTGGCATGCATGCTTTCTCAGAGAACACATGCACCGGATTCGCTGATAATATTCGAAGCCGGAGGGATCGGACCCAAGATCCCAGCACTGCCCATATCGGTCGGGGATTCCAGAACCTTCCATAAAGCGGTCTCCGCCACATCCATGCACGACGTGATGAGCGCAGCACAATCGGGGTACATCGACTACGGGTTCCTGGGCGCCGCACAGTTGGACCCCTACGGCAACATCAATACCACCGTTATCGGCGATCACGATAGACCGAAGGCTAGGTTACCCGGGAGCGGAGGTGCCAACGACATAGGCTCACTCTGCTGGAACACCATAGTTCTCATGAGGCAGGATAAAAGACGGTTTGTTGAAGAATTGGATTTTTTGACCACTCCAGGTTATCTATCTGGACCGGGAGCTAGGGAGAGAGTTGGACTGCCAAAAGACAGCGGACCTTACAGGGTTATCACTCAATTAGGAGTCTACGGTTTCGACGATGAAACGAAGAGACTCAGATTGGTGGAGAGATACCCGGGTGTCACCGTAGAAGAGATCCGGGAGTACAGCGGTTTCGAGATCATCATTCCGGAAGACCACGGAATAAGCGATCCACCCACTCTGGAAGAACAGAGGATTTTACACGAGATCGATCCTGAAGGGATGGTCCTGGGCAAGTAAGATAGCCTACGGATCGGTTTTTCTTCCAACGAGGGAAAGTATTTTATGAGCTTGAGTATTATCGGGTAAATGATAAAGAATTCCTAACTCGGCTTTTTTTGGAAGAAAAAAGTCTAGAGAGGAGGAGATATAAATGATAACATTTAGCGACAAGCAACTAAAAGTACCGAAGGTATCGAGACCGGTGTACATGGTTACTGGCGGGATGTCAAAATTCGGCCGAGCTATCCCAGAGAAACGAACTGAAGAACTTTGTATAGATGCGTTGACCGAAGCAGCTGAGTTCATAGATATGACTCCCAAGAAGTTGAAAGACCATATCCATACCGCATATTACGGACATTTTGCGGACCATTTTGGTGACCAGCTTCTAGGTGAGGCTGTGATCCACGACCGTTTGGGATTAGCCCCCCTCGGAAATATAGGTATCAAAACAGGTGGTGCTACAGGAGGCTCAACACTTTGGGAAGCCTACAAGACTATAGCATCCGGATACTCTGACTGCACGTTGGCTCTTGGATGGGAAAGGATGGACGAAGTACCCACCGACGAGGGCAACCATCTGATCTCGTGTGCAGCCGATAAAGACTGGGAAACACCACTCGGTCACATCTACACGGGGTATTACGCAGTGATGGCTCAGAAGTACTGGCAGGTCTTCGGAAAAGAGGAAGAATCGTTCAGACGTACCATGGCGGAGATCGCGGTCAAAAACAGGGGATACGGCAGGATGAACCCCCACGCCCACGGCGGTAGGGACATCAACGTAGAAGACGTGTTGAAATCACCCATCGTAGCCCACCCACTCAGGGCCTACGACTGCTGTCTCATGAGCGTAGGATCGGCATGTGCCATTTTAGCGGATGAAGAGACGGCTTACGAGATGTGTGACGACCCGATCCGTATCGACGTAGCAGCGGGCAGCCACACTCTGAGGGTAGCGGATAGAAGAGACATGGAGATCCCACTCCTACCCAACGAAGAACCGGATCAGTACGACGACCTGGGTGAGAGATTCCCAGGTGCCGACCGATATCCGGGTTTCACCGGTTTCTTAGCGGCGAGGATGGCGGCTTATTACGGTTACAGGATGACCGGAATAAAGGATCCGACGGAAGATCTAGATGTTGTAGAATTGCATGATGCATTCACCATAAGCGACATACAGACCTACGAGGACATCGGCATCAGACCCTACGGAGAAGGAAGGGATTACGTAGAATCCGGAGATATCTACCACACCAATCCAAACACGGGAAAACCGGGTAAATTACCGGCTAACCTATGCGGTGGACTCATAGGATGCATGCACGCAGTCGGCGCCACGGGAATAATGCAGACCGTCGAGGTCGCACAGCATCTGTGGGACCGATGGGGCGAGATGCACGGTGACGAAGAGAAATGGGAACGATTCGGCAGAGAGAAACCGGACGACTGGAAGAACATGCAGGTCGAAGGAGCGAAACGGGGCATGGCTATAAGTCACGCAGGAGTCGGCTCACACGTTACCGCGACGGTACTTCAAAGACCTGAAGCCCTGTTGGAAAGAGGTGATTAAGATGGGATGTAAACCTGGAAAAGTATGGATAGAGAAAGGACGGTACAAGATCGATGGAGATTTTCATAAGGTCGAGCCCAACACACCGATATACGATAAGAAAGGCAATCTATGGGGTGTGACCAATCCCAGGGATATGACCTACATGCACGCCTACGGTGGAGAATCGGTTTTCTTCGAGTCGCTTTCAAAAGGTAAGTTGATGGCATCGAGATGTGACAACGAGGACTGTGAGACGAAGGGATCTTTGTACATGCCGTTCAGGATACACTGCCCGGACTGTCTCGGAAGGAACACACCCGTAGATATCACGGAAAAGGCGAAGAAAACGGCCAAAGTCCATACCTTCATGATAACCGAGAGAACGGGAGCCTTCAACACGCTGCCTACACCGATCAAATTCATCAACGTAGAGTTCGAAGACGTGGTGACCATATTGATGGGCTATCTATCCGTCGGTGAACCAGAGATCGGTATGAGGGTCGTCCCGATATTCAAGACGACGGATCCGACCTATACGATATTGGACCTATCTTGGGTGCCGGAGGGGACGGACGAATCGGAGCTTCCACAGGGATTCACGTTCGAGTGAAGTTTGGACAGTATCCTAAAACCCCTTCTTCTACTTTTTATGAAAAAATATATTAACATTAATCATTATATAAGTGTTAATTTAGGAGGTAAAATTATGTGGCAAAAATATGTTCAATGGCTGGTAGTCTTTATTATATTATTCAGTGTATTCCCGATGCTGGACAACGCGGGATCATCACGAGTGGAAAAGCCAAGAGATGTAACATCTGGAACTTACTTCGCCAAAGACGGTGACTACATCGAACACACACCTTCGATTGTCCAAGTATCAAACGATAGCTACTATATCGCCTATGAATCCGGTGATTCAGGAGGGCACTGGACTATCAATATGACGTGGTCGTCGGATGGCGTTACTTGGAGCGAAAGTTGGGTGGCCATAGATTCTTCTGGATCCATGGGAAATAGACATCCCACACTTATCGAGAAGCAGAATGGCGATCTCATGGTCGCTTACTTCTCCGACAGGAACGGAGATTATGAATTGTTTACAGCAACGTCTTCTGACGGTCATTCATGGACAGAGAACGGTCCACTAGCGGTAGACGGACCGGCTATCAATCCGTTTTTGATACAGGAGGATAACGGCGAGTTTTCGATATCATATCAAAGATATGGCACAGCGGGAAGTAGAAATGACGGAGCCTATTTCACTCACTCCACTGATGGAGTCATTTGGGGGAGTGGAACCGAGGTATGTGGCAACTCAGAGTATCATGCACTTCCACGTTTGATGAGGGAGAACGGAGGTGGAGATTACATGTTCACATATCAAGGCGGGACAACCGGTACCGATTTCGAGATACGCTACAAGACGTCACCGGACGGAGCCTCTTGGAGCTCTGAGACAGTGCTTACGAACACTGGAAACAGCCACGATTCGTTCCCTATGGAATTGGAGAACGGGACTTTCATGGTCTGGTTCGCCACAGCCGTGGGAGATCAATACGAGATCCACAGGAAATGGTCCAACGATATGACGAACTGGTCTCCGGACGAGTTCATAGACGTGGGGAACCCTTACCACGATACACAGCCTCACCCGGTACAGCTCAGCAGTAATGAATCCTTCCTACTTTCATGGGGTTATGCAAGGGACAACAGCTACAGTGATGTTGACATCTCACTGATATGGATAGAGGATATACAATTATCTACCTTTGATATAGCTCTGAGCAGTGGCGGTGGGGCGGATGGATGGAATTTCGTCTCTTACAATCTACTGCCAAGCAGTACTGATATAGTGTCCATCCTCGACGATCCAACCAACGGTATCTCGGGGAGCTACGACAAGGTGATGTTTTACGATGCGGGTACCAGCAGCTGGAAAACCTACGTTGATGGACGAGCTACCCACTACAACGACTTGGATACCTGGAACGAGAAGATGGGCATCTGGATACATATGAACGAGAGCGATACGCTTACCATCGAGGGGACCGTTCCAACGAGCACCGAGATAACGCTGCAGCCCGGTTGGAACATGGTGGGGTATCCCAGTGAAACAGCGGGTAACAACGGACTGCCGACCGAGGTGACAAAAGTGGGATACTTCAACTCGTCCAGCGAGTATAATCTAAATTATCATCACGATCCAGGAACATTCGATTTCAATCCAGGAGAGGCGTACTGGATATACAACGGTGCTGATACTAGCGTGATCTGGACGGTTGACTATTGAACAGTCTTCCGACCGACGACAACGTAACCCGTGTGCCCTAACATATCGAAGGAAGGTCTTACAGCACCCTCTTTTACCTTTATCTCCCTCTCAAGACTTTCGAACGCTTTGATATCGACGAATCCATATTCTTCCATCTCGGTGTAGATCCTCTCGAGTTGATTCATCGTCGGGATGTAGCTGGCAAAGAAACCGCCGTTCTTCAAGCTCTGAGCAGCCATGTCTAGAGATGCCCAAGGCTCCGGAATATCGACTATAAATGCATCGATATCGGTCTCTTTTACATCGCTGGTAACGTCACCTAATACGGATGACCATCTATCTTCGAAGCCTAACCTCTCGATGTTCTTTTTGGCGACTTTCAAATGCTCCTCTCTTAACTCGTAGGTGTGAACTTGACCCTTCGGACCAACCGCGTGACACAATAAAGCGCTTAGAAATCCAGAGCCCGCACCCCCTTCTACGACCCTGTCACCGCAGGAGATATCGGCATGGAGTATTATCTGTGCTCCGATCCTGGGGAGTATCACCTGTGCCTTTCTCTTCAGGAAATCCGTGATATCTTTTACGGCGGGCTGCAGTAGAACGTATTCGTTTCTGCCGTATCTCACTTTCTTACCGTATTCCACGTCGATCAGATTCGACGTGTCCACGACGCCTAATCCCTTGATCTTCTTCACGTTTCCATCGACTTCGATCAAGAAGGACCTGTCGGGGTGCCAGATCACTATAGAATCGCCTTTCGTTATCATGATGCAACTTCCATGTTCCGATACCTAATAAAACTTTATCATAAACTCCCGCAAGTTAAATATAGTATTAACCTGATAACAACGATTGGGAAAAGATAATACTCCCTTTAGAGGAGGAAACGCATATGGAATTAGAAGATAAAAGAAAAACTATTGGTGTTTTATTAATCTGCATTTTGTTGATTTTGAGCAGTGCTGTGTTGGTGAGAGGATATATAACGCC
>CAZHUM010000038.1:0-21522 GCA_964535805.1 uncultured Thermoplasmata archaeon
ATTCCTGGCAGTTCGATTTCTATACCTCTGTAAGAGGACAGTTCTCTTCGGATAACATCGATGACATTTCCTCCCTATCAAATACTTATTGGATCGAACCTTATCACGCACCCACCCTCCACGACGAAGTCTCTGCAGAGATAGTCGGGGGAAATTTTACTGAATACACACCTTGGAACGGCCCTGGATCCTATGTGAACAGCCTGGGTTACACCGGTTCCGACGTGATCGTTTCCGTGGTCGATACAGGGCTGGACGACGGAAGAAATTCAACCATGCACAAGGATCTCAAAGGCAGAGTGGTAGGATACATAGATTATACTGAAGATTACGATGGAGACGGGGTGGCTGAAGACAGATATATAGGCCACGGAACACACTGTGCGGGTATAATCGCTGGAGACGGATCTTACGGTATAGAAGATACGAACGGTTATCTGTATGGTATGGGCGTGGCCCCGGAATCTAAGATCTTGGCACAGCGTGTCTTCGGAGATAACGGAAACATGAAATTTCCCTCATTCTATGAGATCATGGAAGATGCGAACCGTAGGGGTGCCTACATCTCCAGCAACAGTTGGGGTGCAAGTTCAGGAGGAGCATACACGGTAGAAAGCGCACAGTACGATGCCTTTGTCAGAGATTCCGATCATCACAAGGATGGAAACCAAGAGATGATAATCGAGTTCTCCGCAGGTAACGACGGACCTCTTTCGAAAACGATCGCATCTCCAGGGACTGCAAAGAATGTCATAACCACGGGTGCATCCGAAAACTTTCGTCCATCTATGGGGGGTTATTCGGACAATATAGAGGAGATCGCATCCTTCAGCAGCAGAGGTCCTTCCGAGGACGGGAGGATCAAGCCGGACATCGTTGCACCTGGATCCTACATCGCCTCGGCCAAGTCCAGCAGTATGTCCTCGTCAGGATATCCCATAAACAATTATTATCAGTGGATGAGCGGCACGAGCATGTCCGGGCCCCACGTCTCAGGTGCCAGCGCACTCTTCGTCCAGTTCTACGAAGAAAAGTACGGTGACAAACCCAGCCCCGCCCTGACCAAAGCGGCTTTGATCCTGGGTGCCGATGATATGGAAGATGGTCATGGGACGGATGCAGTACCTAACATGGACGATGGGTGGGGTAGGTTGAACATGTCTTCCACCTTGAAATCAAGAACGAAGATAGAGTATGACGACCAGGATACGCTCCTTAAAACAGGGGAGTCCAGCTCGAAAGAGATATACATAGGAGATACTTCGGAACCACTGAAAGTTGTGCTCAGCTGGACGGATGCACCTGCATCTCCAGGTGCGCTTACAGCTTTGGTCAACGATCTTGATCTAACGGTAACAGACCCCGGGGGGAGAGTTTATAACGGGAATCAATTCTCAGACGGGTGGTCCGATGCCTCTTTGGGAGATCGTGATAATCTGAACAACATCGAAGCGGTCTATATCAACACCAGCGATCTGAGGACTGGAAAATACTGGATAAATGTGACCGCTCAAAACGTTCCAAAAGACGGTGTTCCAGATACAAACGATGTGGACCAGGACTACAGCCTGGTGACCTCTTATCTACCCCCCTCGCAAAGAGGGATAGTCAACTTCGACAAAAGTAGATACAAGGTGGACTCCGTCCCTGAGATTATCCTATCGGATACGGACATGAATCAAGATGATGGAGCTGTAGATGTTGTTGAAGTCGAGTTGGTTGGAGAGAATCTCGGAGATAGTGAAACCCTTGTTCTTTTTGAATCTGAAAAATCTTCAGGCATATTTTCCGCCCACATACCCTTGAAGAAATCACAGGAAGCCCATAATCAAAGCGGAACACTCGATATCAAAGAGACGGATAGGATCCATGTCTACTACCATGACAAGGACGATGGGACGGGGCAGGAAAGGAATGTGTCCGACCATGCGATCATAGATGACACCCCACCGATCATAACCAACATCTCCCATGAAATACTTCCTTACGCCAGGGTGAAGATATCATGGGAAACGGACGAAACAGCGGATTCACGGGTTAATTACGGTACGGATGAAGCTTTGGGAGAAGAATCATATCGCTCAAAACTCGTTTTGGAACATGAGATCGTGTTGACCGACCTAGAACCTAGAACGGAATACTACTTTTCGATAAGTTCAACCGACTTCAGTGGGAACACGGCGATAAAAGATAATGAAAGTGATCTGTACAGATTCAAAACACCATATATCCCTGATATATTACTCGTTGACGACGATAACAGTCAGAACAACGGGGGACCCTTCGCCGAGAGGATAGCGGATGATGAAAACGGAGAAGAATATTACCAAGATTCATTGAAAGCAGGGGGCTATGATTTCGATACCTACGTGGTCCCCAGTATGGAAGATGGACCGGATTCATCCATAATGAAACCCTATGGGTTGGTTATATGGATCAATGGATACGACGGTGTTTTTCCATCCATATCTAGAACCATAACCCCTAGGGATGATGCAGAGATTACAGAATATCTCCAAGGCGGTGGGAATATTTGGTTGATAGGAGCCAACGTCGTTAAAGACCTTTATGGTGAGGGGAATCAATATATTCCACGTAAAGATTTTTTGAGAAGAACGTTCCAGATGAACTATGCATATTGGTATAGGGATGATGGATATAACATATTGGAAGGTGAGTACGGAGGTTTAACCGAAGGGATAAGATATCCATTGGAGTCTCACTGGGATTACACCGTCAAAGAGACTTATTTTACTGAATTAAAAGTTAACAACGAGTCCGATGGTTTGTTCCATGTAGATAAAGAAAAATACGATTACAACGCTGTGAAAAGAGAGGGAGAAAGCTACAGAGCGGTGTTCTTCGGGTGGGAACTTTCATTTTTGAAAGAATCTGACACGGTAGACATAATGGACCGGATGATAGATTGGCTTCTAGGACCTCCGGTGGGAGTAGATACATCTCCCGGGTCAGAAGTGCTTTACGGTACGCCTGGGGAGAGAGTGAATCACACCGTCTTTGTGTTCAATACCGGTGTCAACGGAGCGGATACCTTCGACCTCTCGATCGATGGCGAAGGAGATGTTTGGGATCATAGGCTGCTGAACGAAAACGGTACTGAACTTAGGGATACCGATTCCGATTCGATCATAGATACTGGAAAGATATCTCCAGGAGGGAGAAAGAAGGTGATAGTCGAGGTAACGGTGAACACGACCGCAAAATCCCTTGCAGAATCCGTTATTAAGCTCACAGCCACTTCATCTATTAATCCAAAAGTAACGGATACGTGTGAACTTACTACCGTGGTACCCATAGAACCACCTTGGATCGACCACTACGACGGTCTAACTTCTCACTGGTCTGTTCACAGTGATGGTAACGGCACCGTTTGGGAGGTGGGCGAGCCCTCTACCGGTCCAGGTGCCGCATATACAGGATATAACTGCTGGGGCACCAACCTCGACGCGGATTATACCGCCTATGCGGATACATATCTCGTTTCCCCTCCGATATCATTGAAGAACTACAGCTCATCCATTCTGTCCTTTAAAAATTGGTACCGTATTGAGAAATACAACGACGGAGGTTTCTTGGAGATCCAGGAAGAAGAGGATGATATCTGGAAACGGATATATCCAGTAGATGACTACCCATACCGTGATGGATATTTCGGCGGGTACCACGGTTCTGGATATGCCGGGGGGACGAGCGGTGAGTGGAAAACGGAGATGTTTGACCTAAAAGATTACATAGGAGATGTTGTCAGAGTAAGATTCCATTTTTCATCCTCAACGGGAAAACTAAGGGACGGGTGGTATATCGACGATTTCAATATACATACATCTCGCTACGGTTTCACCGCTGAATACACATCGACCAGCGATTATAAAGAACCGAACCAGAGCTGTGAATACCACATCAACATAACTAATATAGGTGCTCTAGACACGATCGGGGTGGAGGCAGAGAGTGAACTAGGATGGAAAGCGAACTTGTACGACCATCAGGGAAACATCTTGCCCGATTCGGACGGCGACGGTTTACCCGATACCGGCGAGTTGAATAGTTCGGGATACGCGAACATCACGTTAAAAGTCGATATCCCCCAGGATTATACCGCCCCTAGGCCTGAAAGGACCACTATCAATCTACTTTCGAGTGGAGACGGCAGGATATCAAACAGCATCGATTTTTATTCTTATGTGTACTACCCGATACTGCTCGTAGACGATGATGCTGGGATACATTCAGAAAGATACTACACGGATTCTATCAACAGTACAAGATACGGTTATAATCTATGGGATCACGATCTACAAGGTACCCCGGATCGTACCGCGTTGTTTAGGCATGAAGTCGTCATATGGTTCACCGGTAACGACAAAGGATATGAATACTCTTACGGCGTCAGGCCGCTTTGCGAGAAAGATATAGAGGTCATATCCCGCTACCTCGATTCGGGTGGGAAGTTCTATCTTTCAAGTCAGGGGGCGGGTCAGTTGTCCATCCAGGGCAACTACGAGGATTTCATGAGAAATTATTTCGGTTTCAGAGCGCGGGGGTGGTGGGCACTTCCAAACACTGCTTTCGGAGTGGAAGGCACATATATAGGGGATAAATTCGACATGAAGTTGGCGGAAGGAGATCACTGTACGGAGCTAGAATCTTGGGGCGCATATGGAGAACCCGTGGATGTCGGTAAAACTATCTTCAAATTGAGAGAGGGTTGGGTCGCCGGGACACAAGTAGAAGAGGAAAAATTCCAGACCGTGCATACAGCTTTTGATTTTGCATCTATCAAAGGGGAAGAAAATAGGGATAGGTTCATGTCTAAGATATTGAATCTTTTATCACCGAGTAACAGGGGTGTGCTGGCATATCCCGATGAGAGCAAAGATGGAAGGTTGAACGATACCATCTCTTTCGAGATAAAAGTGAGGAACATAGGTATTGAATCGGATCATTTCAGATTTGAAACGTTAAACCTGAGTGCAAACTGGACCGTCGATATAATAGATATCACAAATGGTTCACACGTCAACAGTACTGGCAGCTTGTCAGGAGGTTCTTTGAAAGAATTTATTGTGGATGTGAACACACCGGACTCCTACCCGATAGGATCGAAAAAGGAGTTATCTATCGATGTTATTTCGTACACTAATAGTTCCGTAAGGGATCGATTAAATCTCACCATACGTATACCTGGATACGAGTTCGATGTACAGTGGGAAAGAAAAAATCGATTGGGGTTGTATAATGAAACGATAACCGTGCCCTTCGCTGTCGAAAATCATGGAGGGGTGAAGGATATCTTCGAGCTGCAGTACTCCAGCGAACATAATTGGAGTGGAGTGTTTTACGATGTGAAGGATGGAAGCCTCTTGGATGACACTGATGGCGATGGAACGATCGATACTGGATATATACCGGGACTGGACGAAAAAGAGATCTATCTTGAGATATTCGTCCCAGAAAATACCACCCGGGGAACATCGGATGTTGTCGATATCACATTCATCTCCGATGGTGACCCGCTGGAACAGGAATCGTTATCATTTGTGGTATTCGTACCCGTGGACGCGGATTGGTCAACAGATATGGAAGGAAATGAAGCAGGTTGGACGACAGCGAGTAACGGTCGAGGTACAGACTGGGAACACGGCAGCGTATCAAATTATACCTACGGCCCGGACCCTCATTCTGGGCTTAAAAGTTGGGGTACCAACCTTGTATCTAATTACACCATGAACTCTGATGTGACACTTACCACACCGCTTATCGACCTTCACGGCGTATCAAATTCTAATATCACTTACCACCATTGGTACGACATATGGGGGAACAACCCCGGCAACAGCCAAGACGACGGTGGATTTCTAGAGGTATCCACGGACCTCGGGAATACATGGGAATACGTGGTACCAGATGGTGGCTACAACGAAACATTGCACACCGCTTCGCCCGTCGGTTTTAAAGGTTGTTACGGTCAATCCAGCAACGGGTGGTTGAAAGGTTCACTTAACTTAACACCTTACATCAACAATTACGTCCTTGTTAGATTCCATTTCTGGGCATCATATAATTCAGAGGAGTACGCCGGATGGTATATCGACGATCTTTCTGTTAACTCCGAACTGTACAGTGATTTTTTCCATTATGATATCCCGTTGAAGGATAAAATCATCAGGATGGGGGATGAGACCTTTTACGACTTCTATGTAAGAAACCTGGGCATGGATAACGATAGTTTCGATATCTCTTTGGATTCTCTGCACGGATGGAATTATACTTTGACGGATGGTAGTGGAAAAGTCCTCAATGATACAAATTCAGATCCCGAGGGCCTTCCAGATAGTGGGACACTCGAAAGCTTGGATGATATGTATATGAGGATAGTGGTCAAGTCTGCCGCTGACACTAAGGGTGATTTTGACGTCTGTAAAGTGGAGATCGCATCTAACAGTGATCCTTCACTTGATGCCAACTTCACATTGAGAACGATGATACCCTACGACGCCCCGTATTTCAACGACATGGATAAAAACGAAAGTGACCCATCGTTCAGTCTCGATAGATGGGATCACTATAATATAAGCGGTAAGGGATATGAAGATAATTGGATGATCACGGATAACCGTTCTCACAGCGGGAATTTTTCATATTGGAGTGGGGAGGAATTATCTTTCCAACTCGAAGGAGGGGATACCGCCTTGGAAACGCCTTATATCGACCTTAGCACGATCGAGGAACCGAAACTGTCTTTCTGGCACTGGTATGATTTCTCTGGACACTACAACGAGATACTCGATGGGGGCGTCGTTGAGATATACGATAACGTGACAAGAGAATGGCGGCAGGTAACGCCGATAGGAGGTTATGACGATATCATATCCGACTCCTACAGAAATCCCCTTGGCGGTAAATGGAGCTACACGTACGATGGAGAGCTTCCCGGATGGCGTAAAGAGTTTTTCGATCTATCGGATTTCGACAATAAGACCATAAAGGTAAGATTCCACGTGGGCTGGGATTACGGTTCGAAACGTGGGACGGAAGGTTGGTATATAGATGATGTCTATATAGGCCCAGAACGATCTAAATTCGAGTTGGACAAGGGTGAGATAGTAGATTACGCTCATCAAGAAGAAAATGTAACTTACAGCTTCAACATAACAAATTCAGGCGAGATGGATGATAGATATATCATCAACGTTAGTTCTAAATATCCTTCTGAGATAGGTGTATATTACAGCAATTGGACGGAATTACAAGACAGTGACGACGACAGCCTTTTAGACACCTTCGTGGTGGATGCGGGTGAAGATCTGGAACTGATGATCAACATCTCTTTGAACGGTTCAATCTCACGTGGTTACTTCGAAGGGGTCGCCCTGGAAGTCCATTCTAACTTCAACAGATCGATAAGAGATCGATTGGATATCCGTTTGGGTGTTCCTTACCTAAACACATTTTATGAGGACTTTGAAGACCCGAAGAACAACAGCAAAAGATGGTCATATAAACAGATCAATGGAGTTTATCCCGGTGGGGTATGGGATGTTTCTACCAGGTATTCTTTTGAAAATCACTCCCTTTGGAGCGGATCTGATCCGAGTAGATGGCCAAAGGGCGGTGAATCTGTTTACATGTCTCCCTTCGTTGATCTGAACGGATCTAACAGTACAGTGTACCTCTCGTTCTGGCACAAGTATAATTTTGGTAACAATATCCTGGGATCGGGAGATGGAGGATTCGTCGAGATATGGGACAATACCACACGTCGTTGGCATAAAATCTATCCGTCAGAGGATAAATTTGATAAACTTGCAGGAGGTTATAGAAATCCCTTGGAAGGGTCCGAATGTTACGTGCAGGATAGTGGTGGATGGATATACGAACAATACAATATATCAG
The DNA here is from genome assembly GCA_964535805.1 of uncultured Thermoplasmata archaeon. Taxonomy (GTDB): domain Archaea; phylum Thermoplasmatota; class Thermoplasmata; order Halarchaeoplasmatales; family Halarchaeoplasmataceae; genus CAZHUM01. Next base: position 7,918 of record CAZHUM010000038.1, read on the forward strand.
AGTATCTTAACCGTACGATCAGGTTCCGATTTCATCACTGTTGGGATAGGATCAACGACAATAAGAGGGGATGGATGATCGATGATATCAGTATCGGAAGAAACAACGTTATCGATGTATCCTGCGAAGATCCATTCGATGAAAGTTCTCCAAGGGTGGATCAAGGAGGAAAATATGTAGAAGTCCTCTCTATCAATATTTCGACCGAAAGTAGAAATGTCGTAGATCCAGTTCTGGAGAAGATCAGATTACACCTCACCGGCACGGTTTCCGACATGGACATAGAATCTGTATCATTATTCTTAGACAATAACAACGATGAATGGGTTGATACAGACCGGGATAGACTTTTATCCATAACACAGCCTAAAAGAAAAACCGTTTCTTTCGAAGATTTAGCACTGAGCACCGACGGTCTAGATCACATGAAATTGATCATCGCGATGAATATCAGCGATGCGGCACCTCACGGTTCTCTCATAGGTGCGACCATCCCCTCCTCGGATTTTTTATCTTTCAAAGAACCATCCGAGATCAGGTCTTTTTATTTTGAGTCAAAGAAGGCGATCATCACGGGTGACGATCTTTGCCCCCAGGTTTTAAGCACCACGCCGGGCCATTCTGATCCCTCCGTTTCTATCAATCAAAAGATAATGATAGACTTTTCGGAAGAGATGAACAAAAGCAGTGTGCATAATGGTTTTCAACTCAATGATGGGGACGATGTATGGGGGAGCGAGGATGGGAACGTAAGTTGGAGTGAAAACGGAAAAATATTCACCTTCGACCCCGATGATAAATTTTTATTCGATACATCCTATTCCGTTTCTTTAAACTGTACCTATGTAAAAGACGTTCATGGAAATTTTTTGGACGGGAACAATAACTCCTATTTCGATGGATACCCAGAAGATTCTTATTCTTGGGATTTTAAAACGTTGACATACCTGGAGTGGGACGTATTTTCACCGGTTGTAGTTAGTACAGAACCGTTCGATAACGAAAGTGATGTGGAGATCGACGGCGAAGTAAGGATATTGTTCAACGAATCCATGAACTCTTCCAAGGAGCCTGATCTGAGACAGAGATGCGCGTCTGGCTCTGGATCTTGGGAAGACCCCTTCGGTTTCTTGGGATGGGAGACCACCGACACCGCAAACGACACCGCGGTATGGTATCACGATGATTGGAGATACAACGCGGATATCACACTTTCGGTGAGGGATTACGTCGATGAAGGAGGCAACACCGGGGTGGAATACGTTTGGAATATATCTACGGTGGTTACACTCGATAACGGTGCTTGGCCAACCTATAAACAGAACAGAGCACGGAACGGCCTGAGTCCCTACAATGCGAGTGAAAATCAAGGTCAGCTTCAGTGGCACTTCGAAACCGGCGAATGGATGACTAGTTCCCCGGTCATCGATTCCAAAGGCGACCTTTACTTCGGGTCTATCGAGGGGAAGGTATACTCTATCAACAAAAGCGGAAAAATGAACTGGATGGTTGAAACGGAAGGCCGCTTCTTTTCGCCTCCCACCATCGGTCCGGACGGTACCCTATATATCGGTTCAAATGATGGTGCGTTGTATGCCCTGTCCAACGAGGGAAAGATCAAATGGGCTTATGAGACCATAGTAAGTCAATATCCCACAGGTATCCGTTCATCACCTCTTATCGGGGGAGACGGATCGATCTACTTCGGTACGCGTGAGAGCTACGTTTACGCCCTTTTCCCGAACGGTACAAAAAAATGGTCCTTCCTCATTGACGAACCTATCTCCAGCTCACCGGTGAGGGGGGTCGATGGAGACATCATTATTGCTACGGAGGAGAACGACATATATTCCTTCGATACAAACGGGTCTGTAAATTGGAAATACACGACAGCTAATCCCACGGGGGGGGTTGTAGATTCACCGTGTAGGGATGAAAAAGGTAACATCTACGTTTCAAAAAATGTGATCGGTGGTAGTTACCTGTATTCTATAGATAAAAACGGTTCTTTGAATTGGAGGAAGATGTTCAACGAAACCCTTATGACAGCGCCTTCTATCGATTCTGACGGGCATCTATATATTGGGAGTAATATTTATTTGGAGGATCCACAGGAACTAATCATACGTTCTCTCGATGTGAACGGAACCACCAGATGGAACGTAACACTAGATGCTGGATTGGATAAAGGTGTGTCCTCATTGACCATTTCAAAGGACGGCATGATATCCGTATCCGCGGGACGACTTTATAATCTAAATTCCAACGAGAAGGGTAGTATCAGATGGACCTTCGGAGATGGTCAGAACATCGACGCTGTCTTCGGACACGGCTCCGACCCGGTTTTAGATGAAAATGGTACCATCTATACCTGTGGTCAAGATGGATCTATATACGCCGTGAATAAGGATATCACAGATCCTGTCAGCTTTGTCGATCCACAGGATATATTAAGTCCATATCAAAACAGTTCTTCTTTCGCTCTCGAATACAGCGCGGAGGATATGTATGGTGTATATAACCTGAGCCTTTTCTATAGGATAGGAGACGGTGAATGGGAGTACTGGAACACCCAGGATCTGTACGGCCAATCTGCAGCTAACGGGACCTTCGAATTCCATGCACCCACCGAAGGCAGGTATTATTTCTATACCATTTGTACGGACGGATCTGGAAACGTGGAAGAACGTCCAGAAAAACCATATAAAAACACGACGGTCGATCTCACAGAACCGACCAGTTACCTTTACAAGACGAGGGATGATATATACTATACTAACAAATTGAAGATGCTTGTCTCGTATGATGCGGAGGACGATTTCGAACTCGGGCACTTAGAGGTCTATCAGCGGTACGCGGGAGGGAATTGGTCCCTGATAGAGAGTTGTAATATCTCAGGTAAAAACTCCAGTGGACATCTAGAGTTAATATTGGAAAAGGAAGGGGTGTACGAGTTCTACTCCCGGGCTTACGATAACGCGGGAAATAAAGAGAACGTGGAAAAGGAATCAGATTTCGGTGATATCGGTTTTATGGTGGATAAAAAAGCTCCCAAGGTTTCATATTTACATCCTGCACCATACGAAGATAACGTAAGTCTGGATAGTACCATCAAAATCCAATTCGACGAGCCGATCAATTATTTAACTTTCAGATCCAGGATCTACGATGAGACCAATACGACCGTCTTTTCGAGTGTGAATTTTACCAATGGAAACAGCCTCGTGAAGTTCACTCCACTTATGAGATTCAAGCCGGGCACCCAGTACGTCGTATCCGTAGAAGCCCAAGACCTTGCAGGTAATGAAATCAAAAAGGAATGGACCTTTTATACTTCGGACAGCCATGATGAGGAAGAAAGTACTGAGCCCTCATATCTAAAGGATTATCTATATACATTTATTTTCTCTATCGTGGTTCTGTTGGTGATGATAATAGTTATCTCTCAAAGGTTCATCAGAGCTTCTAGAAAAGAGCGTTTGAAGCTTTCTCAGTCCGATTATCAACGGGAGTTCTTCAAAGAGAATTGATTTTTCCTTCAACAGGACCTATATTCACCGTGTATGTTTTACCCGTTTGGTTCATTATGGCGGTCTTCGTGGGTGCACAAAGCACGTCTGTAATTATCAACAGTAAAATACGTGGAATGTTGAACTTGATCCCCACCCATAGTCCCTCCTTCCAATTTTTTTTATGTGAAATCGAAGGAAAGAGAGACGGTGCACAAAAAATTATGCAGTAGGTACTACCCTTTCTCAACCCCCAGAAAAGAGAGTAACCCAATAAAGAAAACAGTAATATCAATTCACTTATGTAATATCACCTGTTTTATTTAGTACAATTATTTGAAAATTCAATCCTCGCCTAATCTCTCACATAGACTACACATCTCGATATCTTCATCGAACATCGCCTCTATTTTAGCGAGAGTTTTTTCCGTCCAGACTTTCTTACAGATATCGCATAAAACGGGCCCGATGTCCTGGATCTCTCCCCTGCAGATTTTCTTTGCGTATCCTCGTAATTCATTTAAAATATCTTCATCAAAATCCACGGCATAACCTCTCTTACCCCTCATGTACTGTGAAACCGCTGCGGGAGTTATACCGAGAATGTTAGCTACTTTTTGCTGAGATATGTCACAGTTCACCAACTCCTTGGAAAGCTGTGCTCTAATCGATGGGAGTATGTAATCAACTATTACTTCGCAGGGCTGCTTCTTGATATTAACACCTCTTTTTGTTTCATTAATGTTTAATATATATAAATTACTTTGCCATTACACATCTATGTACACTTTTTGGAATATATCTCCTGGTGTTGCCATTACACATCTATGTACACTTTTTGGAATATATCTCCTGGTGTTCCTGGTGCAGAGGGTATGATTATCTTGAATCCCAATACTATCCTCCTTATCGACCCCGGAGGTGCCAATCCTACCGCAGCCACTTTATAACTGAATCCCTTCGGAATGGGTCTATTTGACAGGGTAAGGTAATAGGATATGTTGGCAAAGTGAAAATCTGTGATATCATAACTTTTGTTTCCATTGGGGTCCGTTATCTGCCCGTGATTTATATACGTCATAGATCTATCTCTTCCCTTATTGTCGAACATCTGTATCTGCTCTTCACCGGTATCTATATCGTATTCATCTTTATCGTTATTATCTGCTGTATTGTATATGTTAGTTATATTCAGGATTACTACCATAAACTGATTGGTTCCATTGGGATAAATAGTGAATTTCTCTTCATCATTCTCCCCGCTTAACGACTCGGTGTAATACTGGTCGATTATCTCAAGTGATATATTTTTGTTCTTAGAGTGATGTATATACGGAGGGACATCGTCCCCTCCATCATCTCCGTTGTCATCGTTCCCATTTTCCAAACAGCCAGAGAATATAATCAAAGTTGTTATCAAAAGGACGGTCACTCTTATGCTTATCTTTCTCTGGCTCATGCCTATATCTAAACATGTACTCCTACAAAACATTTACTCAAAAATCGACAATAAATTAATAAACAGTGAGTTAGATTTAAATACAGGACCTAAATATGATGCTGATAACGATGATAGATTTTGCTTTGGGGGATAAAAAGATATGATACGTTTTGGTCCAAGTGGCATACCCTTATCTTGTAAAGGTAGAACACTACTCGACGGTGTATTAGATGTACATAAACTGGGTTTGACTGCCCTGGAGATCCAATTTCTTAGGATGAGTGTAAACAGTCGACCAGTGACCGAAGATGAAGTTGAGAAAAAAGCCAAAGATGTCGAAGGAAAATTCATAATCGGTGTTAACAGGGGAGATGAGTTCAATAATATCTTCGTTGAGGATCTAGAGAAGGAGCTGCAAGTAGGTGATATGATACACTTTCTGCAGGGCGGAGTGGCTGAAGAGTTTTACAGGTACTCCAAGATAGGACGAACCGCAGATCAATTAGATGTTAAGGTCACAGTCCACACACCTTATTATATGAAATTTACAGAACCCGCAGATGATCTAGTCGATAAATCCAAGCTGGGATTCAAGTACGGTTCAGTTATGGCCCAGGAACTAGAGGCGGACATGATCATGACCCATTTAGGTCTCATCGAGGAAGGGAAAAGTCCAGACGATGTAAAGGCTGCTGTCATTGAGAACATCAGAGAGCTCAGAAACTGGCTCAATTCAGAATTCGACGACAGTCCGATGATAGGCATCGAGACCCAAGCTGGTGAAGATGTTTTCGGAGATCTTCATGATATCATAGATGTCTGCAAGAAGATTTCCGGTGTAGTTCCAGTTTTAAATTTTGCACATTTGAAGGCTAGAGGAACTTATGATCTGGAAGAATCCGAGGATTTTACCGAGCTCTTCAATCTCTGCAAAAAATTTGTACCGGGTGAATACTATGTTAATTTCTCCGGTGTTGAGATGAGACGAGAAAATGAGTACAGATTCACTCCGATAAAAAGGGGAGACCTTAACTTCGAGGTACTTGTAGACCATCTACTTGAGAGCGATGACGACATAACGATAATTTCGACATCTCCGCTCAAAGAGCATGATGCGATGTACATGAAGGTCATATTTGAAAGGATCCTCACCAAAGAGATAGGTAAGGAACTTAGGAGGAAAAAGAAAGATGCAGAGTGAATTCGATAAAGCATTGGATCACCTATGCTCTTCAGTTACCAGATCACTGGATAATTTCGATAGAGAAAATATTCTAGAAGCAGTTGATACTATTACTAAGGCGGATCAAGTCTTTGTTTACGGGTCTGGGAGATCAGGTTTGGTGGGAAGATCATTTGCCATGCGACTGATGCAGATAGGACTGAGAGCCTTCTTTATAGGCGAAACTATCACCCCATCGGTAAAAGATGGCGATTGTGTGGTATTCATATCTAAAACTGGTGAAACCCAGACAGCCATCCAAGCGGCTAAGATAGTTAAGGAAAGGGTTGACGCCAACAGCATAATAGTCACGGCATCGCCAGATGCAACCCTCTCCAGATACGGTGATTACATAATCGATATCGATATAGCTAACAGTCCGGATGATCCTAAATACGCTCCTCTAGGGACGATATTCGAGGACTCAATGATGATTTTTTTAGATGCTATTATCGCCGTTCTCATGGCTGAACTTCATGAAACCGAAGAGGACATGGAATACAGGCATCCAATACTGATATAATTCAGGACGAAAACCCATTATTTTATATACCAAAAGCTTTATAGCCCACCCCACTTCAATATAGAAACAGCCACATGTAATATAATATGGAGTTGAAAATTTGGCAAGAGGATTAAACTGCGCAAGGAAACTAAAGAAATCCAGACAGAAGTTCCGATGGAGCGATCTGGAGTACAAGAAGAGAGCCAAGAATCTCAAGAAGAAAACCGATCCCCTAGAGGGAGCTCCACAGGGGAGAGGGATCGTTCTGGAAAAGGTTGGTATAGAAGCAAAGCAGCCCAACTCTGCTATCAGGAAATGCGTCAAAGTCCAGTTGATCAAGAACGGTAGGCAGGTCACGGCATTTGCGCCCGGTGAAGGCGCGATTAATTATATAGACGAGCACGACGAAGTTTTAATCGAAGGCATCGGAGGTATGAGAGGCAAGGCCTATGGAGATATCCCTGGTGTAAGATTCAAAGTTGTCAAGGTAAATCGAGTTGCATTGAGTGAACTTGTAGCAGGAAGAAAGGAGAAACCATTGAGGTAATCAATTATCAAGGTGTTTATTTATGGCTGAAGAAGAACCAGTAACTGAAAAAAGCAGAAGAGAAAAATTGTTCGAAACCCTCGATATGCCTCTTCTATTTGATAAATACGATCTCAAAGAAGTTCAAGTCTCAGACCCGGGATTAAAGAAGTACATCAACTTACTTCCAGTACTACTTCCGCACAGCGGAGGGGTCCAATCGAATAAAAGGTTTGGAAATGAAGAGGTCAGTTTGATAGAAAGGCTCATCAATGCGATGATGAGAAACCAGCTTTATACGGGTAAAAAAACCAAGGCGTACAAAACAGTAAGAGAATCAATGGATATCATCCATGAAAAGACGGGACAAAACCCCGTACAGATACTCGTTAAAGCGATCGAAAATTCCGCACCTAGAGAGGAAACAACACAGATAACTTACGGAGGAATTTCCGTACCAAAATCCGTAGATGTTTCACCTTTGAGACGTCTCTCTATAGCCATCAGCAACAATGCAAAGGGCGCGGTAAAGGCTTCATACAAAAACAAGAAGAGCATCGCACAGTGCCTGGCCGAGGAGCTAATCAAAGCTTCCAACGGCGACCGTGATGCTTTCGCTGTCTCTAGAAAAGGTGAGATGGAAAGGATGGCACAATCAGCCAGATGATGATATCAAGATCAACTTATTCAAGGTGGATTTTTTATGGGAAGAAAAGAAAAGAACATCAAAAAAGCACAGAAATTGATGGATAAACCGGTTCAGATAAGGAATATCGGTACTGCAGCTCATATCGACCACGGTAAAACAACTCTGAGTGATAATCTCATCGCCGGTGCCGGTATGATGTCAGAAGAACTCGCAGGTAAGCAGCTCCTATTGGATTTCGACGAGCAGGAACAGGAGAGGGGGATAACAATCAACGCAGCCAACGTTTCGATGGTTCATGAATTCGATGACAAAGAATACCTGATCAATCTCGTTGATACCCCGGGCCACGTCGATTTCGGTGGTGACGTCACCAGAGCTATGAGAGCTGTGGACGGTGTTATCATAGTCGTTTGCGCCGTAGAAGGAGTGATGCCGCAGACAGAAACCGTTATCCGTCAAGCACTCAAAGAGAAGGTAAAACCTATACTTTTCATCAATAAAGTCGATAGACTGATCAAAGAACTGAATGTAACTCCAGAAGAGATGCAGCAGAGATTCCACAAGATAATTAGAGACGTGGACAACCTGATCAAACAGATGGTACCTGAAGAGTTCAAGGATGAGTGGAGATTGAACGTAGAAGAAGGTACAGTAGCTTTCGGTTCTTCCCTCCACAACTGGGCTATCTCAGTGCCCTACATGAAAAAGAAGGGCATCTCTTTCACGGATATCTACGAACACATCGAAGGTGGAAGGGAGAAAGAACGAGAACTGCTCAAGAAAGCTCCCCTTCACGAAGTCCTTTTGAACCAGGTGATCAGACACATGCCCAACCCTATAGATGCTCAAAAGTACAGGATACCAAACATCTGGAGAGGCGAGGAGGAATCTGATCTGGGCCAATCTATGATAAAATGTTCTCCAGACGGTCCAACAGCTTTGATGGTAACCAAGATAATAATGGACCCACATGCCGGTGAGATATCCGTCGGCAGATTATTCAGCGGTAAGATCAAAAATGGGATGGAACTTTACGTTGACAAACAGCCCAGAAAGAACAGGGTCCAACAAGTTTCGTTGAGTGTAGGAGCGGATCGAATACCTGTAGACGAGATAAAAGCGGGTAACGTTGTGGCAGTTGGTGGGCTCAGGGATGCGATAGCCGGGTCAACCGTTTCTTCAGTGGAGAAGGCAGTGCCGTTCGAAGAGATGAAGCACTTCTCTGAAGCTGTTGTAACCAAAGCCGTAGAAGCGAAGAATACATCGGATCTGCCCAAGCTTGTGGAAGTACTCAGGTCCATAGCAAAAGCGGACCCCAGTATCGAAGTGAAGATCAACCAGGAGACCGGAGAACATCTTATCTCGGGTATGGGAGAACTCCATCTAGAGGTTACTGAACACAGGATAAGAGAGGAACAGGGAGTACCGATCACATCTTCAGAACCGATAGTCGTTTACAGAGAATGTGTCGAGGGACACGGTGGTACCTTCGAAGGTATCTCACCCAACAGACACAATAGATTCTACTTCGACGTTGAACCACTGGAAGACAGCATAATCACAGCAATCGACGATGGGGATATCAAGGTACACGGCAAGATCAAAAATAAAAACGAACTGGCAAAGCAGTTGCAAGAACACGGATGGGATAAAAAGGAATCAAAAAACATACAGACATTCAAAGAAGATAACGTTCTCCTGGATATGACCAAAGGTATCCAGTATCTACATGAGACCATGGAACTTATCGAAGACGGTTTCGAAGAAGCTATAGAAGAAGGACCACTTGCTAGAGAGTTGTGCAAAGGTGTGAAGGTTAAATTGATCGATGCGAAGTTGCACGAAGATGCCATACACAGGGGACCTGCACAGGTTATACCCGCCGTCAAGAACGCTATCTACGGTGCCATGTGTGAAGCGAACAGGATCTTACTCGAACCGAAACAGAAGGTCTTCATAGACGTGCCCTCCGATATCATGGGTAATGTGACGGTAGAGATACAGCAGAGGCGTGGAGAGATCATAGACATGACGCAGGAAGGCAGCAACACCAAGATAGAAGCGAAGACCCCTGTAGCGGAGATGTTCGGGTTCTCCGGAGATATAAGGAGTGCGACCGGCGGCAAGGCACTGTGGTCAACGGAACACGGCGGCTTCGAGAGGGTACCTAGGAACTTACAGGAAGAGATAGTGAGACAGATACGAGAGAGGAAAGGACTAAATCCAGAACCTTTCGGTGTTGGACACTACTCCTCGTAGGAAGGAAAACCTTTTAATAACCCTTTTATTTCTTTTTCCCCATGGCAGAATCCGAAGACCGTTTACTGAAAGACAAACATTTGAGTTTAGTATATGGATTATTGGCAGCCCTGGGGATCACATTCTATACTTCTTGGTCTATAATGTACGGAACATGGTTCGACGTAGGTGTCTATGCCGTTACAATTCTCATGGTGGGCTTCGGACTGATAGGTTTTCTGCTCTACAGCATACCAGAGAAAGAATAATATTGTCAGTGGCTCTTACAGAGATACACCACTTTATCCGTTTCTTTACCGCACATTATACATCTACCAGAGTACTCTTCTCCGTCGTACAGCGTCCCTAAGATACTCCTGTCAGTGGTCTCTTCTATCTCCTCTCCGCAACTGTGTTCACCACACCAACCGATCTTGTAGACCTTTTCTTCTGTTATTTCAGAGATATCTGAGACTTCTTCTATATTGTCCTCTAACATCTTCCTGGACATTTCGTACATCTCTTCCTGCATATTCTTGAATTCTTTGTTCAACGCTTGATTCAGATCTCCATGATCTACCAATTTTTTATCCCCAGTATCCCTTCTAACCAAAGTAACTTTTCTGTCTTCGAATTCGTTACTTCCTATATCCAATCGGATCGGGATCCCCTTCTGCTCGGAATCGAAGAATTTACTGCCTGGACGTACTTCCTCTCTATCGTCGATATCGACTCTGATATCGTTATCTTCCAGCTCTTTCTTGATACTAAAGCAGTATTTCATCAGTTCTTCGTTCTCTCCGTAGGTTATAGGTATGATCCTAACCTGAACCGGTGCCACTGAAGGAGGTAGGATTATTCCTCTATCGTCTCCGTGTATCGATACGATTGCGCTGATCAACCTCTCCGACATCCCGTAGGTCGTTTGGCTGACGTATTTATGCTCGCCATCTTCGTCTTCGTAGGTGATATCGTAGGCTTTGGCGAAATTGTCTTTGTACTGGTGTATCCCAGCGATCTGGAGCAGTCTTCCCGTGGGTAGAAGTGCGTCTCCGCCTACGGTGTAATCAGCTCCTGGGAACTTGTCCCAATCGGTTCTTTGCAGTTTCAAGTATGCGATACACAGCTTTTCTGCCAGTTTGTCCATGATCTCTAAGTCTTCATCTATCTGTTCCTCAGCTTCTTCCTCGGTTGTGTGACACGTGTGTGCCTCGAAGAAGTAAATCTCCCTCATCCTCATGAACGCCCTTGTCTGCTTGGTCTCGTACCTGAATACGTTGACCATCTGGTAGATTTTTAGAGGTAGATCCGCATGCGAGCGTATCCAAAGATCGAAAACAGGGTACATAGCGGTTTCACTGGTAGGCCTAAGAAGAAGAGGGACATCTAGTTCGTTCAACCCCGCATGAGTCACCCAGAAAACTTCTTCGTTGAATCCTTTGATATGATCGGCTTCCTTTTGGAATTCGTCCTCAGGTATGAGAAGAGGGAATCTAACTTCTACGTGGTCCGTTTTATTCATCATTCTCCTCGTTTCTGCATCGATCAAGCTCATCAGCTTCCAACCGTAAGGCGGCCAGATGTTCATCCCTTTGACCGGATATCGTTTATCCGTAAGTTCCGCTTTCTCGATGGCTTCGTTGTACCATTCGCTAAAGTTCTCTTTCTTCTTGGCCATTTTCTACACCATTTTCTAATGGGTCAGTACCGCAGATCGGGCATTCTCCCAGTTCGTAAAGGCAGGATGAATGGAAAGTGTTTCCACAGCCCGAGCATTCTGTTTCATCTTCTTCTAAGGGTCCAAAGCAGATAGTGCATACATCTTTTTTAACTTGTTCCTCTTCCTGTGTTACTTCTTCATCCTTAACTGGTTCTTTACTAACCACTTCTACTGGTTCACCGCTAGATTTGTTTTTCCATATATATGTTCCTCCTAATGCAGCGCCCATGCAGATCGCGATCAATACGATGTACATCCAATCGAAGGTAGATGATTCACTTTCCTTGAGCTCCACGGACTGTGGAGATTGAGGTAGGACTGCGCTCTCATCGTCCATATCGATCACTTCCAATTGATATTCGAAGGTGTCTTGGTTTGATTTGACCTTACAAGTCCACGTACCGTGACCAGGGTCTCCTTCAGTGAGCATCATTTCCTTGGTCAATCCCCCGTTGTAATGCAGAACGACCCTCTTTACTCCTACGGGGCTGTCAACATCGACTTCGAAGTCGAAGGATTTTCCGATTGTTCCGCTCACATTGGCTAACTCTATGTCGAGGGGGTTTTCTATATTGATTGTTTTGTTATCTGAAGAAGTCCAAAGTCCGCTTTCATCTACTGCTGTAAAGTAATACTGGAATATACCTGAATGGTTCATTCTGGGTAGATCTACGGTCCAATTATTATCGACAAATTCCGCAGATTCGTTGTGGAACTCACCGTTCACATCTATGTAGTTGATGAACACGGACTCCAATGAGATGTCATCCGAAACGCTCGCGGATAAACTGATGTTTTCGTTCTTGAATATCTCCTGTTCTCCCATTACATCCTCTATCTCCGGTGGGGATTCAGTGTTGAATTCGTGAAGTGATATTAAACCGTCACCGTCCAATGAAATATTGTATATATCTTTGGCTCTGGATACGTTCAAAAACAGTTCGTATCTTTGTGAATGATCGCTGTTGATCAATTGAATGGTTAGGTTACGTTTGCTCGACCAGTTGCATAAAAAGTGAACGTACGGTTCGATGTCAAAAGCATCCGTCGTCGCGGTGACATTCATCTCCTTTGTGAAGGATAGATTTATGTATCCATCCAGTTCAAGCAGATCATCTATATCATCTACACCCATCAAAACAGGAGCACTTAGATTCAATAGGGGTACTGAATACATTTCTGATCTGTTACCGATACCGTTGTCATCCACCGCCCAAAAATGGTACTCTATGATCCCTTCTTTTCCCTGGGGTGTGATATCGTAGGTGAAGTTATCCGTTCCATCTAGATGATCCATACTGACATTATGTGATACCCCATCGATATCTGAATAGTTGAGTTGGACTGTACCCATCTCCACGTCATCAGTAACGTTGACAAGGACATTAAACGGGTCTTCGAAATGCACTCTACCTTCCTCTACATGTTTTATCTCCGGACCGACCTCGGTATGGATCTCTATGATTAGATCGTCAGAACCGTCTTTGGACGTGATTCCATCTCCGTTTCCGTCGAGTTGGTTCCTGTGTCTGTCCTTCGCTGTATATTCTATAGCGATCTGGTAATCTGTGTCTGCTTCTAAATTCTTCTCTGGGATGATTATCAACGTCCGATTGTTCTCCCAATGATGAGTGTAATTGAAATCATCTACGTTCAATGAATTGTTGAACGACGTTTTGTTGACTTCCTTCGAGAACTCCAAGGTGATGTTCTCATCGATGGGGAAGTGATCTATGCGGGGAGTGACACTCTTGAGAGTGGGGGGCTGCAGGTCCATCAAAGTGGGGGTCCAGGA
>CAZHUM010000039.1:0-20168 GCA_964535805.1 uncultured Thermoplasmata archaeon
ACTGTTTCTATCTTGACTCTGGATTCACGATGTTCTCGGGCGTCTCGTCCTCCAGAACGGCTATCAGGTTATCCGCTGCCATCTCGGCCATGCCCTCCCTGGCTCTGTAGGATGCACTTCCCAGATGCGGGGTCATGACGATGTTTTCTAACGGATAGTAATCGGGATTCGCACCGTAGGGTTCATCGGAGTAAACGTCCACACCTGCTCCAGCTATCTTCTCTGAACGGAGGGCGTCGATGAGCGCTTCTTCGTTCACCACCTCTCCCCTCGCAGTGTTGATAAGGTAAGCAGTTTCCTTCATCTTCTCGAACTCTCTCCAGCCTACCAATCCCTGGGTTTCTTCCGTCAAGGGTACGTGCAGTGAAACGATGTCCGCCCGGCGGAGCAGTGTGTCTAGGTCCACCTTTTCAGCATCCAGCTCCCTCTCTATCTCTTCCTTCCTGGATCTGTTATAATATATTATATCCATATCGAACCCTTGTGCCCTCCTGGCTACCGCACTACCTATATTGCCCATACCGATTATACCCAATGTTTTACCGTAGACCTCGTGACCCAGCATCAGCATAGGGTCCCATCCTTCGAATTTGTCCTCCCTGACGAACCTGTCCCCACGGGCTACGTTCCTCGACACCGCCATGATGAGGGCCCAGGCGAGGTCCGCTGTTGCGTCGGTGAGAACACCGGGTGTGTTGGTCACCGCGATCCCCATCTCCGTCGCTGCATCGACGTCTATGTTATCATAGCCCACGGCGTAGTTGGATATGACCTTCAGTTCATCCCCGGCATCGATGATATCTTTATCGATGTTGTCGGTAAGCAGACAAAGCACGGCGTCCTTTCCCTTGACTTCCTGGATCATTTCATCCTTTGTCAGGACCCTGCCCTCGTTGTTAACGGACACGTTGTATCTCTCTTCGAGTTTCTTCATACCGTTCTCGGGTATCCTGCGGGTGACGAAGACATCCATGATATCGTGATGAAAATAGGGTTAGATGATATATTATTTTTCGGTCGACTTTCGGTATAGTAAAATAATTTACTTATAGTATGTCTCAATTATATCCAACTGTAATGTTGGACTGCTCTGCCAAGGACAGGATACTCCTTCACCTGAAACACTACCAAAGATATCATGATGAAAAACGAGTACCCTACGAAGTTTGTCAACCCGGTATCGCGGACGCACTAGGGGTCAGCAGACCTTATCTGAGTAAGGAGATAAGAAAATTGACTGCGGACGGAGAAGGGGTGCTGAAAGAAGAGGTCAGAAGGGTGAAAGGTGTCAAGCGAAAAAGGAAGGTTTACTTTCTTTCTAGAGATGGCATCAGGGAGGAGAAAAAGATAAGAGATAGATTGGAAGGCGAAGAGATAACTCTTAAAACGGATAACTCGACAAAGAAGATCAAACTGGGAGATGTGGCGGATTATATCAAGGGCAAAGAACCTATAATCACATCGCTGAGGAGGATGGATGACAACGGCGTACTGGACATAAGCAAGGATGTAAAAGAGGAAGAGGACCTTTTCGTGGGGAGGAAAAAAGAGCTGGAGGAGCTGAAAGAAGAATTTGATAGGATCCAGGACGACGGTGCTTTCGTTGTGTTTATCTCCGGCGAGGCCGGGATAGGAAAAACCAGGTTGGTGAACGAGTTCAAAAGGAAGGTGTTGAAAGAGGGGGCGGAATTCTTATCAGGAAGATGTTATTTCGAGAGCTCCGACCCGTACCTACCGTTCAAGAAAGCGTTCCATGTACTGATGGATGCGGAAAAACTAGATGAAAATCTTTCACACACGTCACTAGTTACTCCTGCGGGGCCCAAGATCGAGGACAATAAGATGTTCGACGCCCAACGGAAAGCAACGTTCTATGAGACTACTAAGATGATCGAAAAGATAGCTGAGGAGGACGTCATGGTAATTTTTCTTGATGATATACATTGGATCGACAACGCATCACTGCAGCTACTTCATTATATGGCACATAATCTGGATAACAGCCCGGTACTCTTCATATGTACATATAGGCCGGAAGATGCGGAAAAACACGACCTGTTCAAAGATGTGAAACAGAGGATGTCGCGTGAGCGGCTTAACAAAGAGATCGAACTCGCGCCGCTGGATTGGGAAAAAACCAAGAACATCGTTCAGAACACATTGTCGGTCGAGGACATCCCTGTAGATTTCGTGGATATAGTCCATGACATGTCACAGGGAAATCCACTTTTCATCAAGGAATTCACGAAGAACCTCATAAGTGAAAGTATCGTGGACCCCAGGACCAATAAGTATCCAAAATCGAAGAGCGAGATCAAGCTGCCCAAGATAATCAACAGTATAATAAACCGCAGGCTGTACATACTGGAAGACAAGACGAAGAAGGTACTGCAGATAGGCAGCGTGATAGGAGAAGAAGTACCGTTCGAACTGCTAAAAAGAAGCTCTGGGATGGAAGAATTGGACCTCCTCGACCAGATCGATATACTGTTGGGCACAAAGCTCTGGACAGAGGACCCACTGGAGGAGTATTTTAAATTCTCACACGCTCTTTTTCAAAGGGTCGCATACGACGAGATGTCCGAGATAAAGAAGCGAAAGCTTCACTCCATGGTCGCCGAGAACATCGTCGATGTATACGAAGACAACTTGGAAGGCTGGTACTCGGATCTAGCTTACCACTACCATAATGCTGATAACCTGGAGAAGGCAGTAGAGTACTACTTATCCGCTGCTGAATACGCTGAAAGCGTCTACGCCCATGAAGATGCGATAGAGATGTACAAGAGGGTTATGAAGATCGCCGAAAGCATCGATGAAGAAAGGGTCGAAGAGGTAGAGGTACTGGAGAGGTTGAGCGATACGAATAAGATCCTGGGCGATTATACACGATGCCGCAGGTATCTGGAAAGGGCCATGGTCAAGGCCGCCGACCCTGAGGACCAGCAAAGGATGTACAGGAAGATATCCGAAACGTACGAAAAGCAGGGTGATTTCGATAAAACGCTGCACTTTGTGGAGAAGGGGTTGGGACTCCTCGATGAAATCAATCCAGAAAAGTGTAAACTCTTGGAGGTGAAGGGATGGGTGAGGATGCAGAAAGGTGAGCAGGAAAGGGCGGAAGAGATATTCAAAGAAGAGATGGACATGGCTAAACAGATGAACGACGACAGGATCCTATCTGACGCCCTGCACAACTTGGGGACCGTAGAGATAAGAACCGGTGGTTACGATAAAGCTTCAGAATATCTGGATGATTCCATCGAGATAAAGGAAAGAATAGACTACAAGAGGGGGCTTGCAAAATCCCTGAACAACCTGGGTATCATACATCTATATATAGGCGACCTGGACAATGCGTTGGACGCTTACAACAGGAGTCTGGAGATCGAAGAGGAGATCGGTGAGAAGGACTACATAGCCGGGCTTCTGGCGAACCTGGGAAACCTGTACTACCTCAAAGCCGATCTGGACAAGGCAAAGGACAACTACCAGAGAAGTTACGAGATGTTCGAGAAGATAGGCGACAAAAGAGGTCTCGTTCTAACCCTCAACAACCTCGGTTTGATCTCTCAGATGAGGGGAGACTTGGAAAGTGCTATGGAAAAACACGAGAGAAGCTACGAGATAAGCAGGAATATAGGAGATAAACAGATCATAGCGCTCTCTATCACGAGTAAAGGTAATATATACTCCCTCAGGGGAGACTTTGAAAAGGCGATATCACTGCACGAAGAAGCGTACGAAATGTTTCGATCTATGGGGGATAAAAAGGGAGCGGCGACTGTACAGGCACATCTTGGAGAAGTTTACCTCGAGATGAGGGAGCTTGAGAAAGCCATCGATTGTTTCGAAAAGGCTCGGAAGACGTACAGCGAATTGAGAGAGAAGATCGAGATCATCAGTGTGATCAGCCTTGAAACCGAGGCGAAGGTATACGCAGGGGATCTAGATGATGCCATGAAAAATGCGGAGAAAGCTCTTGAGATGTCTCTGGAGTTGAACACGTCCTTCGGTGAGATATCAAGCCGGTATGCCCACGGGATAGTGTTGAGGGAGACCGGAGATATTCAAGATGCACTAGAGGAATTCCAAGAAGCACTAAGGTTGGCTGAAAAGGAGAACAAGCTATTAGATAAAAGTAAAATACTCTACCAGGTCGCGCTACTTCACAAAGAAAACGGTGATATTGAAAGTGCTGAGAAGTACGCTAAAGATGCCCAGGAACTTTTCGAAGACATCGGCATGAAAACTTACTCCAAGAGATGCGATGAACTCATAGCCAGTTTATAAAAGTATGACGGTACTATTTAAAGGGCGTTTTATTACATGTTCTAACTTTCTTTAAATATAACATATACAAGATTACTATAAGGTGGTAAGATGAATAATGATGATATATGGGGTGAAGAGAAGAAGTACAGCCCCAGCAAAGAAACGTTCCGTAAGTGGCTTATCGGTGAGATAAACGCTGACCTCAGAGACGTGATCCAAAGGAAGGGTGGGTGAGAAGATGAAAAAGATCTTTACTTCTTTGATAGCATGTATGCTCTTGATCGTGAGTATATCGATAATTTTCAATAATGTTATAGGGGTTGTTCCAGAAAGGCAAAGTACAGGCATCGATGAAGGTACCGATCCCCTTGCTGATAACCTGGGTTTCAACGGTCCCTACAGTATAGGTAAATGGGACACTGAGTTTACCGGTCCTTACGGGGAAACCGTCCCGGTTCATGTTTACTACCCTGCGGATACCAACGGTACGGAGGTGCCCGTTAATATGACCGACTGCCCTTATCCGGGATTGTCTTTCGGCCACGGTTTCCAGATGAGTCCCGCAGATGATTATTATGGTAGTTATGGAGAACATTATGCATCTTGGGGGTATATTGTCGCGATGCCAGATTATCAATATGCTGGTCTGTTCAACTCAGATCACGCTAAATGCGCCAATGAAAGTTTGGCGGCTATAGATTTCTTACAAGAACAGAACACCACCGCAGGTAGCTTGTTGGAAGGTGCGGTTGATGAAGATTTGATCGGGGCTACCGGTCATTCTTTGGGAGCAAAATGTTCTATTTTAGCCGTTGAAAACGAAGCTGGAGACCCCAATCGATCGGATATAAAAGCGGTGGCACCCATGGCACTAGCAAATGATAATTCACCGTCGACGTTCCCCAGGGCAGATAGGATAGAGATACCAGTTCAACTCCAGGCAGCTACAAACGACGAAGTCGCACCGCCTGAGGATAATTCTCAGATCCTTTACGAGTATCTCGTTGATGTACCCTCACAGTTCGTAAATATAAGTGGGGGGAATCACAACCAATACGGGGACCAGGACCCGCCATCCGGCGGCATGGGTGACGGAGAGGCGACGATCAGCAGGGATGAACAGCAGCGTATCGCGTGTAAATATGCAACCGCTTTCTTCAATTACTACTTAAAGGGTCAGGAAGAATACTATACGTATTTATACGGTGCCGAAGCACAGAACGACTTGAACAGCGGAGTTATAGATTCTAACCAGTTCAAGAACGCTGAGAAACCGGTGTCGATAGACCTAGAGCAGGGTTGGAATTTTATCTCCAAGAACGTCGTCACCAAAGAAAATGATATAGGCTCGCTGCTGGATGATGTGGACAGGGGGATAAGCGGCAGCTACGACAAAGTGATGTATTACCAGTCATCTCAAAAGGTGAGCCTGGGTCAAACAGATTTTTGGGGGGATGATTTCGAATCGGATGAGGGTTGGACGTTCAGTGGAGGGGAGTGGGAGAGAGGTGCACCCCAGGGTCTAGGAGGATCTGATGGAGATCCGGATCCCAGCAGCGCATATTCGGGAAGCAGCGTACTTGGATACGACCTGACAAGCGACGGCGATTACGAGTCCGATATCACTACTACGCATTGGGCTACATCACCCGTCATAGATTGCACGGGCAAGGAAGATATATCTTTATCTTTTCAGAGATGGCTGGGTGTTGAGAGCAGCTCTTATGACCATGCTTACATAGAGGTTTACGACGGGAGTGCTTGGCAGCAGATATGGTCCAACGGAGCAACCATGTCTGATGGAGCTTGGAATTACATTCAATACGATGTACCCCAGTACGCTGACGATAACCCCGAGTTCCAGATCAGATTCGGTCTAGGGACTACCGACGGCTCTGTGCAGTACTGTGGGTGGAACATCGATGATTTAAAGCTATCCTACGAAAGTTACGAATGGACCGACGGGCGTTGGAGAACTTACGTTCCAGAACGACCCGATCATTTCAACAGTCTACACACCTGGGACGAAACTATGGGGATCTGGATACACATGACCTCACCGGATGTTCTTGATATCAGTGGTACTGAGCCCGCTTCGTCGACCATCCCACTCTCACCCGGGTGGAACATGGTCGGTTATATGGGAGATGACAACATCTCCGCGGATAGTTCTCTGCCTGTCGAGGTCACAAAGATGGGGGTCTTCGATGAGACCGAGGAATACAACGTCTATTACACGACTGAACTGTCCTCGGTCACCCTCCAAGGGCAGCGTGGATATTGGGTCTACAACGATGCGGATCACACCGTGGATTGGGCACAGTAATCATCTACTCACCGTAAAATCCGGTTAAATGTGCCCATAAACTATTTAATAATCTCGCACATGAAAAGGTTTCGAGTGTTAATATGGATAAAAACGATTTCCTTATTTCGGCTATTTTTGTGGTGCTAGTTGCAGTTCTACTCGTTACCCAGGCGGCGGCGGTAGTTGGAGTGTTACCAAGGGAAGAGAAAGATATCTCAGAACCCGATATGGTGTACTACTATAGATTTGAAGACATGAAATTGAACGACAGGGGTGCTTACCATACCATCGAGATGGAGGATACTACATACACGAGGGAAGAAGGTGGACCCGACCTTCCTTTGGTCACGAAAAACCTGTTGGTGCCCGAGGGGAGTGATGTAAAGGATCTGACTGTAGAGTTCGACGATATGAAAAGAGTAGGTGACGGGATAAGATTGAAAAGGGGAGACATACGGATACTAAGCGGCTTCGATCCGATCGAAAAGGATCCACACATCGAGATAGTCGATGACGGCGAAGTGTACCCGCCCCAAAGTTATAGTTACGACGTACAGAGTTACCGAGGTGTAGACATAATATCTTTGGGTATGATCCCAGTAGAATATCATTCCGGTTCAGGAGAGTTATTTTTATACGAAGAAGCCGAGGTAAAGATAGATCTAGCAGATAGACCTCGAGCTGAACCTCATTTCGTAGGTGAGGAGGATGTAGATTACTTGAGTAAGATGATAGATAACGATAAGGTATTAGATAGGTTAGAACTTGGACTGGATACACGCGATCCAGATCATGAATACCTCATAATAACGACCTCCTCTATGGAGAGCAGTTTTCAAACACTCTTGGACCACAAGGTAAACACGATGGGGTTCACCGGGACGATCGTCTTGAAGAGCGATATCGAAACGGATTATGCGGGTACAGATACACAGGAGAAGATACGCAACTGCATAATAGATCACTACCAGAACCACGGAACAAGATACGTGGTCTTGGGTGGGGACACCGCAGATTCCTCCGAGAACGATATCATACCCCATCGCGGCTTGTGGACCGAGTTGACCGCTAACAACGGCATGTACGAAGTTACGATAAACTCCTACATCCCCTCTGATTGGTACTATGGGGGGTTGGACGGAGATTTCAACGCTGACGGAGACAGCACTTGGGGTGAGTGGGAAGACGACTGCGATTGGCTCCGGGACGTGTTCGTCGGCAGGATACCCTCCAAGGATCCCACGGAAGCCGATGCGATGATAAACAAGATAATACACTACGAGACCGATCCAGTTCCGGAAAAATTGTACGAAGCATGTCAGGACGACAGCGATAACATCGGAGATCTTAAGGTGATGAAGACGGGCGGCCAGATGGTTGTCGGGGTGAACAATATTCTGCCGTCCCACTACGCGATAGAGAGTGACTTTGAGTCCGACGGTGGTTATACGATCTCAGATTACGAGGACGGGATCAAAGGGACCGACGGCGGGTCTCCGTTCTTCGTGAATCAATGCGGGCACGGGTCCGCTACAAGTTACCAGTTAACGGGTAGTGCTTCGTACTCGTCCAGCGATGCCAGCTCGATAACCAACAGCTACTACCCGATACACTTCTCCATAGCGTGCATGAGCGGGTCCTACGACGGTGTCCAAGTCGACCAAAACGCACTGCTATTCGGCGGCAATATCGACGGCGGTAAGACAAGCGATGGTGACTGCCTTGCGGAAGCCTTGGTCAAGAATCCAAACGGTGGGATGAGTGCGTGTCTTTTGAATTCGCGATTGGGGTTGGCCGGAGGCGATGACGGAACGGGCTGTGCCGGAGAAGTAGATAACAACATCTTCCACGCGATATACGACCACGACTTCGAGTACTTGGGTCAGGCCTACCAGTGGGCGACGGAAGCCTTGGGGCCTGCATATCACCCTGGATATAAGACCAACAACGGTCCCGATACCATGGCCAACGGCTACAAATGGCAGATATTCGAGGTGAATCTGCTGGGCGATCCCGCCATGGCTGTCCTTCAAAAAGATACCGTCATGGGTACGGTAAAGGACGAACAGGGTGCCGTGGTCTGGAACGCGACCGTCGATGCCACTTTGAACGGACAGACCCTCAGCAAGATAACTGGCGCCGACGGTTTCTATGCATTCACATTGGAGGATTTCGGTTCATACTCACACGGAGATAATATACATATTACCGCATCCAAAGACGGACTGACCGACGAAGTCGATGTGGCAGTAGATACATCTATAATCCAACAGGAGATCACCGATCTGATACTTACCTCAGGACAGGTTTCATCCGTTCAAATATCCCTTGTGGGGCCCGAGGGATCTACAGACGGTTGGAATTTTATATCGTCCACCTTGATGCCGAGTAACACCGATATAGATTCGATCCTTAACGATCCGACCAACGGGATATACGGCTCCTACGACAAGGTGTTCAGCTATGATTCTGAAAAGCAGGAGTGGCTGAGCTACGTACCCGACAGAGACGATCATTTCAACAGCTTGAAATCTTTCGATGAACATGAGGGCCTATGGATCCATATAAACACAGATGATACACTAACGATAGAGGGCACCGAGCCGTCGACTACCGATTTATTACTCTATCCGGGATGGAACATGGTAGGGTATCCTTCCGAAACAGATAGAACCGCATCCAGCACACTTCCACCGGAAGTCACCAAGATCGGTAAACTCGACGGAGCGAGCCCTTACAATATACAGTACACATCGGATCTCAGCTCGGTGACGCTCACTTCTCTATCCGGTTACTGGGTGTACAACTCCGCCGACTCAACGGTAGTATGGACTGTCGGTTATTGAGTCCTAAGAATCTCGAAAACGTTAAGTATCCAAAATCGTTGTACTGCACACATCAACAAAAGGTGGAGATATATGAAGTTCAAATTAGCGTTTATAGGATTCGGTGTTGTAGGGCAAGGATTGGGAGACATACTCATAGAAAAGAAAGACTGGCTCGAAGAGAAATACAATTTTGAATACGAGGTAGTGGCCATCTCGGATATGATGAAGGGGTCAGTTTACAAAGAAGACGGGTTAGACTTGGAGGAAGTGATGGATTTCGTAGAAGAAGGTCACAACCTGGACGATTATAAGATCGGAAAAACCGGTTGGGACCCTATCAAAACCATAACGAAAAGTAACGCAGATGTGATCATCGAGGTCACCTACACTGACATGGAGACCGGAGGTCCGGCTCTCGAGCATGTAAGAACGGCTCTTCAGGAAGGTAAACACGTAGTGAGCACGAACAAGGGGCCCGTGGCTAACGAAGCGAAAAAATTGGTGGAGCTTGCAAAGCAGAAAGGGGTCTACTACCGCTTCGAGGGTACGGTACTGAGCGGCACACCGGCCATCAATTTAGCCCTCTGGAATCTAGCCGGTTGTGAGATCACCGAGATCAAGGGCATAGTCAACGGAACGACGAACTACATCTTGAGCCAGATGGAGGAGGGTATGGAATACGACGACGCCCTGAAAAAGGCGCAGGAACTGGGCTATGCAGAGGCCGACCCCACCGGTGACGTCGAGGGCATCGATGCCCAGGGTAAGATCGAGATCCTTTCCAACACGTTGATGGGAGCGGATATTGAATTAGACGACGTTGAAAGGAAGGGTATAACGGATATCAGTTTAGAGGATGTAAAAAAAGCCAAGGAAGAAGGGTACAGATGGAAGCTGGTTGGAAGTACGAAGAAAACAGACGGTCACGTAGTAGCGAAGGTCGCACCGGAGAAACTCCCTCTCGATCACCCGTTAGCTAGTGTCATGGGACCCACCAACGCTCTTACATTCACGACGGACTACCTGGATGACGTGACGATAATAGGTCCCGGAGCAGGGAAGAAGGAGACCGGTTTCGCTTTACTCGTAGATCTATTGGCTATCAACAACATCATGGAGGCATAGAGATGGGGTGCGCATATACCGGTAAGATCCTCGAGATCGATTTGTCTAAAAGAAAGTATGATGTAAGCGAGTTAGATATGAACGATGCGAAGCTGTTCCTAGGCGGCAAAGGTTTGGGGGCCAAGATGCTCTGGAACCGGACCGAAAAAGGCACTGACCCGTTGGGACCCGATAACCCTTTGATGTTCATAACCGGACCTCTCACGGGACTGCGTATACCGACTTCGGGAAGGTACTGCATTGTGACGAAATCGCCGCTCACTGGTATCTATAACGACAGCCACTGTGGTGGCTACTTTGGACCCGAACTGAAGAAGGCGGGATACGACGCATTGGTAGTGACCGGTAAGGCGGAAAAGCCGGTTTACATCCATATAGAGGATGACACCGTTTCAATAGAGGATGCGGATGATCTTTGGGGGAAAAAGACGTTTGAAACCACCCATGCCTTGAGGGAGAAGCACCATGACGAAAAGCTCAGGGTGGCTGCCATCGGACCGGCGGGAGAGAATCTGGTGAAGATAGCCATGATAAATATCGATACATACGATCAAAAAGAAAGAGGTGGACAAGCGGGAAGAGGCGGTGCAGGCGCTGTGATGGGGGCTAAGATGCTGAAAGCCGTGTGCGTCAAGGGCACCGGTGAGGTCGGACAGGCAGATCCAGAGGGATTCAAAAAGGCTTCGAAGAAGGCATTCGAGACAACGAGAGAGGACGACTTCATACCCACGAGGAGAAAATACGGTACCCCGGTGTGGATCAATCCCATGAACGAGTACGGGATCCTACCAACGAAGAACTTCCAGCACGCAGTTTTCGAGGATGCGGAGAAGATAAGCGGAGAGACCATGAAGGAAGAGATCGTTGAACGGGATGTCGGATGCTACAGCTGTCCTATTTTGTGCGGTAAACACAGCGAGGTCAAGGAAGGGAAATACAAGGGGACCAGGTTGGAGGGACCGGAGTACGAACTGCTGGTACTTCTCGGTTCCAGTTGTGGCATGGGGGATTTGGGAGCTGTTTCGAAGGCATCCCTGATGGTGGATGAGCTCGGACTGGACGGTATCTCGACAGGGAACATAATCGGATGGAGCATGGAGTGCTTCGAGAAGGGGGTTATGACGAGAGATGACTTCGATGGACTCGAGCCCAGGTTCGGCGAGGACGAGGACTATCTGAGATTGATCGAGAAGATAGCATACCGGGACGGGGTTGGGGATCTATTGGCGGAGGGTGTTATGAGAGCGTCAGAAAAGATCGGGAAGGGATCCCAGGACTTTGCCATGCACTCCAAGGGCATGGAGTTCCCGGGCTACGAGCCTAGAGGGTCACCGGGTATGGGGCTAGCTTACGCAACCAGCGATCGTGGAGCTTGCCACCAGAGAGCGTGGACGGTCAATGCGGAGCTCAAGATGGAAGAAAGGTTCTCCGCGGAGGGTAGAGCGAAGTTGGTAAAAGAGACCCAGGACGAAAGAGCGTCCGCCTATTCCATGACCTTGTGTGATTTCGTGCCCATCGGCGTAGAAACATTTTTGGAGTTGTTCAACACCGCCACCGGGTTCAACCTGACTGAAGAAGAATATCTCAAAGCTGGAGAAAGGACATGGAACATGTCCAGGATGTTCAACGTTAGAGAAGGTGTGAGCAGGAAAGATGACAGCCTCCCTAGACGGCTGTACGAACCCCTGCCCGATGGACCCACGAAGGGGAACGCGTTCACTGAAGAGATGTTCAACCGGATGCTGGACGAGTACTACGAGTTGAGGGGATGGGACGAGGACGGGATACCCACCGAAGAAAAACTGAAGGAATTAGATCTGGAATTCACTATTTCATAAAATCAAAAAGGAGATAAGAAAATGAGACGAGGAATATTGGCGGATTCATCCATGCTAAAGGGTGAACCACCACTCGAGTATTTAGCCAAGGCAAACAAACTGGAGAAACAGGGAAGAGATATTGTCCGTTTCGAGATCGGACAGCCGGATTTCGATACGCCGGAGAACGTGAAGGAAGCGGCTATCCAGGCACTCAAAGACGGCTTCACTCACTACGTGCCTTCAGACGGGATACCCGAACTTAAAGAAGCGATACAGGAAGATATCAAAAAAAGCAGAGGGTTCGCGCCCAGTTTGGATCAGATCTTGGTGCTGCCTGGCGCCAAGCCAGGACTGTACTTCTCCATGATAGCTCTCGTTCAGCAGGGAGACGAGGTGATATACCAAAATCCGTGCTTCTTCACTTATGAATCCCAGGTTGGATATATAGGAGCGAAGAAAGTTGAGATCCCCCTCTACGAAGAGAACGAATTCAGGATGGACCCGGAAGATATCCACGAAAAGATATCTGACAATACCAGGATGGTCCTGATCAACTCGCCTCAAAATCCTACCGGTGGGGCTTTGACCAAGGAGGATATACGTGCTATAGCCGAGATGGCGGAAGAGTACGACAGCTACGTTCTTTCAGACGAGATATACAGCAAGATGTACTATGACGGCATGGAGCACTACTCACCGTCTTATCTAGATGAGTGCAATGAAAGGACCATAATCGTCGATGGCTTCTCGAAGGCATACTCCATGACGGGATGGCGTTTAGGATACATGATAGCACCGGAGGAAGTGATCGAAGAAGTCGAACTGCTGGTCGCCGATGCGATATCTTGCACTAACTCTTTCTCACAAAAAGGTGCCGTCGAAGCCCTGAAAAACGGTCAATCGTTCGTCGACATGATGATGAAACACTTCGCGAAGAGAAGAAAGGCAATAGTCGACGGTTTGAACGAAGTCCCGGGCGTGAGCTGCATATATCCACGTGGGGCTTTCTACGTGTTCCCGAACATCAAGGAAACCGGCATGTCAAGCGAGGAATTGGCATCCTATCTGCTCGAGGAAGCCGGGGTCTGCCTACTCCCGGGTACATCTTTCGGAAGCCAGGGAGAGGGGTTCCTGAGGATCTCTTATGCATCTTCTTTGGACGAGATCGAAGAGGGCATCCAGCGGATGAAAGAAGCCCTTGGATGAGGTGTTCGTAGGAGTTAAATACTAATCTACACTTAACAGTCGTAACTTGGAGATATAAGAAAGCAAAACGGTGAATAAAATGTCAGATATGAAGGAAATTATGGATGCGATGGAAGAGTTGGGAATACCGAGTGAAGATCCAAAGGGCTTACCGGAATCAGGACAGACTTTTGTGGACGGAGGTCATTACAGGATGGAGATCTCCGGTGTGGAGAGACCGTCGACTTTGAGAGCACTGATCGAAGAGAGAGAGAAAAGAGGGATCCCAGTACATCGATTGATATCCACGGTCATGGGGAGTACTTACTTACCGGATGACGAACTCGTTGAATTCGCCCAGTTGGCCCACGACAACGATATGGAAGTGATAATCACACCGGGTCCTAGGTCGAGTTGGAACACGGGAAGGCAGGTAGCTACACCGGAAGGTGCACTATCTGGACTTAGAGTAAGAGGCTCGGATAACATCGTTTACTGCCTGAGAGATATCAAAAGGTGTATTGATATAGGATTCAGAGGATTTTTGGTTACCGACGAGGGTGTTCTTTGGCTGGCTACGAAGTTGAAGGAGAAGGGGCTGATCCCCAAGGATGTTACATTCAAAGTATCCATTTATGCGGGGCACGCAAACGCCTGCGGAGGGAAGCTGCTCGAAGACCTAGGTGCAGGAACCTTCAATCCGTTGGGAGACCTCAGCATCCCCATGTTCGCCTCTATACGGCAGGCCATCGATATACCGATAGATGTTCACATTTTGCTGGGCGAATCAATGGGTGGATTCAACCGCTTCTACGAAGGACCTGACATAACGAAGGTGGCATCACCGTGCTATTTCAAGATCGAACCAGGAGCCGCTCTCGCCGCTGGTGGAGGTATATACAAACCGTGGACGGACCCTGGTTTCCTAGCGTTCCTTGCTAAAGAGAAGGTAAAGCACGCCGAGATCATCCACAACATCATACAGGATAAGTATCCGGAACTCAAGATATCGAAGCATGGATGTAAAGGACTGGCGATACCACAACCTTAAGATTCAAAATCCGAGGGCAATTATCTTAGGGGGTAAAACCCCATAATATATTTTTTTTAATATCAAAAATTCTATAAGTGTAATCGTTTTAACAAATCGAGCTGATCAAAATGGCTAAAGGGATAAAGAAGGGGAAATTAGGGTCGCTGTCCTTTCTTATAAGTGAGAATCCTAAAAAAGTCATAGCGTTGATCATAGCTTTTACGATCATCATGGGTTATTTTGCCTCCAGCATGAGTATGGAGACAACGGAGGGGTCTTTCAGTCCAGAGAGTGAAAAGAGAGACTGGCTAGACCGGATACGCGAAGATTTCGGGACTTCCGGTGAGAGCGTGCAGATGGCTTTCGTCGCCGATAACGAGGACGTTTTTACACGGGAAGTCCTTTTAGATATGATAAACACGAAGATTGCTTTGAGAGATGACGAGGTGATCAACAGCTCCTTGATCCAAAGCGGGGGGATGACGGACAGTGTAAGTACTTTGGCGGATACGATAGTATACGCAAATCTCACTTTGCAGATCGAGGATTACGTAGTTAATTTACCTGAAAAAACAAATTCCACGGTTTCTACTTTTGAGACTCAATATCGAATAAACCAGTACATGAATTCATCTCTATCATCTGCAATGTATCTTATGTCTTCATCCGATTCCACGGTTGCCGATTACTCAACATATGCACTCGTCTCGATGTCTAACATCGTCTCGGATCCTCGATCATGGTCAGTAACGTACATGGTTCAGTCGGATATCGCCAATCTTACCTACGCACTTCAATACGGGACTGACCAGGAAGTAATACAGCAGTTGGATATGTTGTACAGTAAATTGGATTCGCCATCGATCACCCTAGCCGGCATGGAACCGTCCCATGTAGAATATTTTTCAAATCTGTTCTTCTTTTCCAAGGGGATCTTTGAAACAAGCAGTGATCCTACGGAACTCCAAACCGCCCGCGGTATGCTTCTGAGTTTCCTCGGGATGGGCAGTGAGATGGGGGGACTCGACATGGATTCCATGTCCATGGACCTGTCAGAAGGATTACCATCCTTGAGTGCGGACCTGGAGACGAAAAAAGAGATGATAGAACGGATGGACGACTCCGAGATAAAGGACACCGTACTCGATATACTTACGTACGATCCCACGGACCTGAATGAATCTGTAGATGAGGTATTGAACGATTTCGGTCGGATGGAAGCTAGTGCCCAAAATAGCATCGATGTCCTTGAGGATGTAAACAGTACCCTCTCACAAGCGATTCATTCCTTACAAGCTGCAGGCAACGATGATAGTGTTTCCGCACTCATAGACTATAAAACGGTTGTGCTGACGAACAAGAGCATGATGGAATACTCTATACAGTCTTTCCAAGAAACCTCCACCATGATACAGTCCTCCAGATATATATCCTCCCAGATATACGGATTGAAAGACGGCATAACCATGAGCGTGAGCGGGGACTTCTCACCTACAGATGAGCGAAGTTCCATAAGAGCAGAAAGTGCCATCGGCATGGTGTTGATGAATTCTTCCATGGACAGAGATATCAGACTTGAGGCACAGAAGGGATTGATCGATATATCCAAACAAGAGTGTGAACATTCTCATCCCCGTGTTTTCGCAGGACAAATTATGATGGAGGAAATAAACGAGAGCGCGGATAAAAGTTTAAATCTTCTTCTACCCATCGCATTCGCCTTCGTCGTGTTGGTACTATTTTTAGTGTATAGAACACTGATCGAAACAGCGGTGAGCTTGTTGGCACTGGGCTTTGCTATAGTGTGGACATTCGGAGCCGGTGTCCTGTTGGGTTATGAGTTCAATCCGATGATAATCGCGGTGCCTATACTGATCACTGGTTTGGTTATAGATTACGGCATCCATATGGTGATGAGGCACCGGGAGGAGAGAAAGGAGGGATACGGTCCGGGGGAATCTACACGCATAGCCATATCAACCGTCGGAGGCGCTCTGTTCCTGACTACGTTTACCACGGTGATCGGGTTCCTTTCCAACACATTCAGCTCCATGGAAGCTATGCAGCACTTCGGAATTTTAGCTGCGATCGGGATATCGTCCAGTTTTGTGCTGATGGTGGCTGGACTGCCTGCGGTCCTTCAGTTGGTAGAGGAGAGAAGGGAAAGAAAGGGTGATAAGAGGGTCAACAAGAAGATAGACAAACTCACGAAGAAGGGGGGCAAGGATATACTGGGATCGATACTTTCCGTCCCCGTTGATACATCCGATAAGCATCCATTTATCGTGATCCTTGTTGTAATACTGATCACCGGCACTTCTCTATACGGTGTCTTCAGCATAAGTACAACCTTCGATATGGAGGATTTTTTACCGGAAGACAAACCACAGAGCAAGAACATAAGATACATCTCGAATCATTACAATATCAGTACTTCTTACTCCTATATACTAACGGAAGGTGACCTGGATACCAGAGGATACCTGTATGCTGTTCACGAGACCATGGAGAACATAAGAGACGACGAGATGATAGCTAACTCGGGTTCCGATACGATGTCTGTCTTGTCCGTTCTCCAGAGTTATGGAACAGCTACCCCGGGGAGTCCGTATTACAATATCACTGTAGTCGATGCATTCGACGCCTCGGATACAGATGGAGATAATATCCCCGATGAGAATATTGGCCAGCTTTACGATCTTTTCTATGAAAGTGACACAACAAAAGATTCCATGAAGAGCGTTCTATCCAGGGAAGGAAGTGAATACACCAGTGCGATAATAAAGGTAAAAGAAGACGCTGCGAAGATAACCCGGGATATGAACAACGCAGAGATCCTTAAGAAGGAATTAGAGGAGGACTCAGAAAATCTTGAAGAAGATGGTTTCGAGGTCAAGATAACTGGTAGTTCTATGATCTCTCAGCAGACAATAGAAGAACTGAACAACACTCAGATCAAGGGTTTGATAACCACTATATTCATCGTACTTTTAGTTCTCACCATCGTATTTTATGCAGTCCATAAATCATTGATACTCGGTTTGATCACAACTCTACCGGTTGCCATCATCACACTTTGGATCGTCGGGACCATGTACATGGTGGGAGTATCACTCAATGTGATGACCGTCAGTATAACCGCTCTAACGGTAGGGATGGGTGTTGACTACAGCATCCATATTACTCACAGGTTTACAGAAGAACTGCATAACGGCAACAACGTATACGAATCCATGCACGAAACAATACACAACACCGGAGCGGCTCTTTTCGGTTCAGCTATGACCACAGTGGGTGCATTCGCGATATTGGGCACATCGGAGATCTTACCCATGTCCCAGTTCGGTTACATAACTGCTCTAGCTATCACTTACAGCTTCCTGGTCGCGGTGTTCGTACTACCGTCTGGATTGGCTATATGGGCGAAATACAAGGATACTAAAAAAAGGAAAAGAAAGATGTAAAGGGTTTCAGAAAGAGGTTTCGTCGTTATCCGGTGTATTCCCTGTTTCAGGATACTCTCCTTGACCGCCTTCCTGCATCGGTTGTCCCTCGGGAGGAGGGGACTGTTCCGTAGGCTGCTGGGGTTGTGCTGCTTGTGGCGGAGGTTGTTCCCCAGGCTTTTTCCTCTTCATCACGATTACTACGATCACGATGATTATCGCCGCGATGATTATCAACAACCACCACGGGAAGGCGAAACCGCCTTCTTCTTCGGGAAGGACTATGTCACCGACGGTCTCATCTTCACCGGGATCTACTGATACCTCGGTAGTTTCATCTTCATGTCCAGCCTTAGAGACCGTTATGGTATACGTTCCTGGATCGACTTCTATCTCGAAGTTACCGTTCTCATCCGTCGTAACGCTTTCGCCCGTGTCCAGGGTGACTTCCGCTCCTTCTATCGGATCTCCGTTCTCGTCTATCACAGTACCTCCTATGCTGCCTGTATTTGCAGAGGTGGTGAAGGTCCAATGGAAGGTGGACATCTGGTTACCGGCCATATCGCTGCCGTTCACGTAGACCTTGTATTGTGTGGTGTAAGCGAGGTCGACATTCGGGGTGAAGATGAGTGTATCGTTGTCCCAACTCGTGGTACCCGATACTCCGATAACATCCATATCCACCGTAGATTTATCCATCTGCTCGGAGAAGGTGACCGTGATGATGGAATCTATTTCCACATCCGTACCCGTCGGGCTGTTGCTTACAACCGTCGGAGGTGTTGCGTCCACCTCGAAATCTCTGCTCTGGGTTATCTCGTTGCCCGCCTTATCGACCGCCTTCACTTCTAATGTATGTGAACCGCCCGAGAGTGATGTGAATCCGTAGCTCTCGTTGGTCTCTACGTTCATCCACTGTCCGTCGTCCATCCTTACTTCGTAGTAGTCTATGCCGGATGTGTCATCGTTTCCGTTCCATCTAGCCGTCACATCAGCGGGATATATCGAACCGAATGAGGGTCTGGTGATGGTTAGATTAGGTACAGTGGTATCCACTGTGAATGTGACAGAGGTCGTGTTCTCGTTACCCGCACCGTCTATCGCTTTCACTTCGACGTCATGTTCTCCGTCATCTAGGCCAGTCAGATCATAGCTGGTATCGGTTCCAACGTCTTCCCAAGTGCCTCCATTGACACTTACTTCGTAGTGATCTATACCCGTTCCTTCATCGCTGCCGTCCCACTCTACCGCCGTATCACTGACTGCGAGAATTTCTCCTTCAGTTGGAGCTGTTATCTCGACCTCGGGCAGTATCGTATCTACAGTGAAAGTGACGCTGTCAGTCGCCGTCAATCCCACTCCGTTGGTCACCCTGACTTCCACGGTATGATCTCCTTCATCCAGGTCATCGAACGGGTGGCTGGTGCTACTTCCAGTATCGTTCCAACCATTTCCATCTAGGTTGTATTCACTCTTATCTATACCGCTATCTGGGTCCTCGGCATCCCACTCAACGGTCACGGAATCCGAGTTGTGAATAGATCCCTCCTCAGGATCGGTTATAGTTACAGTAGGATCTGTGGTGTCCTGTGTTTCCGTAGTGTATTCCCACGAGTAATTGTCTCCACCCGTTCCGTCCTGATTGCCGTCCAATAGATTTCCGTGTATATCCATGGCTACACTGCCGTCGATGGTCACGTTGTATGTCGTTTCATAATCGAAGTTGCTATGCGGGTCGAAAGTCATCAAAGTATCGAAATTGCTCCACGTGATTGTACCATCATTTTGATCCCAAGTATTCGTCGTATCCGTGTAGGAGAAACTGTTGTTAACGCTGTCGGTGTCCATGCTCTCGTTGAATTCTACGGTTATGTCAGCTGATATACTTACTGCAGTCCCCGTCGGGCTGTTCGATACTACGTGTGGCGGGTAATTATCCATCCCCGTAGTGAACGTCCATGTTGCGGACTGATTGGTATCTACCCCGTCATCTGCCACAGCGTACCAAGCGTAGAGAGTGCCCTCTGCCAACCCAGTCCATGAAACGGAAGCCGTTCCTCCGCTGGCCACACCTGTATCAGTTCCTATCAAGGTGGGACCAGAGGCGTCATAGAACAAAACGTCCATGGTATCTCCGTCGGGATCCGATAC
>CAZHUM010000040.1:0-19839 GCA_964535805.1 uncultured Thermoplasmata archaeon
TAAGACAACCTAGTTTTTTCTAGTAAGATAGTTTATTGTAAAGTTTTACATTTTACCCCTCCAATTTTCTAATTAATTGCTTTTTAGTATGCAGGAAAGCCTGACAACCCTCAAGGTACACAATAAAATTATATGGTATTGATTTACTACCTACGTGGTGTCTAAATGGATATGATATATACGTTGGTGTCTGTCTGTCTAGCCGGTCTCGCGATACTGCAGGCAGCGGTTGGATTTTCTAGTTATCGAAGGTCAGGCAGTAATAAACTGTTGTTGATCGCATTAACATTCGTGATATTCGCAGTTATAGGCGTATATGCGCTTGTTTCACGCCTACTCTCCATAGCCCCTCTTGGGGAGCCGGATATCTTCATGTTATCGCTTGATCTTTTGATCGTCATACTTCTTTACCTAGCGATCCTGAGGAAGTGAGATCAATACATGGGACTAAAAGATGATGTTCTAGAGCTGGAGAGCAGAAGAGATATATTCGAACATATCTCAAAATTCCCTGGATGTTACATGAGGGAGGTCCAGAAAGTACTGGACATGCCCACCGGCCAGCTGGAATATCATCTTAACTATATGGAGCGGAAGGGCTTGATATCGGGCGAATTAACGGGAAACAAAAAAAGATACTACGTAGATGATGAAGTGAACTATCCTGATAGGAAGATTTTGGGTATTTTAAGGCAGGACATCCCCAGAAAGATAATATTGATCCTATTGAAAGGTGGGGAATGTGGTTTCAGTGAAATAGCTAACGAATTCGACGTTTCGAAATCGACGGTCTCTTTTCACTTGAAGAAGATGAAAGATAGAGGGATCATCGTATCTAGAAAGGAAGGGAGAAGAAAGATATACTCCTGTAAAGACGATGAAAAGATTGCACAGGTTTTAATAACCTACAAGTCTTCATTTTTAGATGACGCAGTCGATAGATTCGTCGAGACCTGGTCGGAGTTGAGATGATGAGTTTGATCGATGAAAGAAAAAGGCTATTGGATGAGCTCGAAAAGTACGGCTATATCAAGTCAAAGGAAGTGAGAAGAGCGATGCTGAGCATACCGAGAGAGAACTTCATGCCGGATCATATGGAGAAATACGCCTATGTGGATTCTCCACAACCTATCGGAGAGGGACAGACCATCTCCGCACCGCACATGGTGGCTATGATGGTGGAAAAACTGGATCTAGAATCGGGTCAGAGAGTACTTGAGGTAGGCGGTGGCATGGGTTATCACGCTGCGGTCATCTCGAGGATCGTCGGTGAGGAGGGAAAAGTGTATACGATGGAGTTACTGGAAGAGCTCGCTGATGCGGCAGAAAATGCTCTTGAAAAGACAGGTATTCGGAACGTGGATGTCATCAGGGGGGACGGTTCCAAAGGTTACGAAGAGGAAGCACCCTATGATAGGATATCCGTGGCGTGTGCGGCACCCCACATACCCCCTCCTCTGATAGAACAGTTGAAGATCGGTGGTAAACTGCTATTACCCGTGAGCAGCGGTTTTTTTCAGGAACTAACTCGCGTGACTAGAACAGCAGAAGATAAGATAAAGAAAGAAAAACTAGGGGGCGTCGTTTTCGTGCCCCTAAAGGGTGAATACGGATACTGATTTTTTACCTGATAGGTATCAGTGAAATGTGTGGACTGCCCTTCTCTTCATCCGGTTGGATGGCATAGAGGCCCGTTTTGGGTTTGATACCGTATACACAGGGAGTGTTGTTGATGCTGGTTAGGACCATGTATGTATCCGCCATATTCTTGATCTCACTCGATAGTTTAAGACCGTGTTTCATTATACCGATACCTAAATTCTTAGATGCCTTTGTATTGGCTACCGATTCCAAAAGGTCTCTTATCGCTATCTCGTTACCCGTGAGGTACTCCATGGTATCGAAGCCAACGTAGTCCATCCATGGGGTTTCACCTTCGTCGCTTATCTCCCGTATATTCTTGGTGTATATCTTGCCGACCTCGTCTCTTTTCTTACCGCCCAAAGCCATCATATAAGGTTTCTCGGATTGAGGGGAGAAATAATCTACAACCCTGAATTTGGAGTCGAATCTATCCTCGGGGATGAATCTTGTCAGGTCGTCCCTCAGATTCTCAGGGTGGGTACCTCCAGACAGTATCGTCAGCACGCCCCTATTTTCCGCTAAGAAATTCAGGAAGATCGGTCTAACTACGGAAAGGTATTCCTCGTTGCTGACATCTTCTTTCACTTCGAATACGTTGTAGCTGCCCACCTCGAATCCTCCGTCGAGGAGTGTGTTTAGGTCCGTAGTCCCCGTACTGTAGTATCCATCCGTCGTAGTGACTGGATTCCACTGTTTCTTCTTTTCCACCGTTACCGAGAAAGGTTCAAATGTCCTGAATCTGCCGCCCTCGAGGGTCATTAGGTAAGCCGGCTGCTGTATCCCGATAGCTCTTAGTTTTATTATCTTGATCTCTCTCACATCACGGTTCTCTATCTGGAATCGGTTTAACTGAACCACACCATCGACGAGGTACTCCAGATTCTTTGCTTTTTCCTTTTCTAGAACCATGATGACATTGGTATTCGAGTGTTCAACAAGGTCCTTTTGTAGTGTCATGATGAAGGTTTCTGGATCGATACCGTATTTGTGGGTGAGCCCCTCTACGCTGTCGACTACCAGGGTGCATCTCTTTGGCAGAACGTAGTCGATCCTATCGTAGATACGCTCCAACCCAGGTATCCTCTCCTCCAAACTGTTCAACCGGGTCCTGTTGACCTCCGTGGGTACCAAATCGTCTTCGATGCTGCCCAAAAATTCTTTAGCAGATTCTATCTTCTTTTTCTCAGCTTCGGGCAGGTCTCCCTCTTTTGGTATTTCTTTTCCACCGTACATCGCCTCTAAAAACACCTTGCTGGAGTCTATAACCCTGCTTTTCATCTCTTTGTCTTCCAGCCATGGAAATTGATTGTATAAACTTTGATCCGAAACCCTGGTTGACAGATAAAAACTCTCCTCTGGGTCCCCTAATTCTTCTATTAGCTGTAACGCTAGGGTGGTTTTACCGGTACCCGCATTACCTTTTAGTAAAAGTGAAGATCCGCCTTTACGCTGAAGGAAAGATATCACTTCAGATGGTATACTTTCTGATCCTTTTTCGCCTTTATCTACATCTTCTTCATTCGCTGACATATTTAACCACCATATTATTCTTCAACATTTTTGAGTTCCTTTATACTATCGATCAATTCTTCCATCAAACCAGCAAGTTCTGACTTATCTCCACTGTTGGCTAAAACGGATATCACCGAGGATTTGTCCACACCTTTTACTAAAAGAAATGTGTCACTCGAGGATATATCTATTAATTCGGGGTATCCTTTGCCAAAGCCTGAAAATATTACCTCGGAAGCGCCTAAAATAGTTGCGGAAAGTGCACTGAAACTTTCAATTTTTTCACTCCTCTCGATATGGGATGCTATGGGTACTCCATTCCTTGAAGTAAGAACGATAGCATCGATCCCGCTGTTTGAACAACGTTCTTCGAAGAGTTCTTCTACCTGTGTTTTTATGTTCATGTAATACACTCCTGTTTTTTTCGACCGTAAGGGTAAAATGATGTTGACATATTTAAGTTTTGATAGTGTATTCCAATCTAGAGCTAGTTTTTACAAAACCTCATATCCTATCGAATATGTCCAACTGCCTGCTTCCCTTCATCTTCTTCTTCATATTGGATATGACAGAACGATAGTACGTGATATGACTTCGGACCCTTTCAAGTTCGTTTTTTAACCTCTTCTCCTCTTCTGTTATCTCTTCGATGCTCTGCTTCACCCGTTCGTGCTTCTCCCTATATTCATCGGCCATCTTTTTCAATCCGTCCACGTTGATCTCGTCCATTGAAAAACCTCAGATCACATCCAAACTATCCACATGTTTTTTGATCGGTTCGCCATCTTTTCTAACCTGTCTTATACCGTCCTCACACTCGTTTATAGCGTTCTTCAATTCCTTCGCCCTTTCTTGGAGCTTTTTCTTCTCCTCTTTCAACTCTTTTATCTTCTCTAGGATCTCTTCCTCTCTCTTCTCCCAACGCTTCAATTCTTCTATAGCGGTTAGCGTTTTGCCGGAATCTGCCAAGTCAGCTTTCACCTCTATTTGCTTTTTAACTTTATGTTACCATAAAGGTCGGACAACTTCCTACTTTCTCTCCTCTCACAGTAGCTGCAGTAAAGGGTGTTCCTCTGCCTCTCCATGGACTTTCTGCACTGGAAACAGTAACCACGGACGACGCCGTAATTCTTGCCCTGGGTTGTCAGCTGTATCGAAGGCTCTATCTGCGTCACCTTTGCCCTTATGATATCTCCTTTCAAGAAAGCATTTTCTAGATCATCTATGTAATCGTTAGACACCTTGGAGATATGGAGGGTCCCCTCGCAGTAATCTTCTATGCCTCTGGATTCTCCTTCAACTATCTCTATCTCAACCGTCACGATGGACTTCCTACGGTCACGTACTTTACCGTAAACAACGTTCCCTACATCGACACGGACTACCGGGTTCAATGGTTTTACGATCGCTTCTAGTTTGTCCTCGTCGTAGTGCACCCTTCCGAAGGATTTGGAATATACAACGCCTTCATCCTCGTAGGTTCCCTCTCCGGGCATCCACTCTTCAGTCGTTCCCAATCTGTCCCCAGGTATTACGATATCATCATTTTCTGCCATGTTATTTCCTCTCGATTATGAATAATCCAACTTCAATCGGTTTTTTACTTCGTGTATGGAATATAAAAATGTTATCCAATTCAAACATATATCTTTTTTCCCCAATAACCTTATAGTTCTTCTCCTGGACGTGCTTTATCACGAAGTCACGTGTGACCAGATTGTGTAGAGAGTATATCTTGTCAGCTATCTTCATAGCCTTGTTTAGAAATGGTAGATCCGCGTGTTTTTTTTGAGATCCAAAGGGGGGATTCATTATCACCGTGTCGGCATCTTCGTTAACATCGTTCACTTCCATCGCCTTGAAACGGACCATGTCGGATAACCCCCATTCAGAGGACAGATTTCTAGCCTTTCGGATCGATTCATCGTCGATGTCTATACCAACGACTTCTTCAGCACCCAGTAAACCCGCACCCAATGAAAAAATACCCGTGCCGCACCCCAAGTCCACGACTTTTTTTGAACTTATATCTCCCTGGGTGTAGGCGGTGAACAATATATCCGCTGCGATAACCGCCGGTGTGGAGTACTGTTCGTACCTGGCGTCTGGGTCCGGATGTGGAGGTACCTGCTCTAGTTTGATCTCTAAATTTTTCTTCTTCATGGATGCACCTGTAAAAAAGATCAGTAATCGCTGCCGCTTGCCCTCTTCCAAACATCGTCGGATAACCTTTTGTAGATGGATTCTTCTTCTATAGGCTCTTCTTCTTTCTCCATCTCTTCGAGGATATCCCATACCTTGTTTTCTTTCAAACGCCAGTAGTGTATCCTCCACCTCTTACCGCTGGGTAGTATCACCGTTTCTTCCTCGGTAGCCAAGATGTCGTAGTCCTCGAGCATGTAAAAAAGATCCCTCTCGTTCGTCGATAGAAGGTTGTCTGTGATAGTAGTATCGTAACCGAATAGGTTCATCACCTTCTCCGCTATCTCGTCGGCCTCTTCTTCGTCGATATTCCTCTCTGTGAGGACCTCCCTTAGGACCCTTTTAAGGTCTCTAAGCCTTACTCGGGACACTTTAACCTCCTCGATCATATAACTAACAGTGGTTTTATAAACATATCGTTAACTTATCAAGTTTCTATAACGATACCTATCTTCTCGGCTATCTCCTTGTACCTGTTCCTTATGGTCACTTCCGTGACACCCGCAACTTCCGCTATAGCCCTTTGTGTTCTTGGATCCCCCTCGGTTATCGATGAAATGTAGATCGCTGCCGCAGCGACTCCTGTCGGTCCCTTTCCTGATGTGAGACCCAGGTCGGTTGCCTGTGATATGATCTCCTCTCCCCTGGATATGACTTCTCTATCCAGCTCCAACTTACTGCAGAACCTCTTTATGTACTCCTCGGGTCTAGTGGGCATCAACTTGAGGCACAGTTCTCTCGATAAAAATCTGTACGCCCTTCCGATCTGCTTTTCATCCGCCTGAGCTACTTTTGATATCTCGGTCAAGGTTCTCGGTACGTCGCACTTCCTGCATCCGGCGTAAAGAGAAGCGGCTATCACGGTCTCTATGCTGCGTCCGCGGATCAGGTTCTTTTCGACCGCCTGTCTGTAGATCATGGCGGACGTTTCCCTTATGCTGCGCGGCAAACCCATCTTGGACGAGAGTCTGTCCAGTTCTCTAAGAGCCGAGGCTAGATTCCTCTCCGTTGCGTTGGATATCCTTATCCTCCTGTGCCATTTTCTCACCCTGTAGATCTGCCCCCTGTTCTTGTGGGGTATCGTCCTACCGTAGGCGTCCTTGTTCTTCCAAGAGATCTGCGTGGACAGCCCTTTATCGTGTGTCATGTAGTTCATGGGCGCTCCGGTCCTCGCTCTGCTCTCTTTTTGTTCGGAGTCGAATGCCCTCCATTCCGGCCCCTCGTCTATGTAATAATCATCGATGACCAAACCGCACTTCTCACAGATTACCTCTCCCCGATTATAATCTTTGGATATGTGTTCACTGTCGCACTCTGGACATCTCTCTATCTTCTCTATCTTACTTTTGGAATCTAATTGCATAATATCTTCCGCCCACGGGCTTTCATTCTTATCTGAAGTGATTCTATTTAAATGTTATCCCCGGGGTTATTTTATTTGCAGCAGTTCAATATTTCTTAGGGTCATCTCACCTGTTCTACCTGTGTCTCTAACAATCCGATGAGACGTTCTGCCCACCTGAGTTTGTGGATCTTGATCCCGTACCCTTCTTGCTTTTTCCAAGGGTTTTCAAAATCCCACCCTGCCAAGATGATCTTTTCCGCTCCGAAGTGGTCGGCTATGAATGCAACTCTGTCGCCGTCGGTGAAACCCCCGAAGTTGTAGATGCTGTCCGGTGGTTCACATTGACAAGTCGGGATGATCGGCCCTGTAAAATCGGAGAGGTGTTTTTTTATCAATTCCATGTTGTCTCCGTGGGCGTGAAGAACGGCGGGTACACCCTCTTTGTTCAGCCCGATCTGGATACCGATGTTACCGTCCAGGTCCGTGACCATGATGTCCGGTCTTATGTCGATGTTCATGAGCTGTTCAACCGCCGATCCAGCAGGTATGATCACATCGTATCTACTTGGGTCGAGTCCCTCGATGAAGGGACCGGTGACCGCTACCTCTTTTCCTTCCAGGTCGGCTAAGGGAGATAGGTCTACCTCTCTTCGGGTGATTTTCTTGGATAATACAGACGCCGCTAGTCGATCTTTTTCCTTGTCGTAGTTAAAATCCTGTATGATGCGGTCATAGAAGGGTTCCCACTCTTCGAAATCCATCACGCTCACTCCTCTTCCTCTTGTTCCTCTTCGTCTTCTTCTTCCTCTACACGAACGCTCTTGTTGGTCAATCCGCCCAGGACGGCGATAGAGAGCCCCAGAGCTAGATTGAT
Organism: uncultured Thermoplasmata archaeon; assembly: GCA_964535805.1. Lineage (GTDB taxonomy): Archaea > Thermoplasmatota > Thermoplasmata > Halarchaeoplasmatales > Halarchaeoplasmataceae > CAZHUM01. The sequence continues at coordinate 7,578 of CAZHUM010000040.1, forward strand.
GATCACCATGGGCAGCACGTTCCTGGCTTCCTCCATACCTATCATCACCTGTATACTGCCGATGGTGCCCGATAGGATGAACGTGAGCGCTAAAAGGGAAAATATTACCGCCCAAAAAGAGCGCTTTACCTCTCCCTGTGTGAGGTAGGTGTGGATCACCTGGCCGAGTTCGTGAAGGAAGATGGCACCTATCCACCACCAGATAACGGATTGGAAGAATGTGAGGAATATGATCAACGGTTCTGCGTTCTCCATACCGATTATCTTGTTCCATCCGGAGAGTGCGCTGGAAAGCACCACGATTATACCGACCAAAGTGAACGGGAGCCAAACTGCGGCGGTGCTGATGGCCTTACGGAGCTCTTGATAGTAATTCATTGTCTTTCTATCTATGTTGTAGATCCTGCCTATCAGGTAAGCGCCTAGAACGAAGGAGATTATGCCTACACCGAAGGTTGACAGACCTGATATGGCTTCTCCTCCCCGTATTGCCAGGTCGCTGATCAGGGCTATGACTCCGAAGAATCCGTAGACCAAAAGAGCGAGTGAGATCGGCAGCAGGATCTTCTTCTTTGCCTTTTCTTCCTGCAGAGATTTCACTATCATGTAGTAGAGGTTCTCCACGCTCTCGCTCTGCTTGACGTAAACTGTCTTCACATGTGATATATCGACCTTGGACGAGATTATAGGAGTGATGTACTCGTCCTCGGCACCGTCGGATACCAGGATTGCGGTGTCCGGTCTGACTTCCTTTAGAATTTGGTCCAGTTCCTTGCTGAGCGCTTGATCCGACGTGTAGCCTATACTTGAAGAACCGCAGACCGACGCTATCTCAACGTCCTCGCCCTCCTTTCTCAGATCGTCGTATGTAGAGATCGCTGAGAAGATGGAATTGGTGTCCGAATCCTCGGGGTCTTTCAGACCCAGAGCTACGGCTGCATTGAGATTTTCCTCTCTGCCTATGAGCGGTGTGTCTAACCCCGTTTTAGTTCCTATGTCGTCATCGCGATCGACACAGAGAATCAGTTTTTTCATCTCGTCTCTCCTATTAGGGGGATTTCCATAATCCACAACATGTTATATAGTTTTTTCCTTTTAAATAAATAAAAATTGGCACAGACCTAAAAACTATTAGTACGGTCTCTATAACCATGGACATGGAATACAGAGAAGCTTCGGAAGAGGACCTCCCCGGCATCATAGAACTGGAGATCGAATCCATGGGTGCGGTGTGGGACGAAGAGGACATCGAATACAACAAACAAACACTGGAGAAATTCATCACCCAGAGGCTCGGGCACGACAGGATGATCGTGATAGAGGACGGCGGAGAGATCATCGGCTACCTGCACTCCATAACATACCAGGACGTGGTCAGCGATCAACTTGTGCGTGAGATCGCCGCGATAACCATACACCCCGAGCACTTCGGCGAAGGACTCGGAGGAGAGCTCATCGAAAGGGAGAGGAAGAACGCCGCCGCCGATGGTGTTGACATCATGAAACTCGAGGTCATCTCGGCCAACGAGCGGGCGGTCAAATTCTACGAGAGGCACGGTTTTAAAGAATTGAAAAAAGTGATGACACGGGATGTCGAGGAGTGAGGTTTAGAAAACCATATATTATCGACTTAAAAAATCTTTATTTACTATGACTCTATTTATATGATCGATGAAATCGAGGATGATCTGCACGATATTCACTGTAATTATTCTTCTTTCTGTAATCATTTTTTCTCCGATGAATGCACAGACCCAAGATCAAGCTGAAGAACCAGCACAACCCTGGCCGACCAAGCTGGGAAACCACAAACACGATGGCAGAAGTCCGTACAACACAAGTCACGTAGAAGGAGGTGTGATATGGGAAAAGGGTGCAACTGGTGGAGATAACATAGGCTATTCTTCACCTGTAATTGATAATGAAAACAACCTATATCATGATTGTGGGAATTCTATTGGCGGTCATTGGGTTTCACAGTATGACACACCCAACATAACTAGGCAGGTAAGTTCTTATGCAGTAGGAAACGAAGGAGATCTTTATGGGATATTAATTGATGAATATGAAGATTATGAATACGATCATTATTACATGTGGAGGATGTGCTCCATCGATCCGGAAACCGGGACGAAGTGGATCAAGAATATCTCAGATATTAAGCGTGTAGATAGTAGGCGTTCAACTCTAACAATCGCACCAAACGGGAATATCCTGGCATGGTACGAAAGTAATATTTTATATGTTTCTCCAGACGGAGAGGTAATAAATCATTACAATATTTCTGTTACTTATATGGGAAGAACCAATAAGCACGCCTTGACTACGCCATCGGTCGATGACGATGGAAATATTGTTGTGAATCTATACAAATCTTTATTCTACTTCGATGAGGATTTCAATAAAATGTGGGAACTAAATTATAACAATCTGAGTGAAGATTATTTTAAAAGCAAGGATATACCTACCATAGATGACGATGGTAATATTTATCTTACTCTCTATAAAGATGGAAATTACCTTTTCAATATATCGAATGATTACATTCCAAATTTGATGAATTCTAGCATTGATATCGATTCTGAATTGAAGGATGCTCTTGAAGAAAAAGGACTTAATTTTTCAAATGAAAATTATCCTATTGAAGATATTCGATATGTAAATGGACTAGAACCTACTTGGTTTTCTAACGGCGGAAATTATATATTTATAAAAAAGGACCGATGTGTAAACGTATACGAAGAAGAAAATGAAACTTTTCAGATGCTTTACTGTTTCGACAAAAACGGCAGTGTTAAGTGGAATTGGACTCCGGAGAACGGGGAACTGGGGTGGTGGCGTGCGCTAGATTTTGATAATAATATATACGTAAAAACTGGGTACGGCCACGATACGAGCGGTGCGTTGGTATCGTTGAGTCCAGAGGGAGATGTGAGGTGGAAGGATGAAAAGAATTCGATACTGCCTTTAGTGATATCGATAGACGGGACGCTGTACGGCACTTACAACAAAAGATTCTGTGCGTACGACATCGATAAAAACAAGATCAAGTGGAAGACCGATTTCTATGTTTCTTATATCGATGAAGTCGCAATCGGTCCGGACGGAACGGTGTATGTCTCGGACATGTTGTTGTACGCACTCGGTGAGAAGCAGGAAAGACCGTGGGAGAATCCACTTCTCTGGGGTGGAGTGGGAGCGGCCATCGTCGCAGGAGTTGCGATCTACTGGTATCGGAAGAGGGGTGGGGAGCAGGGGGAAGACGAAGCACGGGATTATTAGATATTAAGGAATTTTGATGATCGTTGAAAATGGTTGAGTATTATAAAAAATAAACACTAATATTCCTCTAATTTTTTCATAATATGGGAGTACAAATCTGTGGTGCAGTACCATCCTTCTTCTATGATTTCATCGATTATGTTTTTCGCTTCTTCTTTATCGACGATTTTTTCGTTCAACATTCTAAAAATCAGATAAAACGTTCCTCTGCATCTTATACCTTCTATCTTTGCTATAGTCCTGGGATAACTGTCGTCCATCACCGCAATTCCATTTTCTTGCAGTGCGATCTCCAGTACGTCCATATCGGCTTTTGATAGAAAATTGTTGTCCTCCAATTTATCGTAGATAATGCCCCTTTCGGCTGGAACGATTTCGAAGATCCCTTTATCGACCAATTTTTCTACTCTGATTGCATCGGGAAAGCCCATATTTTTACCCTCAACAACAACTTCTTGAAAAACCGTTTCTGGGATCAGGATTTCTTCTTCTAATTCACAGACATATTTTAAAACCTTAGCTTTGGCTAAATAAATAAGGGGTATTGCATCAAATACAAACATTATAATGCCTCGATATCCTCTTTGACCTGTTCACTTTCTATCCATGTAACTTTTTTGGATTTAAGGAAGGCAGCAAAATCCCAAACGTTCATGTTGGCTAATTCCGCAGCTGCTGAGAAAGATATCTTTCCCTCGACCAATAGATTAACCGCTCTCTTTTTATTCCATTCGTCTATACCCACATATATTAATTTTCGCAATGCTACGCTCCTCTCTAGTTTCTCTTCTCTCATGAATTCATTAAGTTCTTTTTCCAATCCATCGGGGATCCTTGTAGAGACTATTGACATGTGTATACATATTATACTTATTATACTTAAACTTTTTGTTTATCTTAAACCTAGATCACCCTATTTACGTATAAAATCCATCAAACTTACGATCGGGATATCTTCGATATACCCCTTCTCTTTTGCTATCACAAACCTCTCTTCGATCTCGTCCATCTTGACGGTCAGGATATTTTTGATATCGTCTTTTGTGATGTCATCTCTGAATTTCACTTCGTACGCTCCACCGTCTAAAAAGAAATCTATCTCCTTGGAATTTTTCATGATGTATCTAGGTACACCGTCCTCTCTCAGGCGTTGAAAGACCATGTTCTCCACCAAAGCGCCCTCCTCGACCTTTCCCCTCATCACGTTCAAAACACCGACGTCACAGATATAAGCTTTCTTCGGTGCATAAGTCCTCTCGTTCGGTGTGCCCTCTTTCTCTATCAGATCGATCAGATAGGTCTCTTTGAAATGATTGAGATATGATGTCACCGTATCGTGCGACAGCTTAAGGACCCTAGCTAATTTAGATGATGTAACACGTTTACCGACTCTCTCACAAAGAAGTAGGAACAGCTTCTTCATCAGTACCGGATCTCCGACTCCGTACCTCGGTACTATGTCCTTGTAGATGATATCATCCACCATATCTTCTATGTACTCCGGATCCTCCTTGAGTACATATTCCGGCATACCACCCCACTGCATGTATTCTTCGAGTGCTTTTCTTTCTTTGAACTTTTCAGATCTTTTAATATCTATACCTCTGAACTCTATGAATTCTTCAAAAGAAAGTGGATTGATGTGCATCCTGGCATGCCTGCCCGTTAGTGCACTGCTCTTGTGTTTCACCATCAAGCTGTTCGACCCCGCCCCCACCAAGTAGACGTTTTCCTCTAGATCGTATATCCCTTTCAACTCCTTTTCAAAATTAGAGCGGTTCTGGATCTCGTCCAAGAGAATGTAGACTTTGTCATCTCTAGACAGCATGAACATCTTCCTGTACTCATCCAATAAGTCATGCAGCGGTATGTCTTCGACGGCTGGATGATCAATAGACATGTAGAAAACGTGTTCAGGGTCCACTTTTTCCAGCAGATCCGCTACATATTGTTTCATGCAGTACGTTTTACCGACCCTTCGTAAACCATAGACAAGTACAAATCGTCTGTTTTCAACTTTCTCACTCATCTCATGAATGTACGAACTACGTTGGATGCCCGGCGATTCGTATCGACCTTCCCACCAGGGGTTATGCCTGGCCATTATCTCTTCGAGTTCCATAATATATCAAAATCGTAAGTCATATTAAAAACCTACGATTGCCATTCGCAGATTTCGTCGTTATCTGCGATTACCATTGACAGATATTGTAAAAACAGGGGAAAAAACACTGTTGATGTCAATGCGTTGACACAAAATAATAAAATATAAAACAAAAGACAGCCTATTAAAATTCATGATGAACGCCCTCGATTTCCCGCTGCTCAGATGGCTGATAGATAACTCCGACGTGGAGTACAACCTGGCGTCCAGTTCCATGGAAAAGAAGCACCTCGGAGATATATGTGGGTTAGAGGATGACATCGGACTGGACGTTGACTTCGACGTCAATCAGACTTTAACGAAAAGAGTGGGATCGCTTTACCCAACCAAAACACATACTCTCGTCACGTCCGGAGCCCAGTCCGCCAACTCGCTGATATGCTGCATGTTACGAAGAGGAAGCATCACCGTTGAGATACCCACTTATCAACCGCTATACACATCTCCCGACGTCCAGGGGATGGAAGTCTTAGAGTTAAAACGGACCTACGAGAAGGGTTGGAAGATAGATGTAGATGACATAGAATCGTGTTTCAACCAAAACACCAAAGCCCTCCTGATAACCAACCCCCACAACCCAAGCGGAGTCTACATGAGCAATGAAGAGCTGAAACCCATCCAGCAATTCCTAGAGGATAAAGGAGCCTACCTGATAATCGACGAGATCTACAGGGATTTTATCGAAGAAAGCGAACCTGCTACTGAACTGGGTGATAATGTACTGGTGACTACGAGTCTATCCAAGGTCTACGGTTTAGGAGGACTCCGGTTGGGGTGGATAACCTCAAAGAACAAAGAGATCATCGAAGAACTCGCAGGCATCAAAGACCAGCTGCATCCGTTCAACTCCACCCTCTCGGAGATAGTCGCACTACGAGCACTCGAGATGAGAGACACACTGCTTTCCAGAGCCAGAAAGAGGGCGGAGACGAACCTATCGATGGTCAAGGGATGGATAGGCGCCCAAGACAGCATAGAATGGATCGAACCGTCGCTGGGCATAATATCGTTCCCTAAACTCAAAAATATGGACGGGACGAAATTCGCTAAAAATGCATACAAGGAAGGCGTCTTAGTAGCTCCGGGGGAGTACTTCAGCCCATCTGGCGAGTTCAAAGATCATATCAGGTTAACGTTCCGTGTAGAACCCACTTCGTTGGCCAAGGGGCTCCAGGTACTTTCATCGGTGGTGAAGTGATGGAGCTAGACGAGAGGGCAAAGACCATCAAAAAGAAGCTCTGGATCGTCCTCCTGATCAACGTGGGTCTGGTGATAATCCAGGTGTTCGGGTACTTCATATCCAACTCCTTAGCACTGCTGGGAGATGCGGGGCACGTGGCAACGGACATCCTAGCGATAAGCGCATCGATAATCGCCATCAATCTAGCGGCTATCCAAGCACATAAGGGTGCCACCTTCGGTTACCACCGTGCGGAGGTGATATCCGCCCTGTTCAACTCTATACTACTTCTCCTGGTCAGCGGTTACATCTTCTACGAAGCGTACCTTCGTTTCCTGGAGCCAGAGGCGGTTAAAGTCAACGAGATGTTCTACATCGCGGTCATCGGTCTAGTTGGAAACCTGGTGGCAGCTTACATCCTCCACGGTCACAAAGACATCAACGTGAAAGGCGCTTATCTGCATCTGATAGCGGACACACTGTCGAGCGCAGCAATCGTAGGCGGCACCATAGTTATATTCTACACCGGCAACCACCTCATCGACCCTCTGCTCAGCGTGATAATAGCCATACTGATCGTGTCCGGGTCCATAAAACTGCTAAGAGAAGCGGTGAGTATAATCATGCAGTGGACGCCTGAAGGTCTGGACGTCGACGACATCGTAGATAGGCTAAAAGGATCAGACGGCGTCCGGGACGTTCACGACGTACATATCTGGACACTGTGTTCCAGCATAAACTCGTTCTCCGCACACATCCTGGTGGACAACATCAGCATGATCGAGACCGAGAAGATCAAGGAAAATATCAGGGATATACTGCACGAGGAATTCCACATACACCATTCCACGTTGGAATTGGAATGCATTCAATGTGGAGATGAAACGGTCCAGATGATCTGCCATCCACCGGATCCGCAGGAGCACGAACACTGAATTCAACACCTATTTATAGCCATCCAATAATAGCACCATACGATGATCACCTTGATCGGCGTAGGACACGTGTTCGATATCGAGGACCAGTTGAACAAACAGATCAGATACAGAAGACCGAACGTCGTAGCCGTAGAACTCGACAGGGCAAGATACGAAGCCTTGTTATCGGGAGAGCAGGGGGGGAAGGCACCGCTTTTCTACCGTATCCTATCTCTGGTGCAAAAGCGGATCGCCAAGAAGTTCGGCGTTCAGGTAGGAGGGGAGATGATCGCCGCTGTAAAGACTGCTGAAGAGATAGGCGCTAACGTGGCTCTCATAGACATGCCGGCACAGATAGTCTTCAAGAAATTACTGAACAGCATGAGTTTTAAAGAGAGGGTCTTCTTCGCACTGAGCGTGGTAGCCGGGCTCTTCGTCACTAAAAAGAGGGTCGAAAAGGAGCTGGAGAGATACCAATCCCAGGACGGTGATTACATGGACGGGATCCAGGTGAGTATGCCCTCTATATCCAAGATACTGATAAGAGACAGGAACGTCCACATGGCTAAGAATATTAAAACGCTGGAAGAAAAATTCGGGACCGTTCTAGCCGTGGTCGGAGACGGACACATCCAAGGCATCGGACACGAACTCAGGGACAGGGACTATGACGTTATAAGGTTGAAAGAATTAAGAGAGGGGACGGCAGATCTTCAGGATACGTCAGCGAACTACAGCTTTTCTTATGAGGTCCAGTGATCAAAACTCCCTTCTTCTATGGTCGTTGTAGTACTCACGGTACTCTTCATAACCCTCTTCTTCTTTTTTCAAAGCTCTTATGAACACCACTGTCCAACCGATTCCGATGACCAATTCACCGGCTATTACGCCCATGGTGAGATATTCCTCCAAACCGATCTCATCTTTCATAGATCTGATGTACTCTATATCTCCTTGACATAGCTCGCAGAAATCATCGGGAGGTGGGCTTGAGAACCCTCCTACCCTCACCTCGACGGAGGCATCCATGACACATTCCCCGGCGGATTCGTCACAGTGGTGGCTGTCCTCGATTTGATGATCGCTTTCAGATGCGATGCCCACCAGTCCGAAAAGATGACCGAGTTCGTGGACCAAAACCGAGGTCTCGATCGTATTCGAGGTAAGATTGGGTGATTTCCTTGATATCTCCGTTATAGTTTCCTTGAAAATAACGATGTGGTTGTGTGTATGTGAAAGACCCAGGACGTTAACCTCTTCCCATTTTCCCCCTAGGTACATCACATGGATGACCATGGTATCCCCTTCCCTCTCGGAATCCTTGTATTTGTTCGTCAATCCGTAGATGTCGTCTTTTTCGTACACGTCCTTTGTATCTTGGAAACTTATCTGATCGTCTAGATAATCGGATACCTCGTCTTTATCACAGTACTGTTCTATACGATGGATCAAAGTAGCGCGCGCTGTGGAAGAGGGAACGTATTGAGAACTATAATCGTACTCGATCCTGATTTTCGTATATTTTTCATCCACCAAGTACATCTGGGCGTATTCGAAATCTTGGTAAAGGTCACCCTTCTCTCTGAAATAGTTGGGTAAAAAAAATCCCGAAAAGATCGTTATAAATAGAGTAGCTAAAACTACGACAGATATTACTCCGTACAATTTGTTCTTCTTTTTCAATTTATTACCTTGTGATCGCACTATTTATCAAGCTTCTGACGTTCTAATTCGTCGTAGACCGCCTGAGCTGCTTCTGCAGCCTGGCCCACCGCAGTCACCATCTGTTTCAGCGGAGAATCTATCACATCGCCTGCGGCACATATACCCGGAACGTTCGTTCTCCTTTCACGATCTGTCTGGATATAACCACCGTTCACTGTTTTTACGCCTATGCCCTCGGCCAGTTCCGAGTTCGGCGTCGCACCGATATCGATGAACAAACCGTCCACCCTCATGGTCTCTCCGTTGCTGAGCTCTACGGCTTCCAACTTCTCTTCACCTATCAAAGACTCTACTTCGACGTTGAAAATCGGCTCGATCTTGTCGTTCTGGTTTATCTCGTCCACCCTTATGGGTTCGGGTCTGAAGAATCCTTCTCTTCGATAGAGGATATACACCTTTTCGGCGTATTCGGATAACAGTAATGCGGATGCCAGGGCGGCGTTCCCTCCGCCGACGATCCCCACCGTTTTTCCATCGTAGAACGCAGCGTCACAGGTGGCACAGTAGCTCACTCCCCTTCCAGTGAGTTTTCCCTCTCGCTCCAGGCCCAACTGGCGGCGCTCGGTACCGGTGGCGATTATCACTTTTTTTGCCTCGTATTCGTCTCTGGAAGCCGTGATCTTGAAATCCAGGTCTTCGCCCTCGATGTTCTCCACGGTATCCATGGCCACTTCTACACCAAGGTCCTTCACCTGCTCATCGACCTTGTTCATCAACTCCATGCCGCTTATATCCTTATATGAAGGAAAATTACAGACCTTGTGTGCTTCAGCGATCAAACCTCCGGGCATCTCCCCGACGATTATTGTTTTCAACTTGTATCTAGCCGTGTAGAGGGCTGCTGTGTAACCCGCTGGACCCGACCCGATAATCATGACGTCGTACATTTTATCAATCAACAAAAAAGAGGGGATATAATAATCCTTTCGATTTCGACATCGATTTAAAAAATCGACTTTTGACGTGATCGACCAAATGAATCACACGAGGTTTTGATTGCTTAAAACTATTTTAAATAGCTATAATGCGTTTAAAGATAGATAATATATACCATTAATCCCTTTCATAATCGTATAATATGAAAGAAGAGTCGGAAGACGGGGAGTCTTTATTTTATGATCTAGATATATTGATCATCGACGACGAGGAGAGCGACCGAGTACTGGTCAGAAACGAGATAGAGAAAGTGTTTCCCGATTGTGAGATAACGGAAACTGGGACGGAGAAAGAGCTGAAAGATATCGATTATGGGGATTTCGACGTGATAATCACCGATTACAGGTTGAGATGGAACAACGGACTCGATATATTGAAGGATATCAAAAAGGGTTATCCGGACAAGCCGGTGATCATGTTCACGGGGACCGGGAACGAGGAAGTGGCTGTAAAGGCGATGAGAAACGGGTTGGACGATTACGTGATCAAAACCGTGGAACACTATAAAAGACTTCCAGCATCTATACGCATGGCTTTGAAAAGGAAAAAGGAGAGAGAGGAAAAGAAGAGGGCTGAAGAGAAATTCAAAGTGTTATTCAACAATCTGACCATCGGTGTGTACCGAACGACGCCAGACGGTGAGATCTTGGTAGCAAATCCCGCTCTTATCGAGATGTTGGGTTACGAGTCCCCAGATGAGTTGAAAGAGCGGAACCTCGAAGACGGGGGTTTCGAGCCGGGTTACTCGAGAGAGGAATTCAAAAAAGAATTGGAAGATGAAGATCAGATAATAGGGCTGGAATCCGCTTGGAAGAGGAGGGACGGTACCACGCTGTATATAAGAGAGAACGCCAAAGTAGTCAGAGATGAAAACGGCGGTGTGAAGTATTACGAGGGGAGTGTAGAGGACATCACGGGTATCAAGAAGGAGGTAGAGCGAGAGGATTTCCTACATTCTTTGCTCAGGCACGACCTAAAAAATAAATCTCAGATCGCACTCGGTTACCTCGAATTGCTTAGGGATGCGGATGACCCATCAGAAAGGGAACAATTCATACAGAAATCTGAGAAAGCCATCAAAAACGGTATCGAACTCATAGAGAAGGTGAGAACGTTACGTGAGATAGAGAAGGGGGATGATATCGAGGAAGTGGACGTACAGAGTGTGATAAAAAATGTGCTTTCAGATCATCAACAGAAGATTGAAGAAAAAGATATCGATATCGAACTGGAGGGAGAAGACGTCAAGGTCCTAGGGGGCGTCTTTTTGGAGGAACTCTTTTCCAACTGCATAAAGAACTCGCTCGCCCATTCGAACTGTGAAAACATCATGATAGATATCGAAGAAAATAAAAACACGGCTGAGATCCGGATCCGGGACGATGGTGAAGGCATCCCAGAAAGGATAAAGGATAAAATCTTTGAAAAGGGGATCAAAGGCACGGGTTCTCAGGGTTTTGGATTGGGTATGTATCTTTGTAAGAGGATAGTGGATGAATATGGTGGAGATATAAAAGTAGAATCCGCTGACTCAGATGGAACAACTATTATTATCACTTTACCGAAGGTTTGATTCAACCGATATAACATCAGTCCAGATCGATCCCTTCGATCTCCAAACCTTCCTTTTTTATGTACTCTTTTATGGCATCTCTAAGTGCATCTGATGCCAGGTTGGAACAGTGCATCTTCACCGGCGGGAGACCGTCGAGGCTGGCGGCTACATCTTCTTGTGTTATGTTATAGGCTTCTTCGAGAGTTTTACCTTTGGCGAGATCGGTTATCATCGATGATGTAGCGATAGCCGCGGCACATCCGAAGGTCTTGAACTTGATCTCGGTGATCATCCCGTCCTCCACTTTCAAAAAAATCCTCATCTGGTCCCCGCAGACGGGGTTCCCTGCATTACCCACCGCATCCGGGTCCTCCATCTCACCCATGTTGTGCGGGGAGTCGAAGTGCTCCATCACTTTTTCGCTGTACATGTCGCTCGACATACGCTATCGTGATATCAAAAAAAACGGTTGCTAATATAGATTACCCCGTTGATTAACAAAT
>CAZHUM010000041.1:0-19448 GCA_964535805.1 uncultured Thermoplasmata archaeon
TCCTCGATGTACTGTTTTGCCAGTTTCAAGAGGGTGCCCATCAAGGAACTCACGCAGTCACCCCCTGTTTCGAAGAATCGAAATCGGTCAGCAAATTCTCCGCTTCACGGATGTGGTATACGCTGTAGCCTACTACGACGACCATCAGTCCTGGGAGCCCGATCATCAGATATATCACCGCCATACCGGCTCCGGAACCGGTTCCCACTATACCGCCGAGTATGGACACCATCTGACCGGCCCACACTATGAGGAAGGCGGTTATCCCCTCCGGTTTTTCGAGTTTTTTTGTTCCCGGTATCTTCATCGAGATCCCTCAACGTTCACTTAAGAGCGTCCAGTTCTCTCATCCATTCCGAGAACACGTTCGGATACGGGCGTATTCCATTTGTTTTCGTGTTTTTCATCATTTTTATCACAAGGATAATCATCACACCGACATATTTATACTTAGTTCAATATATAAATAGATAACCTCAAATCAGGGGTGAAAAGCTTCAACTTCCAAGTTGAAGAAAAAGAGTCCAGTGGTGAAATATTAATATAATTGCATAACCAGATTATTTAGACGGCTACAGGTATAAACCAAGCCGAAATCGAAAAACATTTTATGTTTTAATCCTTTGACGTTTATCAGATGCAGTACGAATTTGACGAAGAAGATTATCTACATGGAAGGGTGCTCTACCAGGATTCTAAAAAATTCACGGATAAGGAAAGAGGAAAGGCGAGGTTAGGTGGGATCGCCTTTATCGCCATGGGCGTCTTCATGCTTGGTTTTGCGTTCTGGACCATGAACGAGAACTTCAACCTCGGTATTTTTTTCGCATTGTTCGGCGCGTTCCCCCTGATCATCGGATATTTTGTGTACAGACAACAGGTCGTCCGTTTCAAAGTCTACGAAACCGGTATCAGGTTCGGTAACAAGTCCATAGATTTTCTTCCCTTCAGGGAGATCGAAAGAGTGGAGATCAGGCAGGGAAGGAGATGGAAAACACCTTATCTAGTTGTGGTGTGCAAAGACGGTGGTAAGTACTACATCGCCGGAGGGTCCATGAAACACGTTCATGAGATACCAGAGGACTTTCAAAAGGCATCTAAAGCGATCCAAAAGAAGTTGCTGGAAGTGAATCCAGGTGTTGAAAAACACAAAGTGATTTGGGACGTATATAACCTCGAATGGACCGAGAGGGCTAAAAGACGGCTCCCCGAGGGGCGCTTCGGTTTTGGAAGCATCCCCAGGATGAAGGTCAGCGAGAAGGTACTGAAAGAGGGGAGGAACAAGGTGACCGAGGACGACGTGATAAGGTTTTCTTAGAGAACCCAAAACGCTTTTATCTAAAAACATCACTGCCTTCAACGTGAGAACATGGAAGAAGAATGGACCGACATCGGAACCATACTGGAAGGAAAGCACACTGGAGAAGAAGTATCTATAAGAGGTTGGGTACACAGGACCAGGAATATAGGCAGTATGGTTTTCCTAAACATCAGAGATCCATCCGGGGTCGTTCAGGTGATGGTGCACAAGGACAGCTTCGATGAAGATAAATTCGATAAGATCCAAGGGTTGCTCATAGAGTCATCAGTAAAGGTAACGGGAGAGGTCGCAGAGGACAAAAGAGCCCCTGGTGGTTACGAGATCAGAGCATCCGACTTCGAGATCGTACACGGAGCGGACGTGTTCCCTATACAGGAGGACCACAGCGTGGAACACCTACTGGACAACAGGCATCTTTGGTTAAGGTCCACTTACATGAGGGATATCCTCTCCGTACGCAGCACGGTCTTCGGAGCGGTACACGAGTTCTTCAGGAGTGAAGGTTACAAGGAATTTCAATCACCTATTTTGACGCCGCTTGCGTGCGAGGGCGGTTCGACGTTATTCCCGGTAGATTACTTCGAGGACACGGTCTATCTGGCACAGAGCTGGCAGTTGTACGCAGAAGCGGGTATCTTCGGTCTAGGCAACATCTACACCATCGCACCGAGCTTCAGGGCGGAGAAATCTAGGACCGTTAGGCACCTCACAGAGTACTGGCACGCCGAAGTGGAAGGGCTGTGGCTGGATTACGACGACGTGATGGACCTGGGAGAAGGATTGATCCTGCACGTCGTTAAGAAAGTACTGCAGGAGAACAGGGACGAGCTGGAGAACTTGCTAGACGGAAATCTGGATTACCTGGAGAACTTGACCCCCCCCTTCCCAAGACTGAAGTACGAGGATGCAGTGGAAAAACTTCAGGGCGAAGGTATGGACATCGAATACGGTAACGACTTCGGTGTTCCGGAAGAAAAGAAACTCACATCCATGTACGACAGACCGGTCTTCATCACCCACTATCCCAAGGAGATAAAAGCGTTCTACATGAAGAGGGATCCAGAGGACGAATCCAAGGTCTTCGGTTATGATCTGCTGGTTCCCCACGTTGGTGAGCTCATAGGAGGAAGTGTACGTGAGACCAGCATAGAATCTCTAGAGGACAGATTGAGAGAGGAAGGAGAGGATCTGTCCATATACCAGTGGTTCTTGGATACAAGGAGATACGGCAGCGTCCCCCACGCTGGCTACGGTCTCGGTATAGAGCGCCTGGTCATGTGGCTCTGTAAACTTGAGCACATCAGGGACGCCATAGCTTTCCCGAGGACGCCCAATAGATATCGACCGTGATTCAACACACTGGTAAAAAGTCAGCATGTATGCTACCCAAACTGTAATATACAATGTGTAAAAATATCAGATCATGGAGATTTTGGAAGACGAGTTGAACCTCAGACTGCTCCGGTACCTACTCTCTGGAGAGGGAGTACACGTGAACATAAACCAGGTATCCAAAAGACTCGATATCCATAGAAGTACTGCCAAACGGAAAGTGGAATCCTTTTATGAAAACAATATATTGAACAGACCGTTCTATCCATTTCCACATCTATACTCGGAGTATCCATTACTTATATTGGCTAAAGCCGACATGCCGAGAACCAGATCGGCGACCGAGTTCTATAAAGACGATTCACACATATTCGCTGCATTTTCCTGCATGGAGGGATCATACAACACGCTGCTCATCGAGTTCTTCAAGGATCTGGAATCCTATCAATCCTGGAGGGAGGATATAGTCAGGGAAGAAAAGATACCTTCCAGGGAAACACGGACCCCCGCACACACCGAGATATTCAGCAACAAGCTCACTTTCAAGTACGAGCCAAACTGTTTCATCGATGGATTAAAGAGGCGGTTTCAGAAGAACGAAAAACTCGATATAGGAGGCATGAAGCTTGACGATACTACTTTCCCTCTTTTGGAGATGCTTCTCGAAGGAGAATGCATCCGAACGAACAACTCCGCAATAGGCAGAAAACTGGGTTCCAATAGAAAGACGGTAGCGAGAAGGATCGATACACTACTGGAAAGCGGGATCATACAGGAACCTAGGTGTTTTTTTCCGCACCTTCTGATACCTCCGGGATATAACCTTGTAGTTTCTCTTATAGAAGGTAAATCAAGGGTCAAGGATATAAAGAAATACATAATCAAAGACAGCAATATACCCAGGGCGTTGGAGACGAGTATCGAACGATACAATTTTTTGATATTCTCAGCTTTCGAAACCATAGAAGATTTCTTCGGATGGGGCGAGGAACTGAATTCCATGTTCCAGGGCTCCATAGGAGCGATATCCAACACCATCCTCTCATCCAAGATGATCCACACCATCAAACCACAGAAAGTTTCTTTGGGTCTGATCGAGAGGAGATTGTGGGATCTAAAACACTAATAGCCGTACATATTGGGTAATTTAAATATGATGACCGTAAACCGCACATCAGACCACCTTTCGATGTAAAATTTCTTCTAATAAATCAATTATAGCAACAAAATGGTAATCAATATGGCGATACATAACCCAAAATACACACTTTTTATTTGGTAAAATATGATGGAGGTTTTTATACCACTTCAAAAATGGGGAAATCAAAGTAAAAACGAGGTGCAAAAAAATGGAAGATAAAGGCTTCAACGCTTTTAAGATGGCCCAGGAACAGTTCGATAGGATAGCCGATAAGTTGGAATTAGACGAAGGTACTAGAGACCTTTTGAGGAAACCATTGAGAGAATATCATTTTAGTGTACCGGTCAAGATGGACGACGGATCCACAAAGGTTTTCCAAGGTTTCAGGGTACAGCACAACGATGCCAGGGGTCCCTGCAAAGGTGGTATCAGGTTCCACCCTCAAGAGACCATAGACACCGTTAGAGCCCTAGCGATGTGGATGACTTGGAAAACAGCCGTCGCGAACATACCTTTGGGCGGAGGAAAAGGCGGAGTCATCTGCGACCCCCATGATCTTTCGAACAGAGAGCAGGAGAACCTGTGCAGGGGATGGATCCAACAGGTTTCCAAGAATATAGGCCCCATTCAGGACGTTCCGGCTCCGGACGTCATGACGAGTCCTCAGCACATGCTGTGGATGATGGACGAATACGAGAACATCAGCGGGGGACACTACCCGGGTGTGATAACAGGTAAACCGGTCGGCAGCGGCGGTTCTCTTGGTAGAACGGAAGCTACTGGATATGGTGTAGTTTACGTTCTGAGAGAAACGCTGAAGCAGATGGACATGGATATCACAAAGACTTCAGCATCGATCCAAGGCTTCGGTAACGTGGCTCAATACGCTGTAGAGCTTTTCACAGAGTACGGCGGGACCGTTGTCTCGGTGTCATGCTGGGATCAGGAAGAAAAGTGTCCATTCAGTTATTATCGAGAAGGCGGTATCGACCTAAAAGAGTTGAGGGGAATAACCGACAGATTCGGCACGGTAGATAAAGATAAAGCAGAGAAATTGGGCTACCAAAGGATGGACGGAGAGGATTGGTTGAAGCATCCCGTGGATATACTCATACCTGCCGCACTTGAAAACGCTATAACGGGAGATAACGTAGATGATATACACGATAACGTTAAACTGATAGTATCCGGAGCGAACGGACCGATCACTCTAGAGGCGGATGAAAAGCTGTCACAGAGGGATATCACGGTCATACCCGATTTCCTGGCGAACGCAGGCGGCGTGATCTGCAGTTACTTCGAACAGGTCCAAAACAATCAGAACTACTACTGGCCCAAGGAAGAAGTTCTGGGTAAGCTGGACAACAAGATGACGGACGCTTTCTACGAGGTTTGGGAACTGGCGCAGAGAAAGAAACTCACTGTTAGAGATGCCGCCTACATGATCGCGATATCAAGGGTCGCGGACGCCTGCAAGTTAAGAGGCTGGGTCTAGAAAGTGAGCATCCGATGAATATCAAGGAAGAAGAGATAAGGAAAGTCGTCAAAGAAGTCACCGGTATCGAACCCTCGAAAAAAGAGGGTACTGGTGAAGAGAGGTATTTCGATCGATACAATGTAAAGAACTTACTTATCCTATCTTCTTCCTACGATTACTTCCTACTGGAAGAGGAAGGAAGACTCAGAGAACTCTTCCAGGAGAACTTCAGCTCTAGGGATTTCGGTGTGATACCTAACTTATCACACGTAGAGGATGCCCATCGATGTTTGGATATAATCGAAAAATCACGGATCGACCTTTTGATCGTGATAAACGAGCCCGAGATGGATATCATCGATTTTTCGAAAAAGGTAAAAAAAAGTGATCAACAGGTATCGATAGTCGTGCTTGGAAACGACACCAATGAACTGCAGGAGATATCCTCGAATGTAGATGAAGACCTTATGGAAGGCGTTTTCACGTGGAACGGTGACGGCAAGATAATACTGAGTATAGTTCAATATCTAGAGGATAGGAGAAACCTAGAGAACGGGACATTATCCGAGAACGGCAGCGCTGTACTCCTGATAGAGGATTCAATACAGTACTATTCATCCTACCTACCGATAGTGTATGAAGAGATCTGGAAATATATGAACTCGATCCTGGAAAATGATCTTCCACGGGACGTGAAGATGAAGAGATACTGGAGTCGTCCTTTCTTACTGCTCGCCAAGGATATCGATCAGGGTAAGGAGTATTACCAAGAGTACAGGGAAAATATTCAGTGTTTGATTACGGATAATCACTGCGGGTCTCCAGAGCGGAGAGAAGAACATGTCGGATTCTCTTTTGCAGTCGAAGTAGAAAAAGATGACCCGGAGATCAACATCCTGCTGCAGTCCTCGGAACCCATAGAAGAACTACCTGAAGAGAGCAGGATACAGTTCGTCCATAAGAGGTCTCCAGCGCTGAACGCTACCGTTGGTGATTTCATTGAGAACTGTATCGGACCTGTCGATCTCGTTATTGAGAACGAACACGGTGTGGAGATAGCGAGTGTGGAGACAGTAGAAGAATTCGAGAAGGTCCTTTGGAACCTTGAGGTAGATATGTTGGACGGATTGCTAGAAGAAAAGGAAATACAAAGTTGGCTGAGGGCGAGGATGGAGTACCAACTCGCGGACATGATAGGGTCACTGACTAAGATCAAGGATCCAGAGAAAAAGCGAACGAAGTTACTTAGGGCACTAGAAGAGCACAAGTATGGTGTAGAAACCGATGTTATATCGAGCTTCAAGAGTAGAGAGAAGAAACCATCTGCAAAGATCACCAGGATCGGAAAGGGTGCCCTTGGGGGTAAGGCTAGAGGTCTTGCATTCATGGCTAAGATACTGTCGAAATATATCACTGAAGATATGTTCGAAAATCTGAATATCACCATACCTCGATCGATAGTGTTGTCCACGGATGTTTACGAGTCCTTCCTCGATAAGAACGACCTGATCTTTCCGGATATAGAAATCATGTCGGATGACCGGATATCATCGAAGTTCATAGACTCTTCTCTACCCGCTACCGTTCTCGGTGATATTCGATCTTTCATAAGGGAGACGAGAAAACCGATCATAGTAAGGTCTTCTGGAGTACTGGAAGATTCAATGGTCCAGCCTTTTGCGGGTATATATTCGTCCATGCTATTGCCTAATGAATCTTGGGAGACGGATCTCAGATTCCAGGAAGTCTGTAACGCTATAAAGCAGGTATACGCATCTACCTTTTT
Source organism: uncultured Thermoplasmata archaeon (assembly GCA_964535805.1). Classification (GTDB taxonomy): domain Archaea; phylum Thermoplasmatota; class Thermoplasmata; order Halarchaeoplasmatales; family Halarchaeoplasmataceae; genus CAZHUM01. The sequence goes on from CAZHUM010000041.1 coordinate 7,058, forward strand.
CGAACGAGCTAGAACGTACCTGAAATCCACGACCAAAAACATCGGTGATGAGAAGATGGGGGTGATAATACAGGAGGTGGTCGGCAGTAAACACGAGAATTATTTTTATCCAACTATATCCGGAGTCGCCAAATCTTACAGCCACTATCCTTCGGGTAAATGTAAGCCGGAGGACGGCATCGTTTATCTAGCTCTGGGTTTGGGTAAAGCCATAGTCGAAGGAGGGAACACCTACTGTTTCTGTCCAAAGCATCCAAAAGTACCTTTAACGGGCACTCCCAAGGACTACATGAAGTATGCCCAGAGAAAATTCTACGCCATCGATCTGGAGTCTGTTTACAAAAAGGTCAAGAAGAACGAAGAGACCTCGATAGTGGAGTTAGGACTAAAGAAAGCGGAACAACACGATGTACTGGACAAGGTGGTTTCAACTTACTCCATGGAGAACGACAGGCTATATCCGGGCACCGGTTATGACGGGTCGAGGATAGTGGATTTCGCACCGATAATCAACTATGGTGATATACCTTTAGCAAAAGCAATAGACACTCTTCTCATGATAAGTGAGATCGCTTTGGGCTACCCGGTCGAGATAGAATTCGCTTTAAATCTGGGCGACAAACGAGGAAAACCATCAGAACTGATCATCCTGCAGATAAGGAGCATGATGTCCCAGGGAGGATCAGCCGATGTATCATTAGAGGAATACGATCTAGAAGAGCTGCTCTGCCGCAGTGATAACGCTTTGGGCAACGGTGTTATAGAGGGGATAAGAGACATCGTTTACGTCGACCCCTCGGAATTCGAGATGGAGAACAGCAGAAGAGCTGTGGAGCAGATAAGGAAGAAAAATAAACGATTCGTTGATCAAGGTGTGAAATATCTACTCGTCGGACCGGGGCGTTGGGGTACGTCCGATCACTGGTTGGGGATACCGGTTCAATGGAGCGATATCGCTGGAGCCAAGGTGATCATCGAGACACCTACTAAAGATAGACATATCGAGCCGTCGCAGGGTTCACATTTCTTCCACGACATGATATCCGCTCAAGCCGGGTATTTGATCACCCAGAAGGGTGAAGGAGATGTCGACTGGGGATGGCTGGAATCACAAGAATCGGTGGGTGAAAAGGAAGATATTAAACACGTTAAAACGGAAGAACCCGTCGAGGTCAGGATCGACGGTAAGAGTGGTAAAGGCATCGTGATCAAACGTAGAAAAGAGAAAGATGTAAATTGATGAAATCTAAATATGTAACATATAGAGGAAAAAATCATGGATGAAAGGACCGAACAAGAGGACTCCATCGAAAAAGAGAGAAGCATAGGATTGAAAGACAAGGAGATGGACGAATTAAAAGAACGGGTTAAGGAATTGAATTGCTTTTACGCCATATCGGAGATAGTGAATGATGAGGATTTATCACTCGATGAAGCTCTACAGATGATAGTAGAAACGCTACCGCATTCATGGCAGCATGAAGACACGGCATGTGCCAAGATATCGGTCAACGGCGACGAATTCAAAACGGAAAATTATGAAGATACGGAATGGAAACAGCAGAGTGTGATCGAGATAGAAGGAAAGATCATAGGAAGTCTGGAAGTTTGTTACCTTGAAAAACGACCCGATATGGACGAAGGACCGTTCCTTATAGAGGAGAGGAGATTGATAAACGCGATCTCCGAACTCCTAGGAAGATTTGTGGAGGAAAGGAGGGTTCGGGAAGAGCTTTCAATCAAAGAGAAAAGTGTAAAGGGCAAGGCAGGAAAGCAGGATTGGGAGGTCATCATAGAACTGCTGATGAAGACCGACCCCAGAACCCTACTCAGGATGACGAGGAAGATGGTTTATCATCTCTACAGGCACGAGAACGAGAAGATAAATGCACTGTTGAACAACGTGTGTCCGATAAGCAAAGACAGCTCGGTTCCAGAGTGGTGCGGCATCAACATGCCCAACCCCAAACAGGATCTAGATTCATTAAAGAAAATCCAGCGAGATGTTTTCGAGATCGCCAGGGAATCGTTAGAACCGCAAGAGATCTCGGAATTATTCCACATGTGGTTAAAGGAGGACAACGCTAGACCGCTGCTGCTTGCATCACAAAAGAAAGGGATACCGTTGGTAGATATAACGGACGAATTGAACAGGTTCTTTGAAAAAGCGGATAAAAAAATATACCTTGCACCAGAGGACGAGCTGTCCATCAGATCCGCACTTATCCAGAGGTTCTTCACAGATAGGTTGGAGTACATCAACGTGGCGAAGAAATACATCGAGGTGAAGGATTTTGTCCCCCTCCTCAAGAAGGTTGTAGGTCCCGCGCAGGGGACGGGTAAATTGGGTGGAAAGACATCGGGACTTTTCCTTGCTAAGAAGATACTGGAAAAGGAGATGGAGATAGATGAGGAATTAAGGAATATCAGGTTTCCCAAGAGCTGGTATCTCACATCTGATACGATCCTAGACCTCATACACTACAATGACCTAGACGAAGTTATCCACATCAAGTACTTAGATCCAAAGGAGATACGGCAGGAGCAGCCGTTCCTTGAACAGATAATGAAAAATGCTGTGTTTACAACTGAGATCGTAGAAGGTCTAAAGCGTATATTGAGGGATATAGGAGATAAACCGGTCATCGTCAGGTCATCGAGCTTACTAGAGGATAACTACGGGGCTGCGTTTTCCGGGAAATACAAGAGCTTGTTCTTATCTAATACAGGTGACCAAGAAACGCGATTGAACGCACTAATGGATGCCATCGCGGAGGTCTACGCATCGACATTTGGGCCGGACCCCATCGAGTACAGGAGGGAGAGGGGTATGCTGGATTTTCGAGAGGAGATGGGGGTTCTCATCCAGGAAGTCGTGGGAAAGAAAGTGGGCCCTTACTACATGCCTGCATACGCCGGTGTGGCTTTCAGCAACAACGAATTCAGATGGTCTCCCAGGATCAAGAGAGAGGACGGCATCATAAGACTAGTCCCGGGTCTAGGCACCAGGGCGGTGGACAGGGTCAGCAACGATTACCCCATCCTAATTTCTCCTAACAGACCTGAACTGCGGGTGAACACCATGATCGAAGAAAGGATAAAGTACTCACCGATATACATGGACGCCATCAATCTTGAGAGCGGTGCCATAGAAACCGTAGATGCAATCGAGATCTTTAGAAGATACGGTGATCAATATCCGGAGTTGGACAAGATCGTATCTGTTTATGAAGACAACAATCTTAAACAGCCTACTGGTGTGCTCTTAGATCCCAAGAAGGACGATCTGATAATCACCTTCGATAAGCTGTTTGAAAGAGATAGCTTCCTGCCGGTGATGAAGAAAATTTTGAACACGTTGGAGAGGGAGATAGGCACCCCGGTGGACGTTGAATTTGCATGCGACGGAGATAATCTATACGTACTTCAATGCAGACCACAGAGTCAATCACAGGTGATAGAGCGAAAGCCGGTCCCCATGGATATCAAGAAGAACAAAAAGTTGTTCTCAGCCCACAAATACATCACAACGGGTCACCTCGATAACATAAAGTACATAGTTTATGTGAAGCCAGAAGCTTACGGGGGGATAGAAAGTAAGGACAGGATGAGGAAAGTGGCTAGGGTCGTGAGTGAATTGAACGAAGAACTACCGAGTCATAAGTTCATACTGATGGGACCCGGAAGGTGGGGGAGCCGAGGAGACATCAAGCTTGGCGTGCCGGTTAAATACAGAGATATAAACAATACATCACTGCTCGTCGAGATAGCCAAGGAGAAAGGAGATTATCTGCCGGAGCTATCATTCGGAACTCACTTTTTCCAAGATCTGGTCGAGGCGGATATCAAATACATACCGCTCTATCCGGATGAGCCGAATAATCTTTTCAACGAGGAACTGCTGGATGTCCCCGAGAACAAGTTGAAAAAGATCGTTCCCAAATACGGTGATTTCGAAGAAATCGTGAAGGTTATCGACGTGGAAGACATAAGCTCCGGGGGCACGCTCTCCGTTGTGATGGACGGTGAGGCAAATGAAGCCCTTGCCTATCTTAGATCACCGGATCATTGGGAGTGGCGTATGCAGATGGTAAAGAAGATGGCCAAGAAGATGGATTCGACACTTTACGGTGTGCAGGCTCTCTATCTCGTGGGCAGTACGAAGGAGGCCACTGCGGGTCCAAGGAGCGACATCGACTTGATAGTTCATTTCGTAGGTAGTCAGGAACAGAAAGATAAGTTAGAGAACTGGTTCAACAGGTGGGATAATAGATTGGTCGAGGAAAACAAGAAAAGAACTGGAGAGGAAATGGACAGTATCTTGGACGTACACTATGTCACGGATGAAGACATCGAGAGCAATTCCTCATGGGCTTCACATATCAACTCGAGGTATCGAGCGGCAACTAGGATCACATTGGATCAATAGATTATCTTTCTCGACGCATCATTCAACTCGTCGGTATCGAATTCGATAACGGCGAGTCCTTCCCCATTATGAACCCCGGTAAAACATGGAGTCTCACCGATCTTGTCCCGCCATCCCCCTGTGAGTTCGACGGTCTCGTGGATGTGTCCATGTAACGTAAGCAGCGGTTGATTCTCCTCGATGAACCTTTTTATGGCAATGCTGCCGACATATACGTCTAAAGGCACGTGGTCTATCATGACGCCGTCCAAGTCTGCTCTGTCTAGTTTCGTTTCATAGGGCGGTGAATGAAAGAGGTAGATGGTGTTGGATGGATCGCTATTTTCACCTAGTTTTTCCAAATCATCTGCGATTGTAGAGTACCTCTTATGATTCTCTGGGATCTCTACGGTCCTGAATCCCTGTTCGGGAGATACAGCACCCACGTCCACATATCTGGAAACGTCGTATTTTTCCCAGTCCTTCAACTGGAAGGGTGTTGGAGGAACGTAGCTGTATCCACAGATATTTTTATCACCAAGATCAACACAACGCTGGTTGACGTAGTCGATGATGCCTTCTTTTGATGCATCGATAAGGATCGATTCGAAGATTTTTGGGTCGTCGTTGCCCATGATTATGAAACAGCGCATCTCCTTCTCTGATTCAGATCGAGTTTCTTCGAGCGGTGAAAAGAGATGTTTTTCAAGGAAATCACGAGCTCCTTCTTCACTCCTCGTGGCACCGGAGAATATGTCACCACCTACAAAGACTGAATCGGGTCTAAAATCCCTTACTGCTTCGAACAGCAGTCTGCACCTTTCTGTATCCCCGTGGAGATCGGAAACAAAAATACATCTCATCTTATCAACCGTGGTTTTTGCCTTTACATCATCGGATCTAAATAAAATCTTTCGTATGGATGAAAACTTAGAATTAACTTAAACCGACCATGACCTCCGCGTACTCGACGTAGTAGTCAACGAACTCGTATAGAGCGCTCAAGCTGATCCATTCATCAGGTTTGTGAGCCATATCTACTTGACCAGGTCCGAATATGAACGTCTTCGGATTGGTATTGGAGAACATGACCATCTCAGTCCCGTAGGGTACCGCCCAGGTATCCGTATCCGCGAGTTCAAGCATCTTTTGGATGCAGTCAATGTTCTCGTCGACCTTGACCGGGTCTAGATACTGTATCTCATCGATCACAAAGTCCGCGTCGATAGGGTCGAAGAGGTACTTCTGGAGCAGTTCTTTGTCGAACATAGGTGGGAACCGGACGTCCACTTCGGCTCTGCACTTGTTCGGTATCACATTTGTCGTATCTCCTCCTTCTATGACATCTATACAGCAGGACAGCTCATCGTCCGCCGGCGGTATGTTGTTCTTCAGGTTCAGTTTGTTTAGTATGGGAAGCATCTTGACGATGGCGTTCTCCCCCTTCTGAGGCATGCTGGCGTGTGCGTTCTTTCCCTTCGTAGTGATCTCGAATTGATAGACTCCTTTTTCCTGTGTAACCACGAGGCCACCGGTTGGCTCGCAGACCACGACAGCCGGTGCGTTGACCACTTCTTCCTCGCCAGCGACCTTTTCCGCTCCCGCCATGGTTATCTCTTCATCCGTCGTGAATACCAAGGAGAACGGGATATCCTTCTCGACCATCTTTTTAGCGGCGGCTATAGCCGATATGCACGGCCCCTTCATATCGAGTGTGCCTCTGCCGTACATCTTATCTCCCACGACCTCGGTTTGATCGTGTTCCCATCCCTCCCCGATGGGAACCGTGTCCAGGTGGCCGGAGAAACAGACTCCGCCATCTCCGTGTGAGGCGATAATCACGGGGTTGAATTCCTCACCTTCAACAACTCTTGATCCTACACCGATCTCATCCAGAAGATCCACGGTAAATTCTATTATCTCGTCCATGTCACCTTTGCTCTCACTTTCTATCAAGACTATTTTCTTCAGATTTTTATTTATGAACTCTTCCATTTTAGACACCTCAGATATTTAAGAAAATTAGCACGTACAGTACGAAAAGGATCAGTGCGATCGCCAGACCTACGAAAAGCATGGTCTTTGACATCTTCTTGTCCTTTCCGAATATGATCGGTATAGGACCTATGAAGATCACGCCCCCGAACTCGGTATCTTTTCCTCTAGAAGCCTCACGAGTGTACGTATCTCGGTCGACTTTTTGGCTGTAACTACGCAGGGGGATGATGAACGCCAATATGAAAGCGGATATCATCAAGACAGTGCCAAGGAGCATGTACAATCCACTTCCCCTGAAGACGGGGAATATCAAGAAAAGATACAGTTCGGTTTCACCCCTGATAACGGAGTAGATAACCAGGGATAGACCCAATATGAATATCCCGAAGGGGATGAGCATCCTTTTCATGGATAGTAATTCGACAGGGTCGTTTAATAAATTACGCATGGTAAAATAGATAAGTAATTAGAAGTATTTTCATCCTGTGAGAAGATGAATTTCGATCCGTTGTACTACCCGTATGAATCTAGAAGGACGTTGGTTTACGGTAACAAAGGGATGGTATGCAGCACTCAGCCTTTAGCTTCCCAAGCAGGGCTGGACATACTGAAAGAGGGAGGAAATGCGGTGGACGCAGCGGTGGCTACGGCGGCAGCTTTGACCGTTCTAGAGCCCACATCCAACGGTATCGGTGGAGACGCCTTCGCTCTTTTCTGGGATGGTAATAAGTTGAAGGGTCTGAACTCTAGCGGACCGTCACCCAAGAGCATATCGATTGATAAGGTGAAAGATAGAGGATACGACCAGATGCCCAAACATGGCTGGATACCGGTGACCGTTCCGGGAGTACCAGGTGGCTGGGCGGAGCTGGTAAAAAAGGAAGGGAACCTCGCACTAAAAGAGGTTCTGAAGCCCGCTATAGAGTATGCAGAGGGAGGTTATCCAGTGTCCCCCACGGTGGGGAAATATTGGAAGTTCGCTTACGATGCATATTCGAAATTAGAGGGAGATCAATTCAAGCATTGGTTCGACGTTTTTGCTCCCAAAGGCAGGGCACCGGTAATCGGGGAGACATGGAAGTCTCCAATGCATGCAAAAACGTTGAGGGTGTTGGCTGAAACCGAAGCAGAATCTTTCTACAGCGGAGAGCTGGGAGATAAGACAGCAGAGTTCTCCCAGGAGTACGGTGGATATTTGACAAAAAAGGACCTAGAAACCTTCCGACCTGAATGGGTTGAACCGCTGAGCGTTGACTATCGTGGTCACGATATATGGGAACTGCCGCCGAACGGGCAGGGCATCATCGCTCTTATGGCTTTAAACATATTGAAGGATTTCTCTCTAGAGGAAAAGGAAAGCGTGGATACCTACCACAAACAGATCGAGTCCATAAAGCTCGCCTTCGAAATGGGCAGACAGCACATCACAGATCCAGATTTTATGGATGTACCTCCAGACGAATTGATATCTGATCAACAAGCGGATGCATTAAGAGAAAGGATCGGAGACAGGGCACAGACTCCACATGAATACGAACCCATGGAAGGAGGGACAGTTTATCTAGCTACCGCTGACAAAGAGGGCAACATGGTCTCTTACATCCAGAGTAACTACATGGGATTCGGTTCTGGACTCGTCGTTCCAGGAACGGGGATAGCAATTCAGAACAGAGGGAACACATTCTCTCTAGACCCGGAACACATAAACTCACTCCAACCCGGAAAAAGGACTTATCACACGATCATACCCGGGTTCATCACAAAGGGCGGGGAACCTATCGGTCCCTTCGGTGTCATGGGCGGATACATGCAGCCTCAAGGACATCTCCAAGTGATATCGAATATGATAGACTTCGATCTCAACCCACAAGCGGCTCTTGACGCACCGAGATGGAGGTGGAAGGAGAAAAAAGAAGTCGTACTCGAAGATTCATTTTCGAAACAGATGGGTAGAGCACTGGGTAGAAAAGGGCATAGGGTGAGCTACGCTCTTCACTCGGGTGGATTCGGCAGAGGACAGATCATAATGAAAAATGACAACGGTTACGTAGGTGCTGCTGAGCCTAGAGCGGACGGTCATATAGCTGTATGGTGATTTTTATCTGTTTATAGTCCATGTGACACTGTGATCAGCCGAGTTGTACAACCAGTAGGCCTTTCCGGGTTCCAAAGTCACATTCGCTGGAACATCGTATTTTATGTTGTACTGCTGTCCAGAGTCGAATACACCGACCTTAGTGACCTCTAAAGGAAGGATCGAATCCGCCGATTGAGATATGTTATGTGGATATCCCACCATGTTCCAGCCCGGTCGGAGAACGATGTCAGTGTAGGTGTAGCTGATATCTGAATATAGATGTAAGGATGAATCACCTGTGACGTGGATCCAGATGCCCACACTTCGGTTCCAATTGAAGAGCGAATTGTAGTGATCGGCTCTATCAGTATTGTATGTCCTCCATCCATCATTGTAGGAATCGTAATACATCACTTTGTCGTAGTCCACATCGGAGAGTATGTTCTCGATACTATCATCTGACAAGATCAAACCGTGTGAGATGAACTGCCAACCAGACCCTAGAGAGATATGTCTCTGGTCGAATGTATCGCCTATTAAATTGATCTCCTCGGGGATAAAATCGTACGTGCCGGTTACGTTCAGACTTCCGCTGACAGCGGGATCATCGAAGGTTACCTCCAAGTTATCCCCTTCCGTGTAACCCATGGATGTTAGATCTATCCAGAGCGCACCGTTCTCGACGGCAGTCGTTATAGTGGATGAATCAGCAGTGTTGGTGACCGTCACGTTGCCCCAGTAACCGATACCGTCCACGGTTGCATCGCCGTAGAAAACGTGGGTCTCCTCGACGAAGATCTTGAACTCGTTTATATGGTACCATTGATTTGCTGAGTTGTTAGTGCCTGTGAACCGTACGTATCTCGCTCTATGGCTGTTGATGTAATCCCACTGCCAGCTCCTGTACTCGCCGCTTGTTTTATTGACCACTTCAGTCCATGATTTTTTATCCTGTGAGATCTCGATCTTATATTGATAGGATCTATCGTCGCCGTCCCAGAGATGCGTCTTGAATGCATCGATGGTCAGGTTGCAGGGCAGATCGACGTAGAGCGGCTCACCCAGATCGTTGGCACCGTAGGTCGTGTCATTATCGTCAGATATCTTGTAGGCCGACGGTGTTCCGTAGCTGGTGCCCTGGGCTATCGGGCTCCTCTCGAATCTGTAGGTGAAATTGTGCTGTTCGTCCACCATCCATAGATTTTTAGTGACTATCTTCACGTCCTGCCATCCGATTTGGTACTCGGATGTGTTCAGCACCGGCTGCTGCATGCTCGGTTGAGCATCGAAGAACCACTCTCTGTGGAATAGATCACCCTGGTTAACACCATCTACCGACCAATAGGAGCGGGTGAAAAAGGATTCGTTGGTCCATTCTTTGTCGAAGAAGACGGTTCGGGCGACTCTTGAATTTGATGATGGATAGCCGGACTGCGATACCTCACCCACCGAAGGTGAGACGTCGAAGTAATCGCATATCCCGTGATAAAGAGAGAAAGCTCCCCTTGTCCTGTTATCTTCCTGTGAGATCATGTCGAAGTCGCTTTGATTCGAGATGAAGCACATCTCGTTCAGCACGGCGGGCATGTTCGTGTTGTCCAGCACATAAAGATGATAGCCGAAGTAGGGCTTATCTCCCTTAGCCCCTCTATCGTAGGTGCCTAGGTACTCCGTACTCCGGTTCTGTACGTGCTGAGCCAGTCTCTTACCGTCCACTGAATAAGTCACATCGTCCTCCGCCCAGTAGAATGTCTCCGTTCCGTGGGCGGATTCAGTAGCGGAGTTCATGTGGATGCTGACGAATATATCTGAATTGTTGTTGTTGGCGATATCGCACCTCTCCTGAAGCGTCACATCTGTGTCGGTCTCTCTGGTCATGATCACGGTAGCACCTGCAGAAACCAGCAATTTCTTGAGTCGAAGACCGACGTCTAGATTGAAATCTTCTTCGTTGGGGAACGAAGCTCCGTCTATACCCTCAGCACCCACATCGCTGCCTCCGTGTCCCGGGTCGATGGCGATTATCTTACCAGCAAGTGGATCAGGATCGGATTGACTAGACGTGTTGATCAATAATTCGTTCTCCAGTTGATCCATGTTTCCATCATATACGTCAAGGTCCACGTTACCACTTATACCCGAAACCGAGCCTTCGTCCGAGTACTGCCAGACCGTCCAGTCATCCCATATGCCGGTTTCCGGCTCGCCGGAAGAATCGTACGTCCAGTAAGCAACCCATAGGTCATAGTTTGCCATGTAAGGTTCAAGATAATCCCTGTACCACCCAGTGTAGATCAACGGTTCTACCCCCGTTCTAGCTTCGACTTCGCTCATCCACGTATCAGCCCATGCGGATAACTCTTCCCAAGTCAAGTCCCCGTCACCGGATTCCAAATCTAGCACGGGTCTAAGATAGCCGTCTGTGATGTAGTCTCCTGTGACGTTCAGAAAATGGTCCACTTCGTCCAAAGCAGTGTTACTTTCTGGATGTGCGAAGTGATAGGGGCCCATATAGACTCCTGCAGCCGTGCCGTTCTGCATATTGTCTTCGAATTCTGAATCGACTACGCTCACCCCACCGCTTGCCTTGCAGAATGCGAACCGATAACCGTCCCCGTAAACTTGGTTCCAATCTATATCACCCTGCCAGTGTGATACGTCGATGCCGTCCACCCTGGATGGACCCGAGTAGTTATACAGGGTCATGTAACTGCCCGATGCCCATACTTCCTGTCCACCCCAGTAGAATTTGTACCAACCGGATGAGTTATCGATGGGGAAGAACCTCATACCGGAATAGACCTCTCCGACATCTTCGTACGAAGTGCCCGGCCCGGTTCTCACGTTCAGGTAGTATCCTACATCGATCTCAAGATACGTTTGACCGGCACTGGGAACGGCATAATGACTGCTTCCGAAATCAGCGGCACACCATGCAGCCCTGTCGTCGAACCAGAAGTGGTACCATGTGTTACCCGAGTCGTCCAAAGCGGTTTCAATAGCAACGTACTTCTCACCGGAATGGATGTCTCCGATGTCCTGGTAATAATCTCCAGTATCTTTTATACCCGGACCGACACGAACGTTCAGTGAGCTGGTGTTCACTTCGAACAGGAATTCATCCCCCTGGTATCCATGGCTCTGGATATGGTACATGTTAGCCAGATCGAAGTAAGACAGTTCCTCGTTGAACGAGAAGTTCCATTTGTCTGAAGTGTGTCCTGCAAGCCCAAGGTCGCTCTCACCTTTCCATACTACAACCATGGCATGCTCCCAGTTGTCCGATGTGGAGCCGAATATAACAGGGTCTCCCACCTCTATCCACGACGGGATAGGATCGCTGGAAGTGATCTGCTGATAATCCGTGGGTTGGTAATTTACAAAGTGGGTATGCATGTAGTCGCAGTAGGGTATCGTCCCGTTGCTGTAAACAGATGGTCTATCAACATCTGGATATACACCGTATCCGTCTCCATCAGTGCCGTTGTGAAGCGATAGTCCACCGGCGATGAGGCACTGTGAAACGAAATTCGCACAGTCTCCTCCGCTGCTAGAGAAGTCGTTGTAGTGAGGATTCCGGGTATCCCACCAACGGTAGGCGTATCCCCTAGCAGCTGTTCTGTTATAGTAAACAGGTCCAGGAGCTCTGGGAAGATCATCAGTTTCGTTTTCTTCTACTTTAATAAATCCCCCTTGCACGATTATAGAAAAGACCAATATCGCCGCAACAACGAAAGCTAAGAGAGTGAAATATTTTTTCATGAACGCACCTGTACCTACATCTACGGAAAAATACTTAAAATTTGTGAATCTATCATACCTATGAAAGGAATATACCTGCTGGTTATCGATCTGGACAGCGATCAGAATATCGAGGTGGGCGCTCTGGGTGAAATAGATTTTACCAG
>CAZHUM010000042.1:0-17967 GCA_964535805.1 uncultured Thermoplasmata archaeon
GAGACTTGTTAATTTTTTCGGGATTTCCATTCCATTTTATGGAAATGGTAACTTACGAATAAATTCATGATTTTTCTTGTAAAAATTATCATTAGTGGCCTAAAACATCATACAAATACGAATAGACAAGTTGATTTTGATCGGTTTAGAGAGAGTATACTCTAAAGCGAGCATCTCACAGTCGGAAATTATGTTATATTCGAGTATACGATATCAGCCAGGTTTAAGCTGTCCAGCGATTTGCAATGGCGACAAGCCAGCAAACTTACCGGTATTGAATTCACGATTATTCCAGATATAAAATAGATTAGAAGCCCAGTTTTTCAATCCAGACAATATTTTGAACGACTTTGCTTGGAAAACAAAATCACTGATAAACGAAAACAGTTGTTCCATCACATTGTTGGTCTCTGGAGAGAAGCCCCTTTCAAGCAGTTTTCTATTTTTCTTGTATTTATCTTTAAGAAACTTCATCGCTCTTTTAGATGTATGAGTTAAACCCTTTGCCAGCAATTTTTCCAATGTTTTCAGAATAGCAGTAGATTCAACTATGCTTTCAGCCATGATCAACTTTTTACCGATTTCGTAGAACTTTTTATCATTTTCAGGAACGTTATCAAAACTTGTGAATTCATCCAGATAAATTCTAGATAAATTTTTCAATTGATGAAACACACAGAAAGAATTTTGTGCATCAGGCATAACATGATGCACAGCATTGATGATGGCTAGATCTTCATCTGATACCACTCGCTTAATATTTTCTTCACCGAATCTTTCTTTTACACGTGAGAAGAGAGGTATCAAAGAGAGATAAGATGGTTTTGGATCAGTAATCTCGAAGTCCAACACAACTTTGTCGGAAGTAGCAACGACATAAATCACTTTATATCTTTGTTTTTTCCATTCACGTTCTGTGAATTTTCTACCTTTCCTTTCTTCCAGAAACTTTCTCCAACCGTTCTTTATCCAATCACCGTCTGAGAAGATGGTACCGTTGATCTGTACATCAGTATCTCTCAGCTTTTCTAACGAAACACTACCCTTTTCCTGTTCATATCTCCATAGAGTGGATGGACAAGCAGTTCTGGTTTTTTCGCCCATATCACCAGTTAATATTTCACCTGCTCTCCGGGTGTTGAATAAACTGGTCTTTGATTCATATCGTGTATGGAATAGCTTTTCTAGATATTCTTCACTGTAATTTTTACTACCTGTTACACCAACGATTTCATCTGTGTAATAAATGTCACAAGTATCGTTACTACACAGCCAATAATTTACTGGGATCTCTATGGTTCCATAGCTGGATAATACATACCGTTTTCTACTTTTGTTGATATGCAGTTTAGATCCGCATATTTTGCATTTTGATGGACTGGTAGTACTAAACAATGGTAAAAGATTATCTTTGTAATTCATCAAAGGTAAATCTTTCACGATCCTTCCGTCTTCAACTCGTCTAGCTTCTGTTTTGTTTATCTTGACATTTCCCTTAACCATCCAGAACCCCAATTCTACATAGGATTATTATATATAAATATTAGTTTGCTGTTTAAATGAGCATGCCTAGAGGGGAGTTCTGAATGCCAAAAAGACATTTCTCTAGACATGCTCAATACCAATATATTAACCCTATTTATCTACTTTTCCCGAAGATAATAAAAAGTCTCCAATCCTAAACGATTATTTTTTGGTATGCCACATAAACGATTTTTAACCAAAATTAGAATAATATAGACTTGGATTCTTTAAAAATTTGTAGAGTTTTCTATTATACCATTATATATACATATATATTATATATAATATACATATATATTCATATCATATATATTCATATGTAATAAATCCACATATAATCAACTATATGGATTCATGTATAATCTACGTAATATTCCCTTATATCGGATTCTCTTCTTTTATCTGCCTGGTCAGTTACGCTGATGTAGTACTCTACCGTAGTTCCATAATTTTGAGCCGGTATTGTCGCCCTCCAGTATCCGTTCTCATAATTCATTTGGACATTTTTCCATTCTCCTCCGTCTGTCCTATAGTTCAAACTGATATCTGTGGGTTCAACTGGAGGAGTATATGAAATATTCGTTAGAATATTGACTGGGTCATCTGGGTTTAAGGGATCAAAATCGTCTCGAACCTGCTCAATCTGAGGGTCACTCGTATACTTCTTACTAAATTCACATATACCGTGCCCAGATACGCTCTCACCATAGAAAACGCCTTCCACTTTACAAAAACCTAGATAATTCCAACTGTGTATACTTTTATCAGGGTAGGGATAGATGGTAAGATTTATATTTTCATTGTATAGAACAACCTTATATGCCCGAGCCAGTGTATTGCTTTCAGCCGGTTGAATCAATTCATATTCTTTATATGACAAAAATATATCATCTCCAAGCCTGGGCGTTTTCATCTCACCATCATTCCTAATAACATTCAGACTATGCATGAAAAGGTCGTTTGGGTATTCAACATTGGGGTCATATCCTTTAAATAAAAATATCTCCACAGAGTTGTCTAATTGTATCTGCCACTGTTCGGTTGAAAATGGTTTAACTTCCCCACCCCATATATGTTCAAGCCATGCCTTTCCATTCACTTCTTCTATCTTCACGCCATCTTTATATATCTCTCCTTGGACCTCAAAATCGGGTTGATAGTAACCGAACAGGGTTCCAAAATCTATCTGATACAACTTCCCAACTTCTCCCAATAATATCGGATCTCTCTTATGGTGCATAGATAGTTTTATTTTTATGCCGTTGTCAAATCTAGTAACAAAATCATATATCCCCTTTTCCACCCTTGTGATTTTCGTAGTTGCCCCCGTCCCTGAGAAGGACATATCCATGTCCCCTTCTATCGCGGATAAGTTACCTCCTTCTGTATATGTGATATATTCTTCAATACCGGTCACATTATCTATATCTAGATATTCATAGGACACATGGGCGTTCACATTTTGAGTGAAATTCGTGCAGGTCGTCAACAGATAAATTTTATTTCCATTATCTGTTTCTAAACGAGTATAAAATTCCCATATCTCGAAAAATTCATAATGCTCCCCTTCATCGTCAGGAAATTTTACTGCCCTGTCTATAGTGGGTAAATCATTATCTTCATCATCTTCCCGGGGAAGATAAAAATAAACTGCCACGGCGGAGATCACAATGACTGCGATTATACAAATAGTGATCAATATCTCCTTCTCCATCAATCTGTTTTTTTCCATCAAACCTTTTAACCTATAAAACGGTATATATCTTTTTTGTTACACGGATTCATCTCGCTATTCTTATCGAATCGTTCACAAATTAATAGAATTTAGTAGAATCTTACCCCATCATAATTTTTAAATATCAACTAAGAATTGCATATGTAGGTGTATCTATGAACATAAGAAAGGTGTCTGAAAAGATTCTAGTTGTATCGATTTGCGTACTTTTTATACTTTCTGCTTTCCCGAACATGATAATCACGGGTAAACCAGAAGGCGAGGATATCCATCTAGAAGAAGGATCAAATGAATTGAACGAGATGAATGATGGCGTAAAAGAAAAAAGCTCTACTTCTGAGTATAAGGCTTTGGAAGGAACTCCATCATATCACAGCAGTAAAAATGATATGGAGGGGATTGATTCAATGGATGTTAATTCCCAGAATACCTTCAATACGAAGAACTATCATAATTTAGAAAATGCTTGGAAGGATTATGATGGCACCGGAACAAATATCGGTTTGGTGGATTCTGGCGTTGACTTTGCAAATCCCGATATCCAGGGAAGTTATCCTGTCGTAGAAGACGAAGATTCTCCATACTATGGTTGGCCTATCGCATTCGATCCTAAATCTATGAATCAGTTCTTAAAATCTAACGATGTTTCCAACACATGGTACGCAGACACCTCTCGTGTGGGATCTGGGCCCTTTAATTATTCTCAAGAAATCAACCTAGACGGTGATAACGATTTCGCACCTTCAGATATCGTAGCCACTCCAGGTACCGACGGAAAAGAATATTGGGATCTACAGGACTTATACGTTTCGAGAGATCAGGACAACTGGTACTTTGGTTTCTCTACCAATATTCCATCATCTGAACATCCTGCGAACGTTACAAATGCGATTTTTATAGATTCTGACAAGGGAACATCAGGAGGATTGTACAGCCCGAAGGGAAAAGCAGCTAACTTCAATTCGTCCCATAGAAACACCGTTACAGATGTTGCTTATTCCCCGAATGGAGACTACGTTGCATCCTGCAGTTTGGACAGTAAAGTGGGTCAGAGAAATATTCGGGTCGTAAAAGTATGGGACACGACAAATGGCAAAATAGTTATGAAACTTGAAGGCCAAGAAAACCCTGTTAGTTTGGTTTGGACTTCTGACGGATCACTTGTTACCGCTAATCCAATCCAAGCGATAGTATGGGATGTATCTACTGGCGATAAGATCGAAACTATAAATTATTATCAAAGTGAAGAAGAATATTCATCTATCCCGTATAGATCAGTTTTGGATACACATAAAAATTCTACTGCCCCACAGGAGGAATGGCTGGCTATCGCGGGCGGTAAGAATATACATCTTTACGATGACAGTTGGAACCGGTTCAGTACCATATATACCGGATTCATTACCAATGGTGTGGAATTCAGCCCCGACGGGAGCTACCTCGCCACCGGTGATGAAAAAGGTTACTTGAATATATTTAACTGGACTGTCTTCGATCCATCCAACCTAGAAGATACATCTACATCTGCATCTCCCGAATACAGATTCGAGTTAGGCGATAGTGTTAACACCCTCGCTTGGAAAAGCGACGGTACGGAGATAATGACTGGGACGGCAGATGGCATCGTAAGTATTTGGACACTGCCCAAAAGCGAGGCGAACAATACTCTTAACGCAACAGAAGAGATTGTTACCGGTGAAGTCATCGAGGAATCCGATGACTCTATAGGTGACCTACAGAACGACCATCCCACTACAAAAAGCCCTGTAAGTTCAGCTGTTGGAGATGGGTGGTACACCCATGAAAGTGGTGAGAACCTTTCAGTCGGCTTCGATATCGGTTCTACCGGGGGTAAATTGATCGAAGCATATCTAGATATAAGATTCGACGTCAACGACACCCAGGGAGATATGAGTTATTGGAATAAAAACTATATTCAAATACAAAAACCCGCGGGTGATTGGAAAGGTGTAGACCAACCTCAACCTGGAGATAATAATGAGACGGTGACACTCGACCTTATCTCATTTTTTGATTATGTAGAACAGATAGGGGAGACTAAAGTTAGATATAACTTCGATTACAGCGGTCCCACGCCCGGACCATCGATCAGTTTCGATTACATAAATATAAGATATAGATATATACCTGGAAAGATCTACCAAAATCACAGTTCTAGTATCTCGAGTGCTGATTGGTCAGAGGACGACAGCGTAATATTTTCTTCAGAAAGAGGGAATTTGGGCAATTTATTACCTCCTCACGCACATATCTGGAATCCTTCTTCAAGAGAAACTTTGGCTGAAAATGGATTGTATCAACCGATGTATGCGGTTAACTGGTTTGATAGCAGTAATTTCATCACTGGATCAAGGGATAGTTCAATTAGAGAATGGAACAGTAATCTGCAGGAAACAAGGGTTTTCAGACAGAATATACCCAATCATGCCATCTTTGTAAATCTAACATCAAGATACGATGATCGTGAAGATGGATATATAGTAGCAGGTGGACGTCCAGAATTTTACAATTGGCAGAGTGGTTCTTGGAATAATCCTTCTTTCCTCGATATAAAGGGTTCCTATTCCACAGGGGAGGACTCCTCTTTCATCGAGATTTCGATACCCCGCGAGCAGATCTCCGGCGATCCCCAGTTCATAGATGTACAGATGGTAAGTTTCGGAAGGGATATGAACAAGATCAAGCTCGGTAAAATAGAAAACACTGAGTATTCACATGCCCAAGATAGCGTTCCAGCGGATGTAAATGTTTTCGATAGGATCTTTAAGTATGGTACGATAAAAGAAGATGATATACCCAATTTACATCTAGCAGAAAACACGGTATCATCATGGGGAACATTGGCTGCCAACGAGGCGGATGATGCCGCTGACGACCTGACCATCTCACCAACGTCATCACCCCCCCATGATATCGTAGAGGGGGATGGTTGGTTTACTGCTGCTGGAGGAAAAAATATTTCTCTTGGTATAAGTAGTGGTCTACCGGCATTTAAAGCTGCTATAACTGATGTGGAATTAAAGATCCACTATGGCGTTAACGCCGCAGGGGGCGAAAATATGGGTGCGAATACTATGAAATATATAATAGACGGCGAGGAGTACGATACGGGTTTAAGCTTCGCAACCGGTGATGATGATAACAATGTTACAGTTAGTTTAGACAACGTGAATAAGATCGCCCATCTAGATAATCTAGATCTATACTATAGCCATTCCGGCAGCGCCACTTTAAACATAGATCACATAGAAATATCGTATGATTACCCAACGAAGGCTACCTCACTCAGTGCATTCGAACCGGTTTACATACCCAAATACACTATTAATTTGAACACTAATCAAAGCATTTCGGGTTCATATCACTTTGGGATGCATCCTTCGGAATTGATGACCATAAAAAGGGGAAAACCAGGTTTGTTGGTTGTAGATAGAAACGAAGAGAATGTATATGATACGGTCATTGTAGATCTTAACATGGATTATGTCTTCACCGACGACGATATCACTCTTGACAAGGACAATCCTATAGACTATCTGGATAATTATAACGCTACTGTCCCCTTTGAGGATGAAGCAAACTTAACCACGCCGGACGGTTTCCCAGATATTTCATCTGGGCTCCTGTATTTTATCTCAAATGCAACTAAAAATGTCAGTGATCCACTTAAATTAAGTGACTTTAACAAGGACAATGAAACCATCGTTCCAGGTGAAAACATCTCTACGTTCCCGAATATTTTAAAGGTTTATAAAAACGGTGAATTGTGGGACAAGGAATATATATATCTGAACATGGAGTTTTCGGAAGAAAAGGCCACCTTAGAGTTCGATGGAAATATCAGAGAAGGAACTTTGAGGATAACCGGCGAGAAACTTCCTGTTGAGAACAGGAGCGTTTATCAAGCTTCTGGCGGTGACAAGGAGTTTATACTTCCACACAAAGATATTTCGGATTTAGAACTCTATTACAACGGTACTATGGAGGACTGGGAAAGACTAGATATATTGGTACAGACGGAAGGTGTAAAGGATTGGAGTAATGAGAAGTATGACGACATATTCTGTGCTGTAAATTCGGAAAGTGGTGTGGTGGATTTCAATCCAGCTTTCCGACTTTACCCAGATGATAAAATCTATGCGACTTACAATTGGACTGGAGAATTAGAAGAAGGCGCGGATTATGATGTGGATTACTCCAGTGGAAAAGTTTCTTTCACCGATAATATCGGTACACAAAGTAAATTGACCGTTAAATACACATTCGATCATTGGTCCGTAAGATATGATGAAGACGAAAAGGAATACCTCTTAAAATTAACTGAAGCGAAATACGGGGATAAACTAGATGACGATGACCAACTCGTGATGCATTACAGCATTAATTCAACAGCCCTGCCAGGTTCTGAAGAGCAGGCAAGGCTCATGGGTGTAGATAACAACCTACCAGGAAACGGGGACCTAGTCTGCTTCATGGGTGACTTTGATGATGAAGTCGATATACTAGAAGAAGAAAGTGGCCACGGAACTGAAATAGCCTCTATACTTGTAGGCGATGGTTCCGGATACGATAACGCTCAAAGGTTGAATAATATCGTCGATAACATGAACGATCCTGCCTTACATCCTAACAATCCTTTCTCCGTTAATCAATCTTACAGTAAAGTTGATATTCCTAAAATAGAAGGTGTAGCACCAGGAGCTAAAATAATTCCAATCGGTAATGCATACTCAGATCTGTACAGCTCTTGGAACTTCCTTGTGAAGGGATACGATGGTGAAGTCAACACAGGTGACGAAGCCGATATTATAACCAACCCATACAATATAGAGGATGAACAACTTGCTGGATGGGATGATTATTCGAGGAAAGCTGAAGTTGCTATGCTGCAGAACGGTGAATCGAACTCTCTTTTCATCGGGAGCGCGGGGTACGAAGGTCCTGGATATGGAAGCATTGTTCCACCCGGGGGTGCCCCTCATATGCTTACCGTTGGTTATGCCAATGTTGAAGTTGGAGAAATAGAGGGACCGAATTCCATGGGGGTCGTCGTTCCGAACTTGGCTTCGAAGGGACCAACTCCGATGGGATATCCAAAACCAGAGATAGTCGCTTTAGGGAAATACAATGCATCTATGCCGTTACATAAAGGATACAGTGCTGAAACTTCAGATGGAAGTAGTATTTATCCCACATACCCACGTGATGGCGTTGATATATCATGCGCGATAGTCACGGGAATCGCAGCTTTGGCTCACGGAGCGAGCAGCGGTGGTTTCAATCTAACAACTGGAAGATCATTAATGATGAGTGCTTCAAATACGACAAACACTAACACATTGAGAGAAGGCTCCGGTTTATTGGATGCTAGAACTGCGGTAGATATAGCTTCCGGTAGCAGCGGATTCCGTGTAGATACACCTGTTTGGGTGCCCGGTGACTTCAACGGTGAAAATATTGATGGTTTTTCTAAGATGGTCAGACCGGGAGACACTATAGAGAAACAATTCAACGTTGAATATATGGGCGGTAGTTCCTCTACCTCAGTCTCTCAAGGCACCTTCACAAAGATAGGGAATTATCAATTTGAAGATAGAACTTATAGTTACACCTATGAAGATATGCTTGGACGAAATCATCAGATGTACGATAGGAGTACGGGATTCGTGATGAATGAAACTGGTCTATTCAAATTGAATTCCGATCCAGAAGACCAGATGATGATAAAAGACGAAGTAGAACATTATCAAAAGAGTGACTCATTAGGTGATGAGTTTGGTGTACAAGCATATCCTACATCTGAAAAGGTGATGGATTTCAACTTATCAGAAGAACCGGACATGATCAGAATCAAAGCTTCATCCCCCTATTCAGAAATATATGACTCTAATGGAAACCTGGCGAATAATTTTGCCATGGCATCATTCAACTGGGAGAACAGGATGGGAGAGTACCTTGAGCATCTAAAAACAACTAATGCACCCGCTATAAACGGTGCACAACAATTCTCAGAGATGTCATGGATACAACCCACCACGAATATCAGCTCTCCGTACTGTGTAGATTCTGTAGACGATATACCGGTAACTGGTCGGGTATATGTCTTTACCGGTGATTCCGTAGATGGACACAACCCCGGCTTCGAGATCTACTCTATCGACAATTCATTCCAATATTATCAGAATGGCAACGTAGACCTCCCCGATTATCCGATGAGTATAGATACGGACTTCGCTGGTGGTTTTTCAGCGGTCGCAGTTGGAAATTCTGGTCTGCAATTGGTCGATGTTAGCGACATAGACAATCCAACGTTAGCTGGTAGCGTTTCATTAGGTACAGGATTCGGCAGCGATGTTGAAGTCGTTGGTAACTATGCTTATATAGCAGATTACAACGGGATCTCTATCGTTGATATAACAAATATAAATTCACCATCAATAACCGGGCAAAATACCACATCTAATATGTCTGGTGCGATTTCGATAAACGGCAACTATGCTTATCTAGCCACAACTGGAGGTATGGAAGTATTCGACATCAGCGATAGAACAAATCCACAAAGGATCGCTACATATGGTGCTGGTTATTATTTCGATGTATTTGTAGACAAAGCGGATCCATCGTATCTTTACTTGAGTAATATGTCCAATATCAAGGTAATAGATATATCTACACCCTCTTCGCCGTCCTTAGTAAGCACAATATCAATTCCGATGGCAACGGGGATGGACATGGCTGCCTCTAGCAACATGCTTACTGTTGCCGTACCTTCGATGGGATATTTTGAAGTAGATGTATCAGATAGAAGTAACCCATCCATAGATAGATCAGAGGATGCAATCGGAACATACATGGATGTGAGCACGGTTAATCTAGCAATATACGGCTTCCCAGATGTGTCATTTGTTGCAGCTATGGAAGGAGCTATTAAACAGTTCAATTCTATGGGGTCTCCTGCAAAGTTAACTATACCTACAGCTACACACCCTGATTATTCATACACAGATACTAATTATGACTTAAACCCGCTCAATCTGAGCATCAATTCTCCATTATGGACCAGTGGAGTCTACGGCAACATGCCTGAATGTAATTTCCCGACTTTGACTCGATATGATCAAAACTATCCATTGAGAACTTTCAACCTAAGCGGTTATGAATCAAATATTGATCAACCGAGTCCGACCTTTGATTACATGTACAATACTGACGGCACGGAAGAGCTTTATGAGTTGAACCGGATTGATTATGATATATCATCTAATACCTTAACTACTATGATAGATAACCCTGGAAAGCTGAGTACTAATGGAGGATTATTCGTATATCTCACGGCTTTGACCGCTGCAACAGAAAACGCAAATTGGACCTTTGAGGTAGAATTCTTCAAAGAGAAACCGCATGATTGGATCGGTGTGGACAGTTCTGTTTCAACAAGTAGCGATTCTGGTACATTCACCGCAACTTTAGATGTACCTGAAGATGCAAAACCGGGTTCTTACGAAGCAGCCATCAAACTGGAAACGGGTGGAAAAACTACAAAGATACCCGTATTGATCAATGTTATGTCAGATAGGATGACAGCTGAATTTGGAGGAGAAGATGAGTGCAAATATCTATACTCCAATTCACATTTATCTGGTGTTTCGGGGGATGAAAAGAATAGCGGTGACTGGCGATATTACTACATCAACGTTCCAGATGATGGTCGTTACAAGGCTGCGGATGAAGGGATAAAGATGGTCACTGAAGTTGATTGGACAAAAAGAGTGGATGTTTATACCACCTCTGGAAGTGGAGACACTTCTGTAGCAAATATCCATGGGGAACCAGACGATCAATATGCAGAACTAGCGCCAGGAGATAAGATAAATCTAGGTGGCTTCGATGTATCATCGTTTGATTCAAGGGTCCACAACGTCAAAATCATGGTTAAACACAAATACAGCGGAACTGTTCCAGAAGTCGATTCTAATAACCTTACCTTGACCTATTCTAAAGAAGGTAGTTCCCTTGACATCAATGTAACTGAAAATACCATTGTATCAGAACTAGATATCACTTGGGACTCACATAAACACGGGGCTCCGACTTGGAACTGGGCACTTGTAGGCGGAACTACCATCGCTATAGAACATAAAGTCAGAGGTCTGCCGGGAGACGGAAATCTATTGATAGATTCTGTTTGGATGGCTGTAGAAACCAAGAACGTCGTGGATGTTAAAGATGACGTATCTATACTAACATCTGACCTAGATATACAGGTACTCCAACCAACAAGCGATTTCGGTACTAGTAAAGGAGAGGGGGTTTTCGGAAAGGGTGTTTCAGCATCAGCGTCATCTATTGGGGATAACGGAGAAACTAACACGAACACTACTAGATCTGTATTTGGAACATCTGTTGTACCTGGCTTAAATGTAATTGCAGTAAGAAATACAAGAGTCGATGGTGAGGAGAGCCCCTACGAGCATCTATCGGGAGATGTTTTCCCATTAGAAATCAAACCGGTACCCGGAGACGTGAATACCAACGAGATGCTCAGTAAATCAACATTCAAATTCTTACCTGGAATGGAGATAAACCGTTTCAACGCGTCTGCTGTCGGTCCTGCCCAATCTGAATCTTTGAGCGGGGTGCCGATACCACAGGATGATTTCGCAGCAGACTGGTGGAATTCGATCACCTTTGTTGAACTGTTGGCTACCAAATCTACCTACCACAAGCACATATCCGTAGAAAATGCACTCTCTTTAGAGATATCATGCTGGGATGAAGATGGGGCGAGCGACGTTGACCTAGGTCTTTTCCGTGATGCAAATGGTAATGGAGTTCCAGAGGTAGATGAATTTGTAAAATACTCCGGCGTTGGCGGTTCTGACGAACACATCAAGATAATGAATCCCCCGGATGGAGAATATATCTTGGCAGTACTAGGATATACCACCGCCGATCCTGGATACATCGGTCTGAAGATAAGTGTGGTTCTGGCAGGTGTCGAAGGTTACGAACTCGGAGATGTTCCAAGACAGCCAATAGGAGCATTTGAAGAAGGTAAATTTGACCTGATGTGGAATTTCCCAGGCGATGCAGAGGACAGTGCATACGGTGGTGTTATCAATGTCGGAATCGACGATGCAGATGATATTATAACCATACCTCTTAATGTGTTCCTGGACACAAATTCTCCCCAGATCAAAGATACGAGCCCCGAACCCAATGACGTGGTTTCAGAAGATAAACCGCCTATATTAGCGAGTTATACAGACATAATCAAAGAGAGGACTACAGAGAAACGTAAGATATATGTCGGTGAGTTGAAACTCGGAAACGCCAGCGCAGATGATTGGGTAACCAAGGAAAGAACAGTAATAAAAGAGATCGAAGGAGTCGGTGTAGATACCAGCAACATATGGATCAAGTTAGACAATGAAAACATCACGACCTACACATCCATCCGTGAAGACGGTACCATGTCCTATATCCCCACAAAGTCCATGGAGGACGGAATACACTTCGTATCCGTTAAAGCCAAAGATAGGGCGGGAAATATGCAAGTGCATAACTGGTCGTTCGAGATTGATACCACCTTACCAGATATATCGCTCACAGGTGATCTGACACGAGGAATGGACGACATCCTGTTCACTAATAAGGATGTCTTACCTATCTCAGGGAGTTTGAGTAAAGATACGGAAAACTTAGAACTTACAGTCAAGAACAATACAGGAACTATGACAAAACAGATAGACATCATAGATTCCTCCTTCGAGGATGAGATAATACTTCATGAAGATGGAATGCATGAATTGATATTCACTGCCACGGATAGAGTCGACAACAGCATGGAAGAGATGATCACAGTTTACAAAGACACAGTCGAACCGGATATCACAATTACCAGCCCCAGAATTACGGATGATATCTTTAGTAAAGAAAAGATCACATTCAAAGGTGAAATAGATAGAAAGGAAGAACTCGGTGATGTAGGTGTCTATATCAACAATGTAGAACTCAACGTGATGGCTGATGGCTACTTCGAACATACGGTCACCTTGGAAGAAGGAGATAACGAGTTCGAGATAGTCGCAGTTGATGAAGCTGGAAACACTGAGACAAACACAAGAAATCTAGAAAAAGATACTGTCAGTCCGTCCATAGATTGGGATTATGAACAAGATGGAAACGAAATAACCATCTCAGGCAGTGTAGACGAAGAAGCAGATGTGATGATAAACGGCAAACCGATAGCAGTAAGTGGAGACAGTTTCTCTTCGACCATAACCCTTCGAAAGAACAGCATGAACGAAGTGATAATAACCGCTGAAGACGAAGCTGGAAACGTAGCACAGTCTACCAGATCCGTTGATCTAACTTCTAAAGAAGAAGGCATGAGCGGTTCCATGATGGGGGCAATAATCGCCGCTATCGTGATAGCTCTCCTAGCTGGACTGCTCCTCGGATTCAAAGTACTGCCGATGTTCCTCGGAAAAGAAGAGGAAGAAACAGTCATTGAAGAAGAGGAAGAAGAGGTCCCCATCGAAGAAGAGATGGAAGAGGAAGAAGCGATCACTGATGAAGAAGGCGAAGAACTAGAGGAAGAGCTCTTCGGTGAAGAGGAAGAAGTCGGAGCCGAAGAAGAAGTCACTGAGGAAGACATTTTCGGAGAACCAGAAGAAGGAGAAGAACTGGAAGAAGATTTCGAAGAGGAAACAGTGGAAGAAGAAGTCATCGACGAAGAACTAGAGGAAGGTGAAATCGAACCTGAACCCGAAGAGGAGACAGAGGAACAAGCACTAGAAGAACCTGGTGGTACCGAGGAAACGATCGATGAAGAGGCCATGGACGAAGAGATAGAAGAATCCGAAGACAAGGTCGATGTGGATCTCGACGAAGAAAAGACAGATGAACTATAATAAATAAATCAGTGAAAACCCATTCCTTTTATTTTCTATTTTTTTCCTTCCTTTATATACAATCCATGTCAAAGGCTGTGCTCCTTTCTAACAAATCTGCTGAGATCGAAAGTCTCGAAGGCGATCACGGGATTTTCTAACTCGAAATTAGTGAGTACTTCGGGATGCACCTCTCCGAATAAACCGATCTCTCGTTTTCCCACCTCGATCAAGGCGCATCGACCGTTTATGAATCTTTCGTCCTTATGATCCTCGATGGTGTGCTCCACCCCGACATTTTTCATCATACCGTCGATCAAAGATTTTATCTCTGAAAAACCTGCCTCAGAATGCGTGATCACTCCACTGAAAAAGGCTCTTTGCTCACCGTTGATCACCACATCCCCTATCTCAAAAAGTTTCTGAGGGAGTGACTTATTTCTGCTCTTATGGAGGTTCTGCATCAGAGAAGGTAGAAGAGATACTCTCAGACAGGTCTCCTCCTCGGTGACGGGATTTTCCAGCGTGTAAACGTCTTCCTGTAATTCCTTACCCATCATAGCATATTCTCTCCTCTCGTTGCCAAGTGGATAGTTCATAACTTCGAGGAAACCGTATCCTACCATCATCTCAGAGAGCGTAGATTCTAACTCCCGGATCTGCAGCTCTCTACCAATCGTTACCTCCTTAGGCATCTCACCGTCAAAGTTATCGAAATCGTACCCTATTGCTATATCTTCTATAACGTCCCATGGGTGAAGTATATCGTGCCTGTATGGAGGAATTACGACAGTTATTTTTTTTCCCTTATCTCCCCCGGTATCGACTCCGAATCTCATCCTTTCCAGTATATCCGTTATCTCTTCACCATCTAGTTCTATCCCCAACTGTTTTTTGACCTCTTCGGGATCGATATCGATTTTTTCGTATTCAAAACGTGGATAAACCTCGGGTTTTTCGCCGTACAGCACCTTTGTTGAGTATATATCCGCTCCCCTGTCGGCGAAGAGGGTGCACAAGATATTGAGTGAATTTTCTAAGGCTCTAAGGTCCGTACCGGTCATATCGATGAACAACTCATCCGTATCGGGAGTCACCTGTGTAAGGACACCGTTGATTATCGGTGGGAAAGACAGAACTCTATTTTCTGAATCCAAGATGATCGGATACCGGTCCTTCTCATCTAATATATGAGCGTATTGTTCACCCTTCTCGTGCTTTTCTAGTATCTCTTTGAGTGTCATCTCGTGATTCTTTTGAAGTGGTACGAAACGAACATCAGTGGGTTTAACAGCTTTGTAAACGAAGGGGGGTTTTATCCGGGATAGATCGTGTACACCGATTGCCACCTTTGCCCTGTTCCTACCCAAAGTCAGATGCAGTTTTTCCTGTATATTCATCAGGGATTTGAGTAATCTATCGTTTAGTTCTACGTTCTTGATGATCGCCGTCACTATGTAAGGTCTAACGTCTTGAACGCTGAGCTCTACCGTAGTTTCGATGTCCGATGCCTGTGATACGTATTCGGGTAGACCCGTTTCTTTACCTGAGAAGCCCTTTACAGCCCGGGATATGCCCTCTACGGACAGCATATCGCACCGGTCAGGGAATACTTCCATATTCCATTCCTCATCCCCTATCTCTTCTAATTCGATACCCAGCTTGGGCAGATTCTTTATCAACTCGAAATCATCTGAATCTGATAGTCTCTTCAGTTCTTCAGGATCCACTGAGATAACGGGCATGGGTGTTGTTAGTAAATTAATCATATATGTCTTTTTGGTTCCTTATATATGGAAGTGGACCGATGCCGTCACTGCGGTAGTTTAATATATATTGAATATCTATCGTTGGATGGATCAGATATGGAGGAAAATGAATCGAACCAGAGTAAAAGTGTAGAAGAAGAGAAGGATGAGGGAGAAGGCGAGGACCTAGAATCTATTTTAGAGGCGGTGATCTTCTCGGCAGGTAGACCTTTGAGCGTTCCAGAGATAGAGGAAGCGGTAGGGATCGAACGTAAACAACTGCGTAAGGGATTAAAAAAGTTGAGAAGGATGTATCAAAACAGGAAAACCTCCATAGAGGTCAAGAAGATCGGTAGAAGGTACTCTATGCAGCTCAAACCGGAGTACAATCAATATGGTATAGAGATCATGGAGCCAGAACTTGATGATGAGATACTAAAAACCGCGGCACTGATCGCCTACTATCAACCCATAAGACAGAGCGACCTGAAGAAGAAGATCGGCAGCAAAGTCTATGACCATATCGAGCATCTAAAGGAGAAAAATCTGATCATAGTGGAACGGGACGGAAGGACTTATTCGTTGAGGACCAGCCCGAAGTTCCAGGAGTATTTCGGTCTCGGTGCAAAGGACAGGAACGAGTTGAAGAAGATCATATCTGAGAAATTGGGTCGAGACGATTGAGAGGATTTATTTTTCGATATCGTCCATTATGTGTCGAAATATACCCATCAATCTGTGATATTCCCATGTCGTAGTATTTGCTTTCCCCAGTATCCTTCTGAACATGATGAGCGTTCTCCGTTTTTTATGCTCTGGATAATCTACCAAATCGAGAATATGGGAAAATGATCCCATGAGCCTTTCTCTCTCGCTTTCGTCGATGCTCTCCCCGTGTTGTGTAACTTCAACTCCGTTTTTATGGAGTTCATAAAGGACGATGCCTACCGCGTGTGAGAGGTTCATTATGGGATATCCCTCTGAAGTAGGGATCCTGACGAACCTATCGCAAAGGGATAATTCCTCGTTTAGCAGTCCGATATCTTCTCTCCCGAACAGGATAGCTATTTTTCCATCGTAATCCATTATCTCTTCCGCAAATCGTTGGGGGGAGTCCGCCTGTCTTAGAAATCTTTTTTCTTTATCGGTGTCAACACCCGATGTGCCCACGACCATGTCGTATCTAGACACCACTTCTTTCAAATCCTCATTAATATCTGCGTTTTCCAGTATATCCTTGGCATGCATCGCTCTGATCTTTGCATCCTCATCGATCGGTACTGGATTTATCAAAATTAAATTCTTGAATCCAAAATTTTTTATCAATCTAGCTATGGCACCTATGTTGCCCGGGGTCTTTGGTTCCACCAGTACGATATCGATTTCTGGCATCGGAATCACATCTCCTAGAAGTTATTAAACATTAACGCTTAAAATGCTGTCTTTGGGACAACTTCACTTGAACTACCTGGGTTGAGTGGGAATACAATCATTTTTTCTTCCACCGATATTATCTTATAGCCTCCTTCCTGGGTCTCTATCATCTCGACTCCATATGATTTTATCATTGGAACTGGTGTAGAATACGTGTAAGTGACCACATATCTTTCTTCATACATCTTGTATACCGATAATCTTCCGGGTAATCTCGTCAATTCCTCGAAATCGACAACGCCGTCGATCATGTCTGGAAACCATACATCTGGTTTTTCCCTCATCCCTTCGATTATGCTATCGGTATCGTAAGAGGGACCCAATGATTGCATAACTGGGTCTTTTACATAGGCTCCGAAGCCGACTCCGTGTACCTCCCTCCTCATCTCAGAATGTGATATCTCTGAAGCTACGAAACCCCACATCGGTAAAAAAACTATGAGAAAAATCACCATATATATTTTCAACTTAGATATCAGATCGGTCTCCATATTGATTATCTTGTTGGTCTTTTCGATCTGGGTTGTTTTCCTTTCCTTAAAATATTCAACGAAAACAGTTTCGTCCCACATCTTCCAAAAGGTCAAAATGAATGCTCCAGGTATTATTA
>CAZHUM010000043.1:0-17611 GCA_964535805.1 uncultured Thermoplasmata archaeon
CAGTACGGTCAGCAGCAATATCAACAGCCACAACACCCGCCACAACAGCATCAACCACCACCGCAGCAGCCGCCGCAACAGCAAGCAGCAACCAATCCGTGTCCAGGCTGTGGACAACAGATGCGCTGGGTCCAGCAATACAACAGATGGTACTGCGACAACTGCCGCGAGTACAAATAACCAAAAACACTTTTTCCCTTTTTTTTCTATATTTTATTGTATTCCTAGGTAAAAGTTTATTATTAACGATTGTAAATGGAAGTTCAACATGACCTACGGAATCGGAAACACACCGCTCGTTAGAGCGAGGAATCTAGAGAAGCGATTCCGCGCTGAGAAGATATATCTCAAACTGGAAGGTTACAATCCGACCGGGACACATAAAGACAGACTGGCGATCCAGCACGTCGATGATGCTATAATTAGGGGGTATGACCGTATCACGGTAGGTTCGTGCGGAAATTACGGTCTAGCGCTGAGCTACGTGGCTTGCCGATCGGACCTGGACTGTAAAATCTTCCTCCCCAAGAAGTACTCCGGAAAACTCGTCGAGAGTATAAAAGAGAACGGTGCCGATGTGGAATTCGTGGAAGGAGGTTACGAAGATTCCGTTAAGATGAGCAGAGCTTGGGCAGAAGAAGAGAGATGCTACGATGCGAATCCAGGAAAAAAGAATACACCTACTTCCCTGGTCGCTTATGTGGACATAGCGGAGGAGATACAGGAACAACTAGAACACACACCCAACACTATCTCAGTACCGGTGGGTAACGGTACCACCCTGGCAGGCATCCATCTAGGATTCAGGTTGCTCTGGAGGAAAAAACGATCGGGAAATATTCCGAGGATGTTAGGCGCGTCCAGCAAAAGCAACAATGCTGTTATAGAAACGATAGAACGGGGAGAGGAAGATGTGGTAGAACTCGATCCAGATAGTATAAAAGAGACCGAAGTGAACGAACCTCTGCTGAACTGGAAAGCCTATGACGGTCAGGAGGCGGTAAACGCGATAATAGACACAAGCGGGATCGGGATCGGTTTGACCGACGAAGAGCTGCTCGAGTACCGGGACCTACTGAAGAAAGATGGTTTGGAAAAGGTCCTACCGGTTTCTGCGGCACCCCTGGGCGCCTTGGAAGAATATTTAAGTGATGAAGAAGGATCTGGTACCCACGTTCTGTTAATAACTTCAGGTGAAATGATATGTTCGGAATAGAAGAGAAGATACCGGCTTTGATATACGCTGAAGGTGAGTTCGGTAAAATCGATGGTAAAACGGCAAACGGGTTGGTCAGATTCTCCCATAAGTACGAGATCGTCGGTGTCATCGACAGTACGAAAAAAGAAAAATACGTAAGCGAAGTGCTCGACGACGTTGATAAAACCATACCCATATTCAGCAGTTTGGACGAAGCTTTAGAAGAATTAGATACAGAACCTAAAGCTTTTATCAACGGCATCGCAAGGGACGGTGGAGGCTTTCCCTACGATGTGAAGGATGTTTTCTTCCAGGCCATGGAAAACGGTATGGACATAGTCCACGGCTGCCACGATCACATATCGGAGAACGAAGAATTCAAAGGGAAAGCGGAGGAAAACGACGTCACTATACACGACGTGAGAAAGGAGCCTGAAAACCCACATTATTTTACAGGTAAATTGAGAAATATCGACCGACCTATCAGGATACTAGTCTCGGGTACCGATTGTGCTATCGGTAAGAGGACTTTCTGTATAGAACTCTACAAAGAACTTCAAGATAGGGGGCACGATCCCGCCTTCGTCGCAACGGGACAGACAGGGATCATCCAGGGTGCCAGATACGGATTCCCGTTGGACGGCATACGAGGTGATTTTCTGAGCGGTGAAGCCGAACACGTTGTATGGAAGGTGTCCAAGGAGAACGATCACGACATATTAATCATCGAAGGACAGGCCTGCATCGCTCATCCACAAGGAGGGAACCCTCTGGCATTGATGAAGGGCGTCCATCCCCATGGCATCGTTCTCATCCACGCACCGGGTAGAGAGGAAAAGGACGGACTTCCCGACCTTCCATCACCGGACTTGGACGAAGAGAAAACGACCATAGAGTTCTTCTATCCAGACTCGATAATTGCCATAGGTATCAACCACGAAGGAGGGATCGATGTCGACGAATGGATCCAAAGGTACGAAGAAAGATACCGCTTACCCGCAGAGGATGCATTACTCCGTAGACCAACGAAAACTGCAAATAGGATAGAGGAATTATTTTTCTCAGATTAGGAAGTATCACCATGGTCGAATATGTTCTAGCACATGAAGTAGAAAGGAAAAAAATCGAAGAATATATCGATTTATTATACGATAATCTGCAGAGGTACATATCAAGGGATGAACTCGCCCAGGATCTTCATTTTTGCTTAGAGAAGGGGAGGATAATAGGGGCATATCAGGAAGAAGAACTTATCGGAGCTGCAGCCGGCACATATACACCGT
The DNA here is from genome assembly GCA_964535805.1 of uncultured Thermoplasmata archaeon. Taxonomy (GTDB): domain Archaea; phylum Thermoplasmatota; class Thermoplasmata; order Halarchaeoplasmatales; family Halarchaeoplasmataceae; genus CAZHUM01. Next base: position 2,482 of record CAZHUM010000043.1, read on the forward strand.
TCTTCGATAAATTTCATGTTGCTCATCTAGCCGTGGACTTGAAGCACAGGAGAAAGAGTATTGGTGCCGATTTGATGGATCGTCTCGTTCCGAAAGACATGGATGCATCCGTTCACCTCAATATAGAAAACCCTATCATCGAATCCTTCTACAAAAGCATAGGCTACGAACTGACCCACAAGAGATTTAAGAAAACGATAAATAAGAAATAAAAGGGAATGGATTTATCTTTTCTAATTTTCTTCTTCCTCGATTTTGGCTTGAGCTGCAGCGATCCTGGCTATAGGAACTCTGAAAGGTGAACAACTCACATAGTTCAGCCCAGCTCTGTAAGAGAATTTCACAGATGACGGTTCTCCTCCATGTTCACCACAGATGCCGACACTGAGGTCGGAGCGACTTTTCCTGCCTTTCTCGGTAGCCTCGATGACCAATTTACCAACACCATTTTGATCCAAAACCTGGAAGGGATCTGCATCCAATATGCCTTTATCCAGATACTCCGGAACGAAGGTCCCTACATCATCACGACTGAAACCGAGTGTCATCTGAGTGAGGTCGTTAGTACCGAATGAGAAGAACTCCGCCGATTCGGCGATCTCATCCGCTGTAAGAGCGGCTCTGGGTATCTCTATCATGGTTCCGACTTTGAAGGCAAGTTCCTTTCCAGCCAGCACCTCTTCGGCGACCGTGTCGACCACTTCACGTTTCAATATGTCGAACTCTTTCACGTTTCCTATAAGCGGGACCATTATCCTGGGCTTGACATCCACGCCATTCTCTTTGGCTTCTAAAGCAGCCTCTAGTATCGCTCTGACCTGCATACGATAGATCTCTGGGAAAGTGATACCCAACCTGCATCCCCTGTGGCCCAGCATCGGGTTGGCTTCCTTTAATTTCTCAACTTGAGTCTTCACATCGTCCAGAGTGATATTCAATCTGTCCGCCAACTCCTTCTGTGATTCCTTGTCGTGAGGTAAGAATTCATGAAGTGGTGGATCGAGTAATCTGATTATCAATGGATGTCCGTCCATGACCTGGAAAAGCTCAAAGAAGTCTTTCTTCTGCATGGGCTCTAGCTTCTTTAAAGCCTTCTCACGTTCCTCTAATTTATCCGCGATTATCATCTCCTGGACGGCATCCAGCCTTTCGGGATCGAAGAACATGTGTTCCGTCCTGCATAGTCCTATGCCTTCAGCACCGAATTCCAATGCCTTCTGGGCATCTTCCGGCGTATCTGCATTGGTCCAAACACCCATCTCTCTGATGTCGTCCGCCCACAGAAGTAACTCTTCGAATTCCATCGTAAACTCCGGTTCTACAAGCGGTGCTTCACCTAAAATTACATCTCCAGTCGTACCGTCTATGGTAATGATATCATCCTTTTTTACCGTTACATCTCCGACCTTGAATTCCCCCGCATCCATATCGATGTTTATTTCTTCAGCTCCAGCCACACAGGGTTGACCCATACCTCTCGCCACAACGGCAGCGTGAGAGGTCATACCTCCTCTGCTTGTCAGTACTCCTTGAGAAGCTGCAAGACCGTGAATATCTTCTGGGGTTGTCTCCGGCCTGACCAATATGATATCCTCTCCGCTGTCGCCTCTCTCCGCGGCCTCATCGGTATCGAAAACTACTTTGCCTGTAGCAGCTCCCGGTGATGCGTTCAATCCATTGGCCAGCTTTTCGATATCCGCCTCAGGATCTATACTCTTGTGTAGCAACTTCTCGATTTGATCTCCAGTGATCCTCGTGAGAGCCGTTTTTTTGTCTATCAAATTCTCCTTCGCCGTATCATGGGCTATCTTTACCGCTGCGTTGGGTGTCCTTTTCCCCGTCCTGGTCTGAAGTATATACAGCTTACCGTCCTCTATGGTGAACTCCAGGTCCTGCATATCATGGTACTCCTTCTCTAAAACCTTACAAACGTATTTCAGCTGAGAGTGGACTTCTGGCATCTTTTCTTCCAGATCGTCTATATGGAGTGGAGTTCGGATGCCGGCTACTACGTCCTCCCCCTGAGCGTTGATCAGGAACTCGCCGTATATTTTGTTCTCTCCAGTCGAGGGATCACGTGTGAAAGCCACACCGCTGCCAGAGTTATCTCCAGTATTACCGTATACCATGGCCTGAACGTTGACTGCCGTACCCATGTCGTGGGGGAGATTGTTCAATTCCCTGTATTTCCTAGCTCTCTTGTTGTTCCATGAGCCGAATACAGCTCTTGTAGCTTCCATCAACTGCATCCAGGGGTCCGTGGGAACATCTCCCACTAGGTTTAGGTACTTCTCAGATACTTTTTTAAGGTCTTCAGCATCCAGTTCTACGTCCTTTTCAACTCCCTTTTCACCCTTGACTTCATCCATCAATTTTTCGAACTCAGAATGTGGTATCCCTCTAACGACTTCACCGAACATATTGATGAAGCGGCGATAACTGTCGTATGCGAACCTTTTATCGGTTAGTTCTATCAATCCCTGGAGGGTTTCATCGTTCAGACCCAGATTTAGTATAGTATCCATCATGCCGGGCATGGAGACCGCCGCTCCGGATCTAACAGAGACCAGCAGTGGATCCGCGGGGTCTCCAAATTTTTTCCCGAGCTTCTCTTCCAACTCGCCCATCTTTTCCTGCATCTGGCCCTGTATCTCGTCCGGTAGTTTATCTTCTTCTAGATACTTCAAACATGCCTCGGTAGTAACCGTGAATCCCGGCGGTACCTCCAATCCTATAGATGTCATCTGTGCTAGGTTGGCTCCTTTACCACCTAGTAACTCCTTCATCTCCTTGTTTCCTTCGTCGAATGAATAAACGTATTTGGTCATGGTGAACAGATTATCAGAAAATGTATGGTATAAAAGAATTATGCATGATATCGTGCGGATATGATGTTCGAGTTAAATAAAATAAAAAGAAAGTTAGAAAGGTTTTTATCTCGAAAATCAGAGGTCATCCATCGAGACCAATTTCAGAGAAGTTGGAAGTTTCGGTATGTTTCCTACGCGTCGGGCGATCAGCGTCTTAACACCGGCATCCGCCGCCGCATCGACCAACCTCTGTGTGATGATACCGTCGAAGACAACCTCTTCTATAGGGGGGTCCATATTACTGTTTAGTGTCTCTGAGAGGTCTCCGGTTGCAACTTTGTTTATTACGTCTTTACCTCCGTTCAAAAGGAGTGCTACCTTCTTTCCCTTGATCTCTTCAAGCATTTCTTTGTATCTATTGGATGCCGTAGCTTCTTTGGGTTCCTTTTTTTTGGGTTCTTCTTTTCTCTGTTTTTTACCCCTTTTTTTTTCTTTTTTACCCCTTTTACCGGGTTCAAGGTCGTACATCTCTATATACTGGTCTATCGGTATCTTGTTTCTCAGTGATTTGATGAGCTGTTTCTGTGTCAATTCTTCGACCTCGGTGTTGTCCGGGGCCTGTGCCACGTAGTCTATCTCCGCTGTTTCAAGCAGTTCCTTTAGGATCAGAGAACCGCCTCGGTCACCGTCAACGAAGGCAGTAGTCACTCTCTCCGAGGATAGATTCTTGATGCTGTTTGGTATGTTCGTCCCTTCAACCGCGACGGCGTTCTTTATACCGTACTTTAGAAGGTTCAGAACGTCTGATCTTCCCTCGACAACTATAATAGCATCGGAGTTCTTGACGTTGGGTCCTGCGGGAAGCTTTTTGTCACCGTAATCGGTGATCTCTTCCATCTGGACTTCAGCTCTGACCGATTCAGAAAGGTTGTTCAAAGGGACATCTCCATGTTCCACAACCTCGGAAAGCAGTTCTTTCGCTCTTTCCACTATCTGTTTCCTCTTGGATTCTCTGACATCCCGTATCTCTTCTACCGTTATCTTGGCTTTACACGGCCCGACTCTGTCTATGGTCTCCAGTGCAGCTGCGAGTATCGACGTTTCAACCAGATCTAAACTTGATGGGATGATTATCGTACCGGATGATTTTCCCTTGGATGAACTGACTTCCACTTCTATACGACCCATCCGTCCACTTTTCTGAAGATCCCTGAGGTCGAGTTCGTCACCGAGTAAACCCTCCGTTTGACCGAAAATGGCTCCGACTACGTCTGGTTTTTCCACAACACCGTCGGCGCTCAACTTTGTCTTTATCACATATTTCGTTGTACTTGGATCGATATCCATATTAACACCTTTTTATCATTGTATAAAATAGCTGGAAAATACCCTATAACGTGTTATCCGTCCCATGTTTCAGAAGCGAATGTTGTTTGAGTTTGTGATCGTGACAGGGTAATACAAGGTTATAAATTAACAATTTACCTTAATTCATTTCCAACTATTTCTATCCGAAGAGTTGGGGTGAATGTATTTAAATGTTTGGGTGGTGGATTGCACTAAAGCAGGTCTGGCATGGCTTTTTTTATATCTGCCAGAGTTCTAAGGTCCATCAATCCCTCGTCGGTGATACCGTATATATTAAAATCCAAGATATCCAGATCTTTGATGCTTTCAGAAAAGGGTTCTTTTGCCTTGAGTATATCTCTGCCGATCGCCAATGGGCTGAAAGCGGGGAGTACAAGCACTTTTTCTTCTCGATGGCACATGAAACACGGTATCTTAATTGTTCCCCCCATCTCGTCCCTTATGTTCACAGAAGGATGCTCGTGTCCAATAACAGTAAACTGCCGTCTATCGATATTTTTATGGCCGTGTGTAAAAGTTATATCATCCACCTCGAACTCCTTCTCGTAGAACGGGACACCTGCATGATTAGTTATGGTTTTCAAGAAATTATCATGGTTCCCTCTAACGACTAAAAGATCAGCACTTTCCCTTATAAAGTCGATCACCTCGTACACCTCTCGAAATTCCTGCCTTCTGTTCTTTCCGAATTCGTGTTTGAGATCGCCGTTGATAAGCACGGTTTTGGGAGAATATCTTTCAACTGTGGAGGAAAGCCTGTCCAGTATCTTTTCTTTCTGACTTCGTGGTACGGTTATACCATCATCAGCCAGAGAGGCTTCATAACCCAGATGAAGGTCCGATAGGACTATCAACTCCCGAGTTGGATAATGGACGCAAAAATCGCTTGTGATGAATATTCCTTCAAATATCTCTAAACGTTCCATGCTACGATACTATCTCTTTGAAGATCTCTTCGTCTCTCACTCCGTCGAAGGCTTCGTCTTCCTTGGCTTGTTCCCTATACTCTTCGTTCATGTTTATAGCCCTGGTTAGCAGCGGTTTCAGGAGTTTTATACTGTTCTGTTTCGCCGCTATCTTTGCCTTGTAGTACCATGCGCTGGGGGTTTCGGATTCCCTTTTAACGACTTCGTTGAAAGCATCCATAGATTCCTTGTAATCACCCATCTTGTAATGTGCCGCTCCCTTACTCAGCCATGCGGAGATCTCGTCTTCGTTCTTCTCTAATACTTTATCGAAGGCTTTTATCGCCTTTTCGTAATTTCCCAACTGATAGTCACATGCACCGATGTTATGCCAGAGGTCCACGTTATCTTCACCTAAGTTCAAAAGCTTCTTGTATGTTTCCAACGCCCCTTTGTATTTCTCGGTGGTGTAGAGGGCGTCGGCTTTGTTATAAAGAAGTGTTTTGTTCTTGGGATTTATCTCCAGTGCTTTGTTGTAGTATGTAATGTCATCAGGTTTGATTTCGTGTATCTTTTTGTAATATTTCAGTGATTCAGGTCTATCCCCCTGTTTCTCAAGTACCTCGGCCTTCTTTCTTAGGTATTTGGTATTGTCGGGATCTATATCGAGAAGTGTGTCTAAGATATCGGTCCTGCTTTCATCCTGTTTAAACGCTTTTTCGTAGACCTTCTTCGCTTCTTCTACGTTACCTTCCTCGTAGAGATTTTCAGCTCTCCTTATTAAAAATCTCTTATCATCGGGTCTGAGTTTTTGCAGTTGTTTTATCGCTTCCTCATCGTCTGGATCCAACTCTATGACCTTTTCGTATGCCTTTGCTGCTTTGTTCTTATCTCCTAATTTTTGGAAATTCTCCGCTTCTAAGCGCCAAAGATCAGGGTCGTCAGGGTTCTGCTTGACCATCTTGTGTATGTGTTTTACATTGGATGGGTCAACATCTAAAAGATCGCTGTAGGTTTCTATAGCCTCCTCCTTCCTACCTAGGATCCTTAATACATTGGCTTTGTTGAGAAGTGCTTTTTCATTATCGGGGTCCAGCTTCAGCGCTTCGTTGAAGCAGAGGAGAGCGTACTCGTTCATCTCGTTCATGCTGAAGTAGGTCATAGCTTTGTTCAGCCAAGACGATACGTTCTTTGGATCTAAATTAAGAGCCATCTCGAAGCATTCGATAGCGTGGTCCTGCTCCCCGGCGTTGTAAAAATTCTCCCCGATCATGTCGTAGATCTTCGAGAATTTCTGAGGGTGTTGGTTCACTATAGGTGACTCGTCGTTTAGGTACCTGAGTGCACGTCTCAGCTCATAAACTGCTTTGCTGGATTGACCACTTTTATGTTTATCTCTAGCATCCCTTATCATCGATTTGACTTCGTCGGCGATTTTCTCCTCTTTACTTCTACCAAAAGGCAATTTTATGACCCCTTAAATGTTTAGGAATATTTGGTATATGATTTGTAAAGGATAATTTAGATATAAAATCTTCGGTTTGATTTGAAAGGCTCAGTTCTCCAGTTATTTACCTTTTTACGTATCTCTAAGATTCTTACCAACTTCTTTGTCCATCTCATCTAAAAAGTCATCGATCTTATTCTTAGGAACTGTAGCGCCAGCAGCGATATCGTGTCCCCCTCCGCTACCTCCGGATGATAAAGCAAGTTTTCTTGACAGTTTGCCAAGGTCGAGCCCCGCTTCTACGAGTCGTTTTGTCGCCCTGCATGATATGTCTACATCATCGCCGTTCTCGGTCAAACCAAAGGTCGGTTTGTCCTGGTCTAAAAAGTAAAGCATACCCAATCCGGCTAATTCACCTTTCCTTGTCTTCCTCTCTTCATAAAAGTATTGTATGTTTTTCATCTGTTCGATGCCTTCATCCTCTAGCTCTATCAACCTTTCCACCATTTTTGACCTGTATTCATCCCTCATATCCACCGCCTCTTGGAATATCTTATCGTCTCCTAGGCAGAGAGATAAGCCGATCCCGGGCTTATCTACCCTAGAACAGGCGTTCAATAGTTTGTAAAGAAAATCGACATCCAGCTTTTCTCTACCTGCTACATACCTTTCACTTCTCACGCTTTCGACGACGTGGGACGGTATGTTCTTTTCGAAGAGGGAGAGTATCAAAAGACTGTTCAACTTTCTTTCTTTATCCATCGGTATTTCATCTACCGGTGTTTCTGGATCCATGCCAATTTTATCAAGGATATTATCGATCACGCGTACTCTGCCCGATATGCCTGGAAAGTATGGGTCACAGGCTTTCAGGAGGGCGTCTTTTATGCCATCACCATCGATAAGAAGCCCATTTTTTACTTCTAGAACGTTTCTTTCTAATGCTTCTGATAGTATCTTTTTATTCAAACCTTTAAAACCGCCTATGTTCTGTTTGTCCGCTGCAGCTCCTGCCAGTCCGTAGACCGCCTTCTTCCAATTCTTTTCGTCGAAGAAAACCGCTAGAAGGAAAGCTAGAGTCCCACCACTCACTTCTTGGGCACCGTCTATACCATAATCATGTGGGTTGATGAAAACTTTGCCTTGAGTATCGTAATTTTGGGGGTCTGGTACTTTGTGATGATCTAGTACGATAACGTCATTTTTCAGGTCCACGATCCTTTCCAGTTGGCTGTTGCCTACATCGGAGAATATTATCGGTAGATTATCCTCTATCTCTTCTGGTATCTTGTGAACGAATGTAGTGTGAAAACCTTTTTGTTCTTTCATAAAAGCCCTCGAAAGGACTGCTGCAGCCGTGATCCCATCTGCATCGTAATGAGTGATTATCCTGAATTTGTCATGTTTTTCCAGCAGTGAAGCTGCTTTCTTGTATTTTTTTTCTAGACCTTCTGGTATTTCTAACAAAAGCCCCCCTCACATGTTATCTATTGGGTGAGCATCTCTGCCCTTTCTCGGGAATACTTCCAACCTTCCGGTAGTACACCTTCTCTGATGTAATATTTTGCCAGTCTCCTTATCTTTGATTCGACGAGCTGAAGACCTCTTTTATTGCTTGCGTCTTTGTTATTCCTCTCCATGTGCTCATGTAAATTCACCGCTTTCTCCATCAGATCCAAAAGGTCTTCTGGAAGATCTGGATAAACGTCCTTTTCTTTCATTATATCCGTGATGGATTTACCGGTTATCAATTTCTGATCCGGGATGCCGTACTGGTCCCTGAGCTCTGTTCCTATCTCGCTGGATGATTTGCCCTGTTTGGCTAATTTCACCACTAGTTCAGTGACTTTATTGGTGTCTGCTTCTACCCATTCTGGGTTCTCCTTTACAACGGGTCTGTCAGACCCCGACTTTCCTCGTTTTCTTGCATGCATCCTTGCCATGTTATTAACTCCGATTTATGATTGAAGGATTCAATCGATATTAGTACTCATACTTAAAAGTGACTACTTATAAATGTTTTGTAGAGCCGTGTATTTATTCAGAAAGGAGCTTATCCTGTATACCTTGGATGTATCTGGCTCTGTTTGGGAATTTCATGCCTCTCTCCTCGGTTAAAGCTATCAAGGCCGTTTCGATGCCTACATTTAATTTATCTTGCTTTTCGTTCACCGATGACATCAACTCTGCTTTGTCCATATTATTGGATGTGACGATCTCTTCCAGCATCTGTTGGAAAAGGGGTTTTTCTTTTTTCGTCGTGAAAATGTCCTTGGAAGGGCGAAATCCCATTGAGATGCTCACGTCTTTGTAATCAAAGAGCACCTCCAGCTCCCCGTCTTCCTTCTTTATGATGCCCTCATCCTGTGCTATCTCCACCAACTTCCTTGCTTCTTTGGAAGAAAACCAATCCAAGTCCGCAGAGAGCCCATACACAAAATCGTCCTCCTTGACCTTTTTACTGCCCTCCCTTTGGAAGATGAACGCTATCGTATCTATCAGTTCATCTCTTGGTATCGTACCGCCTCCTGAATACCTAAAATCACGCCGTCTATACTATCGTTTCCGCTCAATGAATCCAAACGTGATAGGTCGGTGACCAGATATATCTCGTTATCAGCGTCTATCCTCTCCAATACCCTTATATCCAGTTTTTTATCCGAGTAATCTGCGAATATGAAGGAATCGATCCCCATATCCACCGCGCTTTCTACTAATTCCTCAACGTTCATGACTTTGACCTCATCAGAATTAGAGATTATACCTCCATCCATATCGATGGACAAAATCAGCGTGTTGCTCATTTCGGCGGATTCCTCTATGAAATCCACGGATGGTGCGGTCTTCGTGGAAAGCACGACCCGATCTGCACCTGCTATATACATGTCCGTGAGCGTGTCAATATCTCTACTGCCTCCGTCCACCCACAGCTTTTTCCTCATGCTCAAAGTCCTGATAAGATCCAGCTGTGGACGATCCCTTTCGATCCCGTCGAGATCCAGCATGTATAGGGTATCGAAGTCTTGAAGTTCGTTCAACATCTGATCTACCGCCACCTCGTCCTTCTCCCACCTGTAACTCTTGTATTCATCATCTTCGACGACTACCGGTTTTTCCCCTAGAAAAGATACCGACGGGATGACCTTCATGTTCACCTAATTATCAAAGTAATTTATAAAAGATACCCCCGGAGAAAGAATTATATTCTATATTGAACAATTGAAAGGTATGGAACACAGAAAAAAGTGCCCCCGCTGTGGATCAAGTATGCGTAAAACCACCGTTCGCATCACCAATATCGATGTGCAGGGATGGGAATGCCCGAACTGTGGAAAAATAGTGGTGGAGTTCGAAGAAGCGGAGAAGGCCATCACGGGGAAAAGGGGCGACATAATCGTCAGGCAGGACACGCAGTACATCACCCGTTAACCAATGAGATGCTTGACGTAAGCGATGAACTCGTTGAGCGGTATGCCCACCTCCCAATCCATCTTGTAGTTGCCGTGGGTCGTTTCCTGGATGAAGGGTATCTTCCTCTGTATCACCTTATGTTTTTTGCTCATACCGTCTATGTTCATGGTGAATATCCTCCATTTATCTCCTCTGACACCTTTCAACCTGAAAGCGTAGAGAGGCAGCACTTTGCTGTTGAAACATACTTCAGCCATCCACTCCGCCTGATCTGTGAGGCGCTCTTCGTCGCTGAAGTAGATGGTGTCCCTTTTCGATGATTTCACTTCTATGGGGAATGCGATCTCACCTCTGAGTGCTATAAGATCGATACCCAGGCTGCCCCCGGCCCTCACGACCAAGAAGGGTATATCTTTGATTGAAAAAAGGTTGTCTATCTCTTCATCACTGCATGTTTTGGTGCTTTCTTCGAGGACTTCATCGTCCGCAGATAGGATACCTCGAAGTTCCCTCTCATAACTGCCAGTGACCATCTGTTTACCCCATCTTCTTCGAGCTATATAAAGGTGATTCGGAGAGGTAGTAGAAAGTGGTCAGGGTTCCAGTCTGCTGGTATCTCTTGGGAACAGTATTGCTTCCCTGATGTTCTCCAGTTCTAGAAGCTGCTGGACCATCCTGTCGAGACCCAATCCGATCCCTCCGTGGGGCGGCATACCGTACCTGAAACTCTTGATGTAAGCTCCGAAATCTTCAGGTTCAAGACCGAGTTCGGCCATCTGAGAAACCAGAACGTCGTACCTGTGCTCCCTCTGACCGCCGGATACCAGTTCCTGACCCTTGTATTCAAGATCGAAGTATGTTGTAAGAGTCGGGTCGTAGTCCTTCCTCATGGCGTAGAAAGTGCTCTGCTTTAGCTTCGTTGGGAACTCGGTTATGAAGAAGAAGTCCGTATCGTGATTTTCCTTGATGTACTCTCCCAGCATCTTCTCTCCCTCGGTATCCACTTCCTTCTCGTCCTCCCACTCTTTCCCCAGATCGTCTAGGATCTCTATACACTCGTGGTGGGGCACCTTCTTGATGGGGTGTTCGGGAATTTGGATATCAACGCCCAGTTTGTCCAATCTCTCGGAGGCGTTCTCTTTTAGGAATTCCAATGTCGATTGAACTAGGTAACTTGTCATGTCCATGATATCGTCCGAGGAATCTATGAACGACATCTCGAAATCCACGGAGATGAACTCCGACGTGTGCCTGATCGTGTCGAACTTCTCTGCACGGTATGCGGGTGATATCTCGAATACGCGCTCGAAACCTGCTCCCATGAGCATCTGCTTGTAGAGCTGTGGGCTTTGAGCTAAGTAAGCGTCCTGGTCGTAGTAGTTAACGTTGAACAGCGTGGCTCCGCCCTCGGCTCCGGCGGCGACTATCTTCGGCGTGTGGACTTCGATGAAGCCTTCGTTGAAGAAGAAATCTCTCATGCCTTCCAGTAGAACGTTCCGGATCTCGAATATCTCCCTTTTCTCTTCCTTTCTCAGATCCAAGAAGCGGTTGTCGAAACGGGTGCCCATCTCCGCATCCACTTTATCTATCACGCCCAGCGGGAGCGGTTTCTCAGCTGTGCTCTCCACGCTTATAGAGGTGGGGATGATCTCGAAACCGAGATCCGTTTGATCGGTCTCCTGTTTCTTGCCCTCGACGGTTATCACGCTCTCCCTGGGGATGCTCACCAGGTCGTCGTACTCTTCTCCGATCTCCTTCTTGACGAGCACAACTTGAAAAACCCCCTTACGATCCCTCACCTTGAGGAAAGCCACACCTCCCAGGTTCTTGACTTCCTGGAGCCAGCCGGCCAGCCTGCACATCTCACCATCATCGTGTTCGATAACATCCGTGGAATGTATTCGCTTCATGATTCTCCATATTGATATTAGCGGTATAAAAGCGTTCAGGATGGGGGTTGATGTAAGAGATGGTCATATTTTACCAGGGAGATCCAAACATAAAAATGTCAATTTTCAGGCTGATGAAATAACTCAGAATGTGTGAATTGGATGTATGTCTTTTCGTCGAACCAAGCGGCTCTGATCTTTTCTAAGGGTGTTTTGGTGCGGTAAAAGAGAGCTTTTGAATAAGCGTAAAGTTGAGAGAGGGGGGACTTCTTTTCTGCGTTCCGTTTGTAATCTAAAAGATAAATTTTCCCACCTCTCAGTTGGATGAAGTCTATATGACCGATGAGGGAGAGAATTACCTTATTACAAGGTTGGTAATTTAGTGGGATATTTGCAGTATCGGAGAGAGCAGTTATGGAGGGTTTTTAATGAATAAGTTAATAAACGAGTATCTACATATTGTATATATCATGATCGCGAAGATAAAGAAGTGGGGTAACAGCCTTGCGGTGAGATTGACAAAAAAGGACCTTAAAGTGTATGGTTTGAAGGAGGGGGATGAAGTGAAGATCAAGATCGAAAAAGTGATACCAGAAGGCGAAGTTGACCTCTCCGGACTACCGTCATTTTCAGATAAGGATAGAAAAGTCAGTGAACACCACGACAAATATCTGTATGGGAGTGCCTGAATGCGTATAGCGGACACCTCCTTACTTTATGCGCTCTTTTCAAAAGATGATGTTCATCACAAGGAAGCAAAGGAAAGATTTAAGGTCCCTGATCCGATTCTAATACCTGCTGAAATATGGTCCGAAACTATTTCCCTTATCCAATACCGACAGGGATATGATATGGCTGTAGAAGCTGGAGAATCTCTTCTGGATTTACCTCATGTAGAACTGTTAAGTTCTAGGATGGATATAGTCCGTTCTGCCTGGAAGATATACAAAGGTACTGAGGGGGATTTAAGCGTTCCAGATTGTGTTCTTCTAGCTTTGTGTAACGATAAAAAGGCGTCTCCGTTAACCTTCGATGAGGGTATTAGGGAATATTATAGTAAAAAATAGAATAATTTGTTATTCTGGATTTTTTTAGGCTTAGAGATGTTATCTTACTTCTGAGGGTGAGAATTGGATGTATGTGTTTTCATCGAAATATGCAGCTCTTATCTTTTTTAACGGTGTTTTTGTTCGGTAGGAGAAAGCCCTGCAGTATGCGTACAATTGTGAGAAAGGTTTCTTCTTTTCAGCGTTCGGTTTGTAATCTAAAAGATAAATTTTCCCACCTCTCAGTTGGACGAGGTCTATATGTCCGGTGATAGAGGTTTCTAGGGTTTTATCGTAGTACCAGACCGGTAGCTCGGTAGCGATCGTTGCCGTATCGCAGGAAAGCATAAAATCTTCTACCTCTGTATGTTTCTTCTTTCTGTTTTTGTTTGCCTTTAAGGATAACTCCGCCAATCGGCAGGCCTGGTTGTTCGTTTTGTAAAGGGACAGGTCATCTCGTATATCTAGATCAAGGGATGATGCTCTTTTTGTATCTCCAGAATCGTTGTTGAATAATTCATTCGGGCAGGTGTTTGAAACATCCTGTATGAATCTCACTATATCTCGATTGTAGTCCCGCTCATCCTCGAGTTTACCCACATGATACTTGAAGTCGTATCTCAGATCTGAATGGAAGAAAGTGTTCTTTTCGATCAAGGGCAGGCCATATTCTTTTTTGTGTGCCTTTCTTTTCTTCGAATAACTGCAGATATCTTTGAACTCTCTAATCCAGTTGTATATTGTTGATTTTGATGTGTTGACTTTATATCTGCTGTTGATCTTCTTCGAAGTGTTCTTCAGCGTGTGCCCACGATGGTATAGTTTCAGGGATCCGATGATGACTTCCGGTCTGTATGTTTTGTTCGGGAATGGATTATTTACGAAACGGGTTCCGCAGTTGTTGCAGTGGTACTGCTGGGTGTTTCCTCTTTTTGTTTTTCTTTTTCCGCACTTAACGATGTGTGTTGATTTGCACTCGGGGCACTTCATACTTGTTTTCCTAAGGGGGTGGACCTCGGCCGGGCTAGATAATAACTGTATATAAATTCTTCATCTTACGGATATCATCATACATCTGTTATCATCATTTGTCATCTCACGAATCTAGTATACTAACTACCTCACGGATCTAGTACGAACTATTTTATATGAGATGTAGAAAAAGAGGGAGTTTTTGAAGGCGTTGGTCTGATAGGTAGGTTTTTAATGTTTTTATATGCTGGAAGGGGAGTGTAGATGTACTATATATGTGAGAAATGTAACGTATTTGGGATGGGTTTTGATGAATAAGGTTTTAAAAATATCGAAACTCTTATTTAATCCAAAGAAGATACGGGATTGATGGGACGGAAAATGATAGTAATCGGAGCGGTTTTGTCGCTTTTTATCGTTTCTCTAGCTCCGGTCACAGCTGCTCCGGGCAACTGGTCGGATGACGTTAGGCTGACCTACAACGGGGATAACTGGTCACCAGCGATCGCTGTTAATGGTAGTAACATACACGTTGTTTGGGACAATCGTACAGCCCCATATGATCTATTTTATAGAATGAGTGACGATTATGGCAACACCTGGACTCAGGAAGAGATGCTCAGTGACCCAAGTCTAAGTGGTATCTGTAGTAATCCTCAAATAGATTCCAACAGCAGCACAATCCACGTTGCTTACGAAGACGACAGGAACGGAGGGGTACTGGAGATCTATTACCTCCGCTCGGAAGACAACGGGCAGACCTGGACCGAAGAGAGAAGGATCAGCGAGTTCAACGACAGTTTCAGCGAGTGGCCCGACATCGCATGCGAAGGGGACAACGTGTACGCCGTCTGGGGGGATCAAAGGGAAGGGATGTACGAGATATACTTCAAAAGATCGTTCGACGGAGGGAACACCTGGAGCAGCGACAAACGGCTGACTTTCCATCAAATTGGTACGGATTCTGGTCCTGCGATCATCGCTACTCCTACGAAACTGCATCTCGTGTATAGAGAACGTACAGGAGGAACACCAAGCACATTTGAGGTCATGTACATGAACAGCACCGACCAGGGCGATACCTGGAGCACGCCTGTGATGCTGAGCTCTGATAACGACGCACATTCAATCTTTGTAGGTCCAAATGGATTTGACGTAGATGGCGACAACATCCACGTGGTGTGGGAAGACTTACGGCACGGAGATGGGGGGGAGGTATATTACCGGAACAGTACCGACGGAGGGCTTTCGTGGGAGCCGGAGGTGCGGTTGACGAACCAGC
>CAZHUM010000044.1:0-17301 GCA_964535805.1 uncultured Thermoplasmata archaeon
ACTGTTGTACCCCACGAGCTCACCTACATAATGTTTGTTTCCGCTCACGTTCCCTTTTGCATACGAGTTCTCTACAGTGCCGTAGTTCACTCCTACGAGGCCGCCTACATAGTAGTCCCCGCCGGTCACATCTGCATCAATAACACCAACGTTTCGAACTTCTCCATCTTCAACAAATCCAAAAAGACCTATATAGTCCGTATTCGGTCTGTTGATGTACAATCCAGTGATGGTGTAGTTTTGACCATTAAGGCTGCCGGTGAACCTATTGTCGTAATCACCGATGGGTTCGAATCCATCTCCACCATTCCAACCGCTGGTCTCGCTGGCATCAATGTTGTTGGCTAGTGCATAGTGCGCTGTCAGGTTCGCACTCATATTCTGCAAGTCATCCACATCGTATATCATGTACGGGTCATCTACCGTCCCGCTTCCCTCAAGAATAATCTCCTGCTCAGTCTCACTTACCTCATTCGAAAACACATCTCCCACAGCGAATGCGAAGCTACTAACTAAAAGCAACGTCACCAACGCCAAACATAACAGCTTTTGAAATCTCATTATTTCCTCTCCTATGGATTACTAAAGTCTAGAGGATATAGAATCTCTATAACAAAAACTTTCGGGTCCAAAGAACGGATGATTATAAGATCTGCCAAAAAAGCAGAAGAAAACTAAGACTTCAGCTCAACCCAGTGCGTCTCACTTCCCTCCCTAAACACGATCCAGTATTGCCCCGTCCCCGTATCGTGCCATGGTGTGAAACTCACTTTGGTTACGAGAGCTATGCTCTAGTGTTTACTGGAAAGTTTTGATTTTCCATAAATTGTGAGAACAAGTTCCCACTAATAAATGGGAAATACTTTCCCCGACGACCAATCAACATCACCGGTAAAAGCAGAATCGCAGTCAAAATTCGTCAGAGTAGTATCCACCAACAGCCCGCCGCTGGAAGACAATTGGTGGGTCCATATATTCATAAAACTCTTAAGTGAGCTACCGAGGGAAACTGAATCATCAAAATTAGGGATAAAGTTCCCCGTGATCTCCCGCTGTCCGTCGTGCCTGAGATACAGCGGATGGTCGTCGTCCGTGAGACCGTCCAAAAGGTGATGGTCCTTCGGATCTAAGTCACCGATCCCCGGCTGGTAGAACTCTAAACCATCCGCAGGCCGAGAGGGCGAAGGACGGAAGGAACGAGCGGTAGCGAGTTCCTACGCATGAGCAAGTTGATAAACTTGCGAGTCAGTAGAATTCGAAGAATTCATACGCATCCTCCGTTCCCGTTACTCTCGGAATAAGTCTGGCCTGACCCACGTAGCTCTCGGGAGTGTCGATCAGGTCCAGGAACTCTATCTCGTGGGCTACATGAATACTCCGTATTCATTCGCTTAGACTAATCAAATTACTCTATCATTGGAATTTTCTACGAAATTCCAATACTTCTCGGAATCTGTGGTTCCGAGTAATATATCGGGAAGCCCTGGCCCACGTCTATGTTGTAGTGTTGGTCGCCTAGTTCCAGAACGATGTTTATATGATATCCATGGATATTTCACTCTGAACACAGCCTATTTATATCTTCGAGCTTCTTAGGCGGTTCTTTCATAGAAAATATTGATCCAACTATGGTCATATGCCTAGCGCTGTGGCCCTATGACACCTGAGCCGCACCTTCCGTCCACTTTGATCTCCAAGGGATGCTTGAACCTAACATGCTTCACAAAATCACCGCTCTCTACGATTTCAGCATCACACAGGGCGTCCCAGTCAACAAAGGCGCCTTTACCGTAAGGGATGGTGAAATACATGATGCCCAGTGAGGTCATGTTGTGGAAGAAATGGGTGCCCTGAGATGGGTCTATCCTGAAGTCCTTCAAGCTGGCCTCCACTATGGTCTTTGCCTTGGATATTTGGCCCCAATCCACGGGCACACCGAGAAATCTATCTTGGGTCCCCCATCTTCCCGGGCCTATGAGGACGTAGGGTTCATCCAATTTGTCGTTCATACCTTCGATCTCGTCTGCGATCTCTATGGTGCTCTTTGAGTCGAATGTCTCTGGATCAACGAACAGGACGTGTTCAATATCCTGGAGCACACCGTTGCCTAGGGCTTTATCAGTGAAAACAAGAGCATTGGAGTGTTCTTTATCCGATATTCTGACATTCTGCCTCTCCTTGAGTGTGACAAGAGGCCGGATCTGTAGCACATAGAGCTGGAGCACGTTGCTCTCATCCACAATACCTACGAACTCTATCTCCACCTGTCTGCCCATCCAATTCTGCCCCACCTCTATTAAGTTCTTCAACACCTCAACCAAAGGGTACCTGTCGTGTTTTAAAATGCCTGAGAAAGTGATAGACTTCGGTCCTTCGAAGCCCGCCCCGTTCCTGAACCTGTCATCTTGAAGGTCGTATGTGCTGGCTATCGGAGATAGCACTCCGTCCCTGTCCGCAACGTTAACGTCCAATTTTAGTAGGGTGGCATCCTCGCCCTTTGACAAGTCAAAACGTGTCTTTGCCATGTTCAGGGCGTAAAAGTCCCGTTGTGAGTTCCTCAGGATGTCATAGGGTGTGGTGAAACCCGGTATAACCTTTGGCTTCTCCGGGGAAAAGCTCAGCACTTTACCCCCCTCCGCAACAATCTTGCCGAGCCCGAGAGCAGCGTTTACAACGCCGTCCTCCCTCTTAAGGGGAGGTACGGGGTAGAAATTATAGGACTGGGCTACACCCGATAAAAGGGGATAAAACCTATCCCCGTAACTGCGACCGATGAGCTTCTGAAGCACGATGGCCATCTTTTCCTCCTCTGAGGTACGGACGGTTTTACTGAGGTAGGCCCTGGCCTTTTTGAAAAAGGCTGACGCGTAAATTAGCTTGATAGCCTGGCATATCTGCTCCAGTCTTGTTTGCTGGTCCTCGCAATTATTCGGGAGTAGGTATGTTGAGTATATGCCAGCAAAGGGCTGGTTCTGTGAATCCTCCAGCAGGCTGGATGACCTTACCGCAATGGGCCAATCGACTTGAGAAATATACTTGGCTAGGGATGATTTGAGTTCCGGTGAGAGCTCTGACTGCAGGAAGAGCTTTGAAATCTCTTCATCGTCCATATCCTTGGAAAGTACGTTTCGCAGCTCGTTCCCGTCCATGAACTTGTCGAACTCATCCGTCCCGATGGATAGTGTATCCGGCACCAACAATCGACAATTGTCCATCTCTTTGTCTATGCCGTATCGGTTGAGGAACTTGGTAAGAAAGGCCAAACCCCTGCCCTTGCCGCCCAAGGAACCTCCGCTCAGACGGGTGAATGTACCTTCGAACTCGAAGTCCTGCCTGGAGAAATCCGTTATTACGCCCATCTGTCTGGCCCTACGGGTTTCCCTGAAGGATGTGATCAAATAATCCCTGAGTTCCTCCGTGTTCTTAAAGTCCGTGTGCTTTTTTGCACGGAGGATTTTAGCCAGCTCGATCTCACCCCTTGCCGTGAGCCAGTTTGAGAAATGATTATGCTGTGCATGGTACTTCAGAGACTCAGCCGGGACGGACTTGACCATTTCTTCGAATTCCTTCATGTCAGAACATCTGCCGATCTCCTCGCCTTCCGGTGTACTGAACACGAAATCGCCAAATCCCAAATTTTCTTTAAAGAAATTCCTTAACTCCATGAGCAGGGTGTCCGATTTCTTGTTGATGAAGGGCACTCCAAGCTCCTCTGCCTTGTCCTTGTGATCCGATTGGGATGATTGAACAAGCACGGGTATGGTTTCTTTGACCTTCCTGACAAGTTCAAAACCCGCGCCCTCCTCCTTCTCACCGCTCTTGTGATAGGTCACATCTGTGATCACGCCCATGATGTGCTCCTTGTACTTTTCGTACATTTCAACGGCTTCGTCGTAGCAGTCCGCCAATAGTATTTTGGGTCTTGCTCGCTTTCTGAACATCTTTTCATGTTCGTTCAGACCCTCCTCGATGAGTTCATGGGTCTGCATCATGATCTCAGTGTAGATTATGGGTAGGAACATAGAATAGAACCTGGGAGAGTCCTCCACCACCAGTATGGCCCTTACGTTTCCGTTCTTAACGTCCTCGTCGATGTTCAACATGTCCTCCACGTACTTTGTGATGGCAAAGAAGAGCGTGGTTTTACCGCCCCAGAAGAAAGCCTTATCGATATCGTCCTTTGCACTGTGCTGGTGATACGTTAGCAGTTCCTCCACTTCAGTGACGAGCATGATGACCGGGACGTCCTTTTGTGTTGATTTTGCCTTTCTCCCGAATTCGAAGGGTTCGATATCCACCAATCTGGACATTGTTATGACAAGGTCATAATGCCTGTTTTTCAGCTCATCCAGTGCCTCTTGGCCGGAGGAAACCCGTATGATACGAGGAGGGGAGGTCAGGTCCAGATCCGTGTATTTCCCGGATATCTGCTCCATGAGGAGGCCGTCCTCCTCCAATGTAAAGGCATCATATAAGCTAGCTACGAGTAAAATATTGTTGACCTTGAATTTCATGAGGTCATAGAATTTGTGGTAAGATTGCTCATATTCCCCATTTATCTCGATCGTGCCAGCATTCTCTTCCATGGTTTGAGATACTATAAAAAGTATAAATTCTTTTCCAACATAGCTAAGGCCAAAATATTCGAGCATAACAATGCTCTAAAACCCCGAAGATGCTCCAGAGTTTTTTAGGTCTCTACTCAGATATACATTCTCATATACAAGCTTCAACTATCTCCTCGGTGTATTCCACCCATGGTATCTTCTTCTCTTCATACACCCGCGGGAATCCTTTCCCCGAAGCCCGCAATGCCATGAGGGATCAAGGTAACCATAGTCCCCCCGTGTCCAGTGCATCATTTACCCCCCTCACCAGGTCCCGATTGATCTTGATCTTTAGGATAATATCAACTCAACACCTCAATTATTTTCTGTACCTTTTCCAGATCCACACTACTTCCTCGGAAATCTTTTCAGTACCCGCTTTTTCCATATAGATATCTAAACACGACCAACTTCCTCCACCAACTCACCCGAAAACACCAGTGGAACAAAATACGTACCTCCGTCCCTCCTCAACTCTTTTTCGTTCATAATAAAAGATCTCTTCGGACTGTATTTTTTCTGGAAGCTTCTAAAAGATCTTGTCACCTTCGGCGTAGTCTTGATCTCGAAAGGGTAGGGACCGCCCTCGTTCATATCGACATCTAGTATAAAGTCCACCTCGGCTTTCGATTTCGTCCTCCAGTATTTCAACTCCTCTTGGGACTGAGTGAAAAAGAAGTTCTCGTTCAGCTCTCCTTTATCTTGCCTAAGTTCTAGACCCCCGAACGATTTGATAATGGAGTTCCGGAATCCGTTATCGTAGAAGTACAATTTCGGTGCTTTCACAACTTCCTTCTTTTTATTAGTATAGAAAGGCCTTACCTGTTTCAAAATGAATGTGTGCTCCAATACATTCAGCCACTTTTTAAGATCATTGTATGTTATCTCTCCTTTCTCACATACAGAATTGTAATTCGTTTTCTCCCCGATCTGAAGGGCGAGGATCTTCATCAAATTCATCAGCGCTCTATCTTTAGATATGCCGAGGACATCTCTTATCTCTCTGATCAAGTAAGTGTCCACGACGTTTTCGAGTATCTTACGCTTCTTTTTATCGGTATCGGACAATACAACCCTTGGATAACCGCCATAGATAGTATATTCTTTTCTCAATTTTTCCAGTTTTTTTAGAATTGTATCGGAGATACTCGGATCTTCCCCGGTTTTCAGCCAATCCTTTATCCTCTCCACTTTTTCCGTATAAATACCGTATAATTTTTTATCCTTATATCTCAAAAATTCAGAAAAATTGAATGGAAAAAGTTGGAATTTTAACACCCTTCCAGTAAGATACTTCAAACCTTTTACAGTCATATCTGCAGTTGAAGAACCTGTTATCATTATTTTTTTATCAGGATAAGCATCGTAAAGATACTTCAATTTCTTACCTCCCCTTTCAGCATATTGAAATTCATCTATGAGTAAGTAATCATAACCTAATAGATGCATCTCGGCAAATTCCTTTTCATCTTCTTCGAATAGATTCAACGCATCCCTATCTTCGAAACTGATGAAGTGTGAATTATCCAACTCTGAATTTATTTTATAAAACAAGGTGGTCTTTCCAGCCTGTCTCGGGCCCACCACCGCCAAGATCTCGGGAGAGTCTATATATTCCCAGATCTCCTCCTCCAAATCTCTCCTTACATATCCTGTTTTATCGAAATGCTTAGGTCGTCCATCATCTATACTCTGTTCCTTGGACATAAATGCAGCACCTTGGTACATATTAAGCCTGCTACTATATAATGATTTTTAATTTTAACCCTGCAATTATTTACAGAGATTTAATTTTAGCAGGGTTGTTCGAAAAGATCGATCATCAACGACACGATAAAACACCGTTCACTTAGACAGCTTCTTGATGAACCTAGCCAGCAGGGAATGCTTCGATCTGTACACCATCTCCTCGTATCGCTCGTTCATCTTGGCGTCCTCGTCGAGTTCGTAGCCCGCTTTCGATAATTCTTTCAGGCCTTCCAACTCACCTGGATCGAGCCATACACCGCTGCAGTCCAGGCAGACATCCACATAGATCTCCTCAACACTCTCGATGTCCATCAAACTGCCGCATCTAGGACAGAGAAGTTCGCTCTCACTCTTGGTCCCGATCTCTTTAGTTAGAAAATTCGTGAGTTTCTTGTCCTTGACCAGCTTCTTCAATTCACCGTCATCCAAATAGATCCCCATACACTCTGGGCAGACGTCTATCTCGATATCCGGTCCCAGGACTTCGACTATCTTCTTATCCATGTCTACCCAGCACTTGGGACATTGTAACTTATCGGAGGGCATGGTAACATTACTTCTTTCTCACTATAAAGATTTAATCATGGGCAAAGTGAATGAAAATAATTTTAACCCCCTCGTGATATTCCTTTACGATGAAACCCGATGTCAAGATCGCTCAGGAAGCCGAACTAGAACCCATGGAGGAAATAGCAGAGAAGATAGGCTTATCGAAGGATGAGATCGAACTCTGGGGTGCACACAAAGCCAAACTTACCATGGAAGCGGTAAGGAATTACAGGGATCGAAAGGGCGGAAAACTGATCCTCGTCACTACGATGACACCCACAAGGAGCGGTGAGGGGAAAACGACCGTGACCATCGGTCTCACTCAAGCTCTTTGGAAAAAAGGAAAGAAAACAACATTGGGCATCAGAGAACCGTCCATAGGGCCCACCATGGGCATCAAGGGCGGTGCAGCAGGTGGAGGTTACTCTCAAGTACTGCCCATGGAAGACATCAACCTGCACTTCACTGGCGACCTTCACGCCATCGGCATATCACACAACCTGCTCTCCGCCATGATAAACAACCACATGCACAGGGGCAACAAGCTCAACATCGATACCAGGAAGATCACATGGCCTAGGGTCGTTGACATGAACGATAGAGCCCTCAGGAACACCGTTGTGGGCTTAGGCGGAAGGAGTCACGGCATGCCCAACGAGAATTCATTCGGGATCACCGCATCGTCGGAAGTTATGGCGACCTTGTGCCTTGCCACCGGTCTTACAGATTTGAAGGAAAGACTATCCAAAGTGATAATCGGCTATACCTACGACGGCGACCCGGTTTACTCCCGCGATATCGGTGGAGTCGGTGCGATGACATCACTGTTAAAGCACGCCATAAAACCCAACCTTGTGCAGACCATCGAGGGGGTTCCAGCTTTCATCCACGGAGGTCCCTTCGCTAACATCGCTCACGGAACCAGCAGTTTGCTGTCCACGAAGATCGGTATGGCACTCTCAGATTATTTTATCACGGAAGCCGGTTTCGGCTCTGATCTAGGGGCGGAAAAATTCTTCAACATCGTCTGCAGGCAGGGAGAACTCACACCGGATGTCGTGGTAATGGTAGCTACCGTGAGAGCGTTGAAAAGACAGGGCGGTGTTAAGAACAAAGACCTAGACGAGAAAAACATACCCGCTATGAAGAGGGGACTGGATAACCTATCGAAGCACTTGGAGAACATCCAGATGTTCGGACTTCCCGTTGTCGTTGCCATAAATAGGTTTTCCATGGATACAGACGAGGAGATCAACTACCTGAAGAACCTATGCGACAACATCGAAGTTCCCTCCGCCGTTGTGGAGGTCTTCCAAAAGGGTGGTGAAGGAGGTATTGATCTAGCCGATCTGGTGATCGAAGAATGTGATAAAAAGAAATCTAGATTCAGCCCTCTTTATCCGTTGAAAGAGAAACCAAAAGAGAAAATCGAAGATATCGCCACCAAGATATACGGTGCCCAGAACGTAGTTTACACACCCCAAGCCGAGAAGGATTTGAAGAGGATATCACGCATCGGTTTAGATGAGCTGCCGATATGTATGGTGAAGACTCATTACTCTCTATCGGATGATAGAAAACTACGTGGCAGACCGACTGGATTCAAGATCAAGATCAGGGAGGTAAGGGTCAATTCAGGAGCGGGGTTCCTGATACCCATGGCTGGAGACATAACGACCATGCCCGGACTTCCGTCGAGACCCGCGGCTCTTGACATCGATGTTGACGAAGATGGTATAATAACGGGGTTGTTCTGAGGTATGAAAATGAATGTGAAATTGATCAACCATACACCCGACCCGGACAGGAGTGCTGCCCACGCGGCTTTGACGTGCTATCGGGAAGAACTACCTGTCAAAGACGAGATGGATGACGAGATCATCAAAGAGATCTTGGAGACAGTAAAGGCCAGTGGACATCACAGTGTGATCGAGCACTCGTCCTTCACCTTCGCCATCGAGGGAGTTTCAAGAACCCTAACCCATCAACTGGTCAGACACCGGTTGGCATCCTACAGCCAGCAGAGTCAGAGGTACGTGGATATCGAGGACTTCGGAGCTGTGATACCTAAGACGGTGAAAGGAAACAAAGAGGGCGAGAAGATATTCAACGATTTTATGGAAGAGGTAAAGAAAACCTACGGCCAACTCAAGGATATCGACGGTGTTGAACTAGAGGATGCTAGGTACGTACTCCCCAACGCTACCAAGACCAATATAATCGTGACCATGAACGCTAGAGAGTTATGGCACTTCTTCTCACTCAGATGCTGTAAAAGGGCACAGTGGGAGATAAGAGAGCTGGCAAACAACATGCTGAAGTTAGTCAAAGACGTGGCACCGATCATATTCGAGGAAGCCGGGGCACCCTGTATCAGAGGTCCGTGCCCAGAAGGTGAATTCTCCTGTGGAGAGCCGATAAGTAAAGATGAGATGTGAGTTACATCATCTTCCCTGTTTTATGTTCCACTCTCTCTCTAACCTTTGGAACTCTTTCTCGTTCCCTAAAAGGATCATTTGGTCCCCCGCGTTGACCTTGAAACCCGGTGCTGGATTGACTTCAACCTTTCTTTTACTCTTCTTGCTCCTTTTTACGATCCCCATCAAGGTGACATTGCAGATCTTTTTCAACTTTTTTTCTAGGACAGAAACGTTTCCGGATAATGGTTTGGGGATGGAGTACTGCCTGATATCGTAACCGAATGTTGCTGTAGAGATGTCCTCTAAAAGGTTTGCTACATCGGGTTCAAATGCAGCACTGGCGATGAGCCTACCGGATAACTCGTGAGGCGAAGCCACATAGGTGACCCCTGCCATCTCCAAGGTCTCTTTCAACTCGCCCTTGGTGGTTTTAACTATGATCCTTGCCTTTGGATTTAGCTTTTTCAGGTGGATGGTCGTTATCAGGTTCTTGCTGTCGTCGTCGGTGCACAATAATATTACCTTTGCATCATACACACCCGCTTGTTCTAAAACGTCCACACTGGATGGATCACCATATATCGGAAAGATATCCTTCCCCTCAGTAGCTCTTTTTATTTTCGGTACATCGTCCTTTTCCTCGGTGATAACTGCTATCTTTCTGTCCGAAGTCATCAACTCCGAAAGAACTACTTCTGATGTAGTTGTCCATCCGCATATGATGTAATGATCCTTAAAGTCGCATTTCTTCATTCCAAAAACCTCTGCTAGATTTGATTCCGTGATCGATGAGACTATCAAACCACCCAGATATCCGTAGAGGACGACACCTGTGCTGGCGAGGAAGACCGATATGGCTTTACCTCCCCCCGTGGTCGGGTGGATATCTCCGTATCCCACCGTCGTCATGGTGACCAGGGACCAGTATATCGAGTCGGCAAACGTTCTTCCTTCCAAGATGTAAAATAATATCCCGGTGACCAACGCCAAAAGTACCAGAAATATAAAGCCCTTGTAAGTGTCTTTTATGATCTTAGGTGCATCGAGGCTCATCTAACTGAGATATAGAAAATTTGGATTTAAACTTTGTCGAACAATTCTGTAGACAAGTATCTTTCACCCGAATCCGGAAATATAACGACTATATTTTTATCCTCGTACTCGTTCCTTTCTGCTACTTGCACCGCGGCATGGAGTGCCGCACCTGATGAGATGCCTGCCAGGATCCCCTCTTTTCTCGCTAACAGCCTACACATATGGAAAGCGTCTTCATCTTCAACTGTTATGATCTCATCCAAAACATCCTCGTTCAACACGTCTGGAACGAAGCCCGCTCCGATGCCTTGGATATTGTGAGAGCCGCTTTTACCTTCGCTCAGCACAGGTGAACCCGAGGGTTCTACTCCGATGATCCGTATGCCCAGTCGTTTTTCCTTGAAAACCTCTCCGATGCCCGTGATGGTTCCTCCGGTTCCGATCCCCGCCACCAGGGCATCTATGTTTCCTTCCATATCACCCCAGATCTCTTCTACCGTTGTCTTTCTATGTATATCTGGATTCGCTGGATTTTCAAACTGATCCAACATGATGTAATCATCGTTTTCTCTCACCAATTCCTTCGCTTTCTTAACCACCCCCTCCATACCCTCCTTTTCGTCGGTTAGTATCAACTCCGTTCCGAAGATCCGGAGTATCTTCTTTCTCTCTTCACTCATATTTTCCGGCATGGTCAGTATCAGGTCGTATCCTTTTATCGATGAGACGAAAGAGAGACCGATCCCTGTGTTGCCGCTGGTGGGCTCTACGATGGTGTTCCCCTCTTTTAGTTCACCACTTTTCTCCGCATCATCTATCATCGAGAGGGCGATCCTGTCCTTTATGCTGCCCATGGGGTTATAATATTCCAGCTTCGCGATGATGTTGCCCTTGTACCCAGCATCGATGTTATTCAATCTGACAAGCGGTGTATTACCGATCAATTCAGTAACATCATCATAAACCTTCATTCTGTTCATCCCTTTTTATTAGCCTCTTTCTTGTATCAGTTTGGAATTCGGCGGGATATCATCCAGCACCGATACGTTGCTGCCGATGATAGAGTTCTCGCCTACGGTCACTCTGCCAAGGACGGTCGCGTGGGCATAGATAGTCACGTTATCCTCTATTATAGGGTGTCTGAGCACGCCCTTGACCGGTTTTCCTTCATCATCCAACGGTGTCGTTTTAGCGCCCAATGTCACACCCTGGTATATCTTGACACTATTTCCTATCTTGCAGGTCTCACCTACGACGACCCCAGTACCGTGGTCTATGAAAAATCTCTCTCCGATCACGGCGCCTGGATGTATATCGATACCCGTCTCAGAATGTGCTAACTCGGTGATTATCCTGGGTAGAAGAGGGACTTCTTTCTCGTAGAGCATGTGAGCCATCCGGTAGTTCATCAGCGCTTTAACGGCGGGGTAGGAAAGTATGACCTCGTCTATACTGTGGGCAGCGGGATCAAACTCATAGATGACCTTCACATCCTTGAGTAGTTTATCTCTTATAGCCCCCATGCATCTCACTACATCGCTGACTATGTCCACGGCTTCTTCGTGGTTGGCTTCGATATCTTCGGTTTCACCGTCGGTGTAAAAACCCAATGAAGTGGTCACCTCGGAACGCAGTTTCTTCGAAAACAATATGTAGTTGAATCTGAGATCGTCGATCATCTTGTCCTTCTTCTCCCATTCCGAGTAATATCCCGGGAACAGTATCTGTCTTCCCGACGATATGATATCTTTGACGTTCTCCAGGGAAGGCTTAGGGATATCGTGATGCTCCTCGTAACCCACCTCTTTGTAGATACCTCCACTCATCCTGTTTATCTCTTTTCTGACGCTCTCTTCGAACCGGTCTAATTCCTCTTTTTTCATGTCCGTTTACCGCTAGTAGTTAAAAAATCGTATTATAAAAGGGTTTAGAGAGGGGGATGAGTATAACTTAATTCCTTAATAGTTCACTGTCCAGACTACACTGTGATCAGCATCGTTATACACCCAATAACCTTCGCCAGCAGTCAATGTGTATTTAGTGAGGTCCAGGATGTGATTTACATTGTAATCCTCATACGGATCGAAAACTCCTATCTTACTCACCTTTGCAGGTAACGTTTCACTCGCTAATCTGTCCGTAATAGAGGGATAACCTACCATGTTCCAGCCTGGCTCCAGGGTAATATTAGTGGTTACAGGAGCTGTACCTTCTATCGTTAGATTATCGTCTGCTGTCATGTGGATCCAAACGCCTATCTTCCTGTTCCATTCGTGTAGATCATTGTAGTGTGAAGGTCTATCCGGCACGTAGGTTTTCCAATCCCCATCGACGAGCCTGTCAAGTTTTTAGTGATAGGCTTCTATTATGGTAAAAAGCAATAGCTAGGAGATGGTTTTCCAAGCTCTCTTGACTTTTGAATCCCTTTTTCACAAGTTCTGGATTAGTATTAGAGAAATGTTGTTCAACAACATTATTCGTTTTAGGAACATTTGCAACTTCATAGAAGTTGGTAAGTTTATCCCAGTGTTTATCTATCCATTTGATCTGTTTAGAGATATACTTATGATAATCACGTTTGCTAAAATAATCAAAAATGGTTCTAGCTTTTTGTTTTAGAGATTGATTTTTGTTCTTAATAATCTCTAAGAATCGTTTCTGGTATCCATCTGGCAATCTGTTAAGATATTTTTCTTTCATTTTTTCGTTATCTAGACTAAAAACGAGTTTCATCGAATTTTTGAGATTTGTATAGTCAGTAGTAAAATCGAGTTTTCTATTTTTGATAGCTTTGATAGATTTACTAACCGCTTTGGATAAGTTTTTCAAAGCGTGAAATGTACATAACTGATGTAGTATTTTCTTGATGTCAAATTCCCTAGCCACTTCTTTTAAAATATTATCATACTGCGGATCTCCATCAGTAACAACTACAAACATCTTTTTACCATTCAGTGAGTCGATAATAAACCGTTTGATATTTTGTTTTGATAGCTCATTTACTATTCTTTCATTCACGGTTTCGTTGGTAATTACGTCCTTTAAACATAGTCTGTAGCACTTTTTTCCACCAACTTTCAGATACTGCTCGTCATAGCTGTATATTCCAGAACCTTTTGTTGTTCCTTTGTTTTTCTTGAATCTCTCACCAATTTCGTCTATCCATTGACGTATTGTTTCATGAGAAGGACGTATATCCACCAGCCAATCAAAGAAATCTCTAATCTTCCTGAGTGTAGTTCCTTTAACACGCATCCAGAGACTATCTTCTATCGTTTTTTCTCTGTAGTGTTTTTTTTTAGATATCCGTCAACCGGAGCGGTAAAGTCGTTTTCACAGTCGTTACAAACATATCTTTGTACTTCGATTCTCAAACCTCTCTCCAGGCTTTTTGGATTAGTGCCGTTTTTAACGATATTTTCTGAACCACATGAAAGGCATCGTTCCTCGATCATTTCTATTACTCGTTTTTCAGATAATCTTACGTCCCGTTGATGAACATCTGGTTCTTTTCCTAGTTCCGTGTTAATCTTTTCTTCAAAAGTGGTTATGCCTTTCTCGTAATCATCAAATGTCATCGATACCTCTTTTATCTGTTTTTTCAATTCTTTAGGCATGATTAGATAATAAAGGCTGGCTATTTAAAGGTTATTTCCATTTTTTCTTGTGATTTTCAAAATACCGAAAATCACTAATCTTTTGACAGGCTCCCATCGACGGCACTGTAATACATCACCTTGTCATAGCTGCTAGATATTCCGTATTCAGTATCCTCCAGGATCTCCACTAGATCGTTCGCCCGGGCATAGTTATCACCATCGGCATCTAAATTGAACGATACGAAGTTCCATCCTCCCGAGCTTCCGCCTGCCGTCAAAGTACCCAAGTTATGCACATCATAAGTAGCTCCCGGTTCCGGGACTGGGTTGGTATTCGTGTCTTCGTTTCCGATATTATCCTCCGCCCGGACCACGTACCACCAGGTGATGCCGTCCGGTTCACCCTTGCCGGTATCTGTGTAAGTGTCCGTACCGGCTGGAACTTGAGTCAGGAGATGTGCGGCATCCCAGGGTCCTGTACTGCTGTCGGACCTGTAGATGTTGTAGTGATCCACATCGTTTTCTCCTGCCCCGTCATCAGGTGATAACGTCCAATTCAACAGGTTATCATCTGTTGTTGATCCCCCGGAGCAGTTAAGATACGCATTATCAACGTACCAATAATCCAATTGATATGCGTTTCCGTCCACGGTGAAGCCGATATAGAAAGTACTCGACCCCACATCAGTTGTATTTACAGAGATCTGTTCTAGTCCGGGACCGACATTACCATTGCCAGAGGTTATCGACCATCCAGTATCGTGCCATGCTGAACCGTCAGAGCACGTCTGGATTTTTACGGTTACACCCGACCCATAATCTTGATAATAATTATCCCATTGAAAATTGAGATCCGATAGACCTGTTGTGTTAATCGGTCCAGCGTACAATCTCCATATATCTGTTTGATCTACCCAACTAAATTCTACCTCCGGAGATGAACCTCCAGCGTTCGAAGAAGAGGATTGGTCCCAATTTCCCGTGGGATCCTCTTCAGCCCAACCCGATGGTGGGAATGTGCCAGATGAGAAATCTTCGTCTAAAAGCACTACTTCACTTTCTCCCCACCAGTCAACACTCAAACTACCTGGACTAGATACGTCACCATCCACAGTCGCATTATCGGTCACGGTTGTTTGATTGCCCGTTCCATTGTCAGCATCGTCATAATAGACCGTGATTATATCTCCATGGGACACCATGAGCACTCCGTTTGAATCTGTGGTTGACAATGAAATATCCCCATAGAATGTGCCCAACTCTGCCTCGGAAAGTGTAACTGTTTCCCCAGATGGCTCGCTGCCGCTGTCTATGTCGACCTGTACCGTTCCAGTCCCTTCTAGATCCTGGTCCTTGACAGTGATATTAACCGTCCAGTCCACGCCGTACTCGTCTCTATCTAGGTAGACTCTCCCTTCTGGACCGTAATGTTCTACGGTCAGAGTGTGCATGTTCCACGCATCTCCACTGTAGTTCCTCGCTTGATAGTCATCTTTGACCTCTATGAAGTAGTTGATAACGGTCCCATCGGGATAGGAGGGTAGCGTGGCTTCGTATGTTCCTCCTCCGATATCGATCATATCCACCCGATAGAGGGTTTCATCTTCGGATGAGTTGTAGTAAAGATGTGTGAAATTCAGTGTGCCTTCATCGTATATATCCGCCCTGATCTTAACCGGTTCGCTGGCTAGGCTGTCGTTCCCAGTTACCCGTATCTCAGGTGCGCTGTTGTTGGCAGCTACCTGCATGGTGGTACAGTGTATGGCTCCCGCCTGGTCGATGATATCGGATGCATCAAGACCGACTATCTCGTATCCTGGCATCGCATCCTCATAGATCGAAAGGGCTTGAGAGTCCGTGGATAGTCCGTAGACCGGCACAAGCACTTTTCTGTTCACTATCAGCGAATTAGTGTATGCATAATATGTACCGCCACTTTTCTCCAAAGGTATCCTAACCACATTGTACGGCTGACCGTTTCTAGCAGTGTGATTTTCGAAGAATCTAGTATTGTACTCGAGTATGTCGTAGTCCACATCTGAAGGTGGAACCTCAGCTATCAAAACCGTTGTTTCGTTCAAGAGCTTGATCTCCATGTCGATATGACCCGTACCGTCGTTGCTGGTCCTTGTAACGTTCCTGAATCTCTCCAGCTTGAAGTAGTCGGTTGCCCACTGTTCCACCTCCGTTTCCGTCAGATCACCGCCATATGACGGATCGTTCTGTTCGTAACATCTGTCAGTCGTGTAAAAGATGCCCGCACCGTCGATCATAAAATTTCCGCCTTCCAACCTGAACCAGTCTGTACCGTCGCTCATGTTGTACCATTTGATCCCGTTCCTCAGCGAATATCTCCATGGAAATGCGTCATCTTCCCACCTGTCGTATCGATCGTACATCATGTTGACGAATTCCTGCGTACCGTTGGTCTCATCCATAATAGATATCGGACCGTAATCCCGCATCCATTTGGCGTCGGTGTTCACTATGAAGAAAGATACATTGGACATGTTAACCCCGTTGGATTGCAGTGTAGATTCGATATCGTTGGCAGAGCTTTGACTTCCGGTTACTATCTTTGCCGTCGTGATCTCGGCTATCTCTCTGGTCATGTCCACATAATAGGATTCTAGACCGCTGTCCCATCTCAATAAGACCTCCCTGGACTGCTCCCACTCAGCGGGTGTTCTTGTATATTTTAGGGGCGGTGCAGACGGTGTTGGTACCTGATTTTCACCACTGTGAACGGGTAAAAAAGTAAGTACAGAGGCAACCAGTAGGATGATCACTGTGAGAGAAATAATCTTCCTTTGCATCAATCTTAGAATGATGTTTTGTTATGTATAATTTTTCGACACATTTAACAAAAAAAGTGGATGTGTACGTTTCGAAAAGATCAATCCCTGATGGTCTTGGACTTCCATCTTCCAGATAAAAAGTAAGTGTAAGAAAGTGCCGTTATGATCACATTACTTGCCGCCATACCTATCCAGATACCTACTACACCCATATCTGCACCGAATGGTATTGTGAAAACTAATATCGTCACAGCAGGAAGAGCCAGAAATGCGGAAAGACCCAATCGAAGTACCCAGATCCTAAACAGCGACAGCCCCATGGCGGGTACTGTGTGGCCGGTCCCTCTGAATGTGGAATCGAATATGCGATGTATTCCGAAGAAGGGGATCGAGAAAGAAAAGATAGCTAGATATCTGGCTCCTTCCGAGATGACATCAGGATCGGAGATGAAAGCCCTCATTATCCATTCTCTGAAGAAAACCATAACACCGCTGTGAGTCTCTCCAAGATCGCCAAATTATCGTTGGCTTACTCAAAAGAGCA
>CAZHUM010000045.1:0-16905 GCA_964535805.1 uncultured Thermoplasmata archaeon
CGTAGGATGAAATCCGGTAGTTACCTGACGCAGTTCGTAATCCAAACTGACGTAGTTCGTAACGAATACAATCGTAGTTCGTAATCAAAACAACCGTCAATCATAATGGAAAAACCTAACTTAAAGCCCCATCGATGGATTTTTTCAATTGTTCAACCTTATTTTCCTCCCCTGCTCTGTATAATAATCGAATTTTTAACAAACCTTGATTTTCTTATTATAAACTATAAAATTCGTTGATCTTATTCATATCCAGGATAATAAATCGTCATACGATAAATTATAAATAGTTAACAGATTAATGATTGTACGGTCAGTAGTGATGAAGATATTTGAGGTAGAGTCCTATGGCAGAAGAAGATATGGATGATGATAAATATTTGGAGATCATCAACGAGGCTGAGGAAAACAAAAAATGGATCAATGAGAATTATAACGATCTTGCTGAAAAATATTCGAATGAATACATCTGTGTGGATAATAAAAAAGTTATATCCCATAGTCCAGATATCGAAAATATCAATAAGGAGATGGGAAAAAGACCAGAAATCGTGTGCGAGTACATCAATCCTCCTGGTACAGCGATGCTTTTATGATTTTTGATTACTATGAAAATTCCTCTTGATATCAGACAGAAGCAAAAAGATAATGGAGATAAGCACATATATTGTGAATTAACAGGGATATTGAATTGTAGAAGACCGCATTTTTTCGGACATAATATTACCTTCATGGTAGATACCGGTGCTACGATGGAGTGTACATTGACTGAAAATGATGCGAAATTGTTAGGAATATCATTGGATGGCAGTGGTGTTACTGAGCTACCCGAAGAAGATTGTCCGAAAGCATGGTCTGGAACATTGAAAACATATACCATAAAAAAAGTTGAGTTATTGTTAAGGGGTCTAGAGGATGGGGAAGAAAAATTATACCATGGAAAAATAAATGTATGTCACATTTCAACTGACATCGATAAGGGCGTACCTAGTGTCATCGGAACCAGATTCCTGGTAAATAATAATTTGAAGTTGATGTTTTCGCCTAACGAAGATGAGGCATATTTTGAAGAAATAAAATAATATACACGTACATTAAAGCAATTAAGAGCTCTTGGATTACCACATCCGCAGAGTATAATGGAGATCGACCATGAAAAATATCTTGGAATCAAAAAAAGAGGTGGAATAGATGAACGTTTTACTGTCGATTAAACCAAAATACGTAGAAAAAATATTAAACGGTGAAAAAAAATTTGAATTTAGAAAGGTCATATTCAAAGATGGAAAAAAGATCGAAAAGGTTTACATCTATTCCACTTCTCTAGTCAAAAAAATTGTAGCATATTTTACGATCGAAAAGATAATCGAGGATGAACCCGAAAAACTTTGGAATAAATATAGCAATTCTTCGGGGATAGATAGAGACGAGTTCTTCAGCTATTTTAAAAATAAAGAGAAAGGATATGCGATCAAAATAAATGATTTAGAAGAATTTGAAGAACCCGTAGACCCCAAAAGCCACAACCCCAATTTTAGACCACCCCAGTCATTCTGTTACACCGGTGATGGTTATATGTAAAACACGCTTAAAACCCATCGTTAAAACCTCCTCCCAGCTACAGCTATACATCCGCAGAAAGACATAGTCTTTCGAAGGAATATCGGAAAAAAATTTCCAAATAACGACAAACAAATTTGTCGAAAAGAAAGGATCTTTGATTCCTACGCAAACAAGCAATAAAACACCGCACTTCCATCTAGAGGAGTAAAATTCCCCATCTCACTCGGAAGGTGTTCCACGTAATCCCAGAAGACAAGATCCACACCGCCGTGTCCGCAGAACTTGTTTCGAGGATGCAGGGATTTCATCCCCTTTTCACTCGGTTCGTAAACCTCGAGACAGCTGGGACTCCCTCCCTTGGTCCCTCAGCAAGTATGCTTCGGGACTGGAGGGAGTAGTCCTAAAGATTCAATCAACACCCCTACTACGAGTTCCCCCGATCAAAAGATGACAGATGTCATAAGAAGAAAATGACAGTCGTCATCGAAAAGTATAAATGACAGATGTCATATGAAATGTATGACAGGTGTCATATTGAGATTAGAAAAGCACAAAGAAAGTTTAGAAGAAGTACTAGACGAGATACAAACAGCTCTCGAAGACCCGAATGGATTAAAAAGTCATCAAAGAAGATTGGCCATGATGTTATCCTTGGGTGTTTCTGAACTCATCGAAATTTACTTTCATAAACTAGATCTAATGAAACCTGGAGCAAGGATAAAACATAATTGGATAAAAAAGAGCAGACCTGAAGCGAAGCTTGGAAATCAGATCACCGGAAATTTAAAGGACATCAACAAAATAGAGATCATCTTAGAAAAAGCCCGTGAGATAGAACGGAGTAGGAATGATATAGCGTATGGGTCACCCGTAGAAGACGAAGACACTATAAAAGAAAAGATCATTCTTTTTTTTCAGATCAAAGATATTATAGAAGCCGAGGTGGGTGAGATAAATGGATAATCTGCTTATAGCATATGCAGTGAGATTCACATCTTTTTTAATAGAAAGGTTAGGTGAAGAAACATCAAAAATAGATAATATCATCCTATATGGAAGCGTGGCAAAAGGAACAGAGGACAAATCAAGCGATTTGGACATTTTCGTAGACACTAAACATGAACTAAAAAATAAAATCAGAGATATTTTGGATGAATTCTATAACAGTAGAGAATATACTCTATTCAAATCAAAGGGAGTGAATAACGATATAGAATTGAAGGTGGGTGAACTTAGCAAATGGGAGGACCTCCATAGGAGTATATCTTCAACCGGAAAATTACTTTGGGGACGATACAAAGTGACGGAAAAACCGATCGGAACAAAACACAAGATAATTTTCTTTTGGGAAAAAATCGGGAAGAGTAGAACATCATTTTTAAATAAACTCTATGGATATGAAACTGGAGAAAAGAACATAGTCGGTTTACTCGAAGAATGGGGTGGGAAAAAGATAGGTAAAAGTTCTATCTTGATCCCGATCCAGTATAAAGAAGATATGATGAAATTGATAGAAAAATACGATGTAAATGCAAAGAATATAGAAGTATACTCTTTGGATTAAGGATTGAAAACAAATATAATTTATCCGATGCATAGTTAAAAACTCATGTTTATATACTCAACCTATGTAAAATACCTTACATTCATACCAAACCGTATTGAATCTTTAGTTTAAACCATTTCCCAAAAACACGCTTAAAGCCTCCCACCACCGAACTTTCATAACGGAGATTCAACACATTTTCCCCTCCCGAGTAATTTACCTTCATCCACCCCAAATATTATATCGATTACCTTAATCACAATCTTCGAGCCGAGCAACATGAAATGTCCCAACTGTTCTTCTAAAAAGACGATCAAATCCGGCCTGAGAAGCACATCGAAAGGAAGGATCCAAAAGTACTACTGTAAGGAGTGCCAAACTCATTTCTCCAACACCAAAAGACCCAAGACCCAGTATCCTGAGAAAGTCATTCTTTACACACTGCAGCTCTACAACAAGGGATACCCGATCAAAGAAGCGAAAAAACTCACGGGAAAGAAGTACCATTATTCCCCACCGGATACGACCGTTTACTCATGGATAAACAGATACAAGAACACCCTCACCTTTCTAAAACTGAGAAAAAAGTACGACATCGACCCCTCCAACCTCACCACCACCCACAACTTCCAACATCAACAGGTATACCCGTTCACCTACCATCACCTCAAGCTGAACATCCACTCCAAACAGCGCTCAGAGCTGAGAAGATACATCAACTGGATAGAGAGATCTCTGAAAAGAGATATGTTCCTGAAAGGACCGAGGTGCTCTTCGACCAAATTACAAATCGAACCGAACATCGAACAAAAGGACAACATCACACCGAACCTCGCCAAACTTGCCCTTGACTCCCGCCCCAGCAACACACAGAAGACCCCGCATGAAACCGTGGAAGATTTCTTTCTTTACAACGATTCAACGACTGTAGCAACTGAACTACCCGTATTCATCAATCCTGATGAGTGTGATTTAAAAATCGACGACCCTATCACCGGCCACATAGACATCGTCCAGATCAGATACGACAACTTATACATCCTGGACTACAAACCCAACCTCAACCGACCAGAACGCCACGCCTCGCAACTCCTCTTATACAAACAAGCCATCAACCACCGCACTTCCATCCCAGAAGACAAGATCCACACAGCAGTGTTCAACCAGCACGGTTACTACGAGCTCGGGTGATTATCACTCAATGATTTGACAGCAGGATTTTGAAATACGGTTACGAAACGATCATAACATACGTTGTATTGATCCTTTCAAAGTCGCTAAATTCACCCCGATCAAATTGGATGAAGCGATAAAAATATCATCATCTATATTGTCTTCGAGACACTCGATATCTTTTTTGTTTATCAACTTTTTAACCCCTTTCACCATTTCGTCGATATCTTTTATGTACCATAGAAGAGCGTAGAGATCACATACATCTTTTACTCGTTT
Organism: uncultured Thermoplasmata archaeon; assembly: GCA_964535805.1. GTDB lineage: Archaea > Thermoplasmatota > Thermoplasmata > Halarchaeoplasmatales > Halarchaeoplasmataceae > CAZHUM01. The sequence goes on from CAZHUM010000045.1 coordinate 4,562, forward strand.
GTGCTCTTTATCTCTCATCGGAATAGATCTGATCTTCATCGCAGCTAACAGTTCCGGATTACATATCGTTGACGAAATTGATCCACTCCGATCCACATACTTCTTAAAAGGTTCGCTTTTCCCTTTCTCGATAGCTAGTTTCAAGAGCGGTTCTGACGGCGGCTCGAATCCGAATGCCTCTTTAAAAACGTCTAATTTCTCCGTATCTGGTATTATGTCGACGTAGACGGGAAATATCTCGAACAAGGGTAATTCTTTGGATCCCTCCTCTGAGATCTGTTTACCGGTGTCCCTTTCAAAATACTTTACAAATCCAAATCGGCTTCTTACATAACCCAAATCATTCTCTATCGATTTTAAAGTTATACCGACTGGACTGTTCTCCAATTCATCTTTACCCAAATTAGGATCTACATGAACTCCTAGATCTATATCTCTAGATCCGATATAATCCCTCGCATGTCTATCCATAAAATCATCATGAACGTGGAAATACACAGCCCATCCCCCGATTAAGGTACTTGGTTCTTCAACAGAAGATAAAACAAGAGACAATTCTTTTTTAGAATAGTCTGTTATCTTTTGTATATAATGGTCTGAAACCATATCAATATCCTCCGTGATATCGTTCCATCAATTTATCCGCGGCCTCTTTACATGGTCCACCTTCGATCCGTAGATCTAATATCAACTGTGGTATTGAAACTGTGAATAATCCATCCACCTTTTCCTTTCCATAGAAAATATGTTCATCGTTCAATCTTATCCTGGTATCCCCTCCGCCGATCAACCCTTTATTCTCTATGATATCCAACCACTTTTCTCTTTCACTTATAGAGATATAAAAGTCTATGAGAGATGGGAACAAAAACCCTTGATGAAGATTTTCTGCTTTATATGTTGTCAGTGCGTATGTCAAACTAGATTTTCTCAACATCTGTAAAGTATTTTGTAGAGAAACTTCGATAGAACTGGATTTGATATGAACATCCTCCCACTCTGAGTACATCTCTTCATAGTTTAATACGAGAGTGTCATCTAGTAAACCCTTCTTCTCTAGCCTAGATGTGTAATCCCGACACCATGGCTCAGATACTTCCGCCTCCTTTGCCACTCTGTATTTCGTAATATCCCCTTTATTAGAGAGAAGAACTCTTAACATCCTCTCTTTTTTGTATCCTCTCTCTCTTTTAGGTTTACTCAGCAGCATCACACATAGATAAAACATCACCTTTATATACTTAACCTATGCATCGGTTAAATGTTATATTTAAATACTTAACCTATGTAAAATCCTTGATAAAATCTTTCATATCTTACCATACTTTTATAATGAAAAACTTAACTTAAAACTCTCCCCATGGATTATTTTTGCAACTTTACCACCCAACGATATTATAAATACATCTAATCCAAATATACGTCGATCAACATGTCTATAAAAGTTACATACAAAATATTGAGTTTATTTGTGATATTTTCCCTGATCTTGAGCGGCGGTATAGCCTTTGTCTCGGCTACGTCCACACCAAAAACACGCAGTTCCACAACGTGGAACCTCATCGACCATACCTGCACAGATATCTCCGCCATACCAGAATCCGCTATAACACAGGCCAAGGAAGACCTGCACATAGGATACGGGCACACTTCACACGGAAGCCAGCTGACCACGGGCATGGACGGGCTCGTCGGTTTCATGAACGGTCTGGGCTATCCGGAAGACCTCTACGCCTACAACAACGGTGGAACGAACGGTGCACTGGACCTGAGAGACCGATGTTTCTCCGGCGCTTCAGACCTCGGTAACCCGGACAGGACTTCGTGGGCCGATGCAACCCAGGACTACCTGGACAACAACCCCGACCTTAACGTGGTCATATGGTCGTGGTGCGGACAGGTGAGCTCTGCTACGGAAGAAGACATCGAGACCTACCTCACCCTCATGAACGATCTAGAAACGACAAATCCGGACGTAGATTTCGTCTACATGACCGGACACCTCGATGGCACCGGGCTCGACGGGAACCTGCACCTGAGAAACGAGCAGATCAGGGACTACTGCGTAGAGAACGGCAAGATACTCTACGATTTCGCAGATATCGAATCTTACGATCCCGACGGCACCTACTTCGGAGACAAGATACCCAACGACAACTGCGACTACGATTCCGACGGTGACGGAACAAGAGACAGCAACTGGGCAACGGAATGGCAGGACGCTCACACCGAGGATGAGGACTGGTACAGCTGCTCATCGGCACATTCACAACCCCTTAACGCCAACCAGAAAGCTTACGCGGCGTGGTGGCTGTGGGCAGCACTCGCAGGTTGGGACCAGGAGGGAGAGGAACCCGTCGACTCAGACGGAGACGGTGTTCCGGACGTAAAGGACGACTTCCCAAACGACCCTGCGGCTTCGACTGACACCGACGGAGACGGTAAACCGGACGATTGGAACGAAGGCTGCACCGCCGACGATTCAACGACCGGCCTGACGATAGATGACGATGACGACAACGACGGTGTCCCAGATACCGAGGACGATTATCCATACGACGCCGACAGATCTGGAGAAGAAGATGAAGATTCACCCGGATTTGGCTTCGCGATCTTACTACTAACAACCTTTTTCGTCATAGTGGTCTGGAGGAAAAGATAGCTGCCGTAAGGCGATTTATTTTATATACTACGATGGATTTCGAATTCCCATCGTGATATCATGAAAGATACTGTAAAAATCGGTATTATCATATGCGACCGCTACAGCTCATGCGCCGGGGGAAAATGTTTTCATTCTCTAAAAGAAAGGGAAGGTGCCTTCGATAGATACCAGGGAAAAAATGTAGATGTAGTGGGGTACACATCCTGCGGTGGATGCCCGGGAGGCAACGTTGAATACGCGCCGGAAGAGATGAAAAAGAACGGTGCGGAAGTGATCCACCTGGCGACCGGACTGGTTGTTGGATATCCACCATGCCCCAGGATAAAACACTTCAAGGACTATATCGAAACGAAATTCGACATGGATGTCGTTATCGGTACACACCCCATACCTGAAAAATATTACCTGGTTCATAAGGATTTGAAAACATGGGAATCACCCAAGTGGAAAAAGCTCATAGAACCCACGTTGAAAGACAAGGAGACAAGATTGGCCTACGATTGATACATCTCTATTTTCACCAAAAAACGAAAAGAGTAATATATCAGATATGCTTGAGCAAGCATAACGAGGTAATGTTATGCTGGAAAATGATAAAATCAAGATGCTCGTCATGGGTATCGCAGTCGCGATACTGGTTGCGGTACCGCTGATCTATTTGATGAACAACTCGACTGACGATCCTGGTACCGAACTGGTAACCGTATCCGGAGAGGATATGAAGCTGGAGGACCTGGAAGCGATGGACACCGTTTCCGGTACATCCTCATACCAGAATAGATTCAACAACTGGAACGAAGAAGCGGATTACGAGGGCGTACCGCTGAACGAACTGGTACCTGATATGGAAGAGGGAGACGTCCTACAAGTCACAGCTTCAGACGGGTACTCACAGAAATTCTCTTACCATCAAGTGAACCCCACCGGAGAAAGAGCATCACTCCAGGGAGATATCATCCTCGCTTATTCTTACAACGGACAAAAGGTACCGGAATGGGAGGACGGTCCGATGATAGCAGTCATACCCGATGACGGTGAATTCAGCAACGACGATCTCAACATGACAAAATCGATCACATCCGACTTCAACAGGCAGTCTTCAGCCGGATCACTCTGGGTGAAGAACGTGGCGAAGATCGAAGTTCTGGAGGACGTATACACAGACACGGAAACCACACTAACAGTAGAGGGAACCACCACCCACGACTACACAATGGAACAGATCCAGAAGATGGACGCCTACACCGGAGAGGGTATGTTTATCAATCGACACGATAACGTGGTCGGCCCGAATACTTACAAGGGAGTCAACATCACGAAACTAATCTACAACGTTTACAGCGGTGAGGATTACACTCTGGAAGTGGAGGCGACCGACGGGTACAAGATGACGTACACCAGCGATCAAGTCCGCGGCAGCTTCGACATCTACGACGAAGATGGAAATTTATCTGAAGAGAAAAGCGATGTGACTATGCTCCTGGCATACGAAGAGGTGGGAGAAGATGACTTCAACGGCGGTCCTCTTAGGATAGTCATCGTTAGCCAAGATACGCAGATAACGGAAGGGCATTACTGGGCAAGCATGGTCAGGTACATACGGGTAAAACCCCTCGGAGAATAAGGAATGCACATGGAACGAGGGACTGGAAAGGAGCATTTCCTCTCCACAAAAGATCTGGTCACAATCGCTCTCCTATCTGCACTGGGAGGCGGCTTATCCACGTACATCGGCTACCTGGGTAACCTGATCAACCGCATGGTCGGCGTCCCCTTCGGAGCAGGTCAGTTCATGGCGGGTCTGCACGTTATATGGATCGTGCTTGCCGTGGGTATAACGAGAAAAAAGGGAGTGGGAACGCTCACCGGTCTGCTCAAAGGGACGGTAGAACTATTCATGGGCGGTACTCACGGTGTCGTCATCGTGGCCGTCTCTCTAATACAGGGTATCTTGGTCGACCTGTTCCTCTTCAACGACAAGACCAAGGAGAACAGGGAATTCATCCCTTACTCCATAGCCGGCGGCGCATCGGCGGCATCCAACGTCTTCGTTTTCCAGGCGTTCTTTTTCTCTGGAGTCCCACTCATACTGATAATGGTACTCGGCATGCTTGCATTCGGCTCGGGCATGATATTCGGCGGTTACATCTCCCTGCAGTTGATGGACTCCCTTCAGCACGGCGGGCTCATCCACGGCCCGGAACCGAAAGAAAAACCGACTTACATTAAGTACGCTACCATAGTGGTCACCGTGATCTTCCTGATAGCTTTCTCAGTGGGAGGTATCTACTATTTCACCAACGTCTACGTGCCGCCGGGCTCTGACGATATCTACGTGACCGGAAACGTGAACAACGAATACGAATTCGTTTACGAAGACTTCGAAGAAAACGAAAGAACAATCTCCGCAGAACTCATCGGATCAGTGAGCCACGTACCGGAAAAGAACTACACAGGCATACCACTTAACGTGGCAATAGAGCACGCTGAACCATCTCCGGGAAGCGGGAGTATAGAAGTGGTCGCAACCGACGGTTACTCCGCTTCGTTCAATTACACCAGTATAATGAACGATGACGACGTTATAATCACATACCAAGAAAGTAAATACAGACTGGTAGCTCCAGATCACGACGGAGCATACTGGGTGGAGGACGTTTATGAGATCAGGATCCAGTAAAGGACCGATCATTTTTGTAAAAGGACTCGCCGTTCGATATTTCAGTAGAGATTATTTATCGATCGATAACGTCTCGTTCTCCTTGAACAGGGGGGAATTCGTCTGGCTCGCCGGAAACAGCGCATCGGGCAAGTCCACCTTATTGAACGCGCTCTGCGGTTTCATACCTCATATCATCCCTGCAAAAGTCGAGGGAGATATCGTATTCAAGGGCAAAAAGAACCTTAACTCCATGCAGCTCGCCAAGCATATATGTATGGTACACCAGGACCCGGAATCTCAGTTCTGTACGGAAACGGTGGAGGACGAGGTGGCATTCGGGCTGGAGAACTACAAAACACCTAGAGAAGAGATGAAAAGGAGGATCAAAACGGTTCTAAAACAACTCAACTGCAGCGAACTTAGACATAGAAAATTAAACACACTCTCGGGAGGAGAAAAGCAGAAGGTCGCCATCGCGTCCATGCTGGTATTGGACCCGGACGTTCTCATACTGGACGAACCCACGGCGAACCTGGACCCCGTTTCCATGGAAGAGGTGTTAAAAGCAATCAAAAACATACGGAAAAAGGACCACGACCTCACCCTCATCATAGCCGAGCACCGTATCGGTGATCTAAAAGAGCACGTGGACAGCGTACTGAAGTTGAAGGAGGGCAGGCTTTCCGAGCATATAGAGGACTTCCAGGCACTAGACCAAGATAAAAAAGAGCAGTTGATCGATTATTCTTATCCACGTTACCACCGGGATAGAAGGGCGGCCAAAGAACCCGTACTCACGGTACAAAATCTTGGATACTCGGTGAACGACAAAACGATCCTTGATAATATCGATCTAGTTGTTGAGAAGGGGGAGATAATCGCACTCATGGGGCGGAACGGGTCTGGAAAGACCACCCTGGTCAAGCACATAGCCGGATTGATGGATATCCAAAATGGAAATATCAAGATCTTCGACCACCTGTTGACGCCGAAGAAAAGCAGTCCCCCGTGGAAAGTGGGGAAACGGTTGGCGTTCGTCTTCCAGAATCCAAACCACCAGATATTCGAGAACACTGTGGAAGAAGAGATGCTCTTCGGTCCAAAGAATTTCGATAAAGGGGTTAAAGAAACGAAGGATAAACTGACTAAACTGATCAAAAAAGAGAACATCGATAAACACACACATCCACACACGCTGAGCTTCGGCCAAAAAAGAAGGTTGAACGTACACTCTTCATCTGCCCACGACCCAGAGGTCATCTTAGTGGACGAACCCTTCTCCGGCCAGAATCACAAGAACGCACTATCGATAGCGGACATATTGAACGGTCATTGGAAGAACGGTAAAACGCTCATCATCGTAACACACGATCTGGGATTCGCCAAACGCTTCTGCACCAGGGCGGTGGTCATGAAAAAGGGCGGGATCATCTACGACGGAGATCCGAAAAAGTTGAAGAACATCCAGGGGGTGTTCGAAGATGACTAAAAAGATCAATCCTGTGGTGAAACTCTTCGCACTGATAACGGGTGCCGTGATGGTCTTCCTGATAGATTCAGTGTTCATGCTGGCCTGCTTCGTGGTCGTGCTCATCGTCCTGAAATTTATCTACAACATAAAGGGAAGGTTCGGTAAGAGCGTCATAGCTCTGGTGATCGCCATCTTCGCCGCACAGATAATATTCGTCCCCAAAGGCGAACTGATGGCAGAGCTGTGGATCATAGAGATCACCAAGGGAAGCGTAGAAACGGGTTTCCTGATAGCCGGGCGGTTCTTCTCTCTTATAACAATGTCGTGGATCTTCGTGGGTACCACGGAACCGAGAAACCTGTCTTCCGCATTAGCCAACGTGGGCGTCCCGTACAGGTACAGCTTCCTTCTCATCCTGGCCCTGAGGTTCGCACCGATATTCAGATTCGAACTGTCCAACGTCCAGCAGGCCCAGAAGATCAGAGGACTCAAGATAGATAAAGGCGTAAGTGGGCTCATCGCCTCGGTGCGCTACACTACTCTACCCATGCTCTTCTCCGCCCTGTCCAAGGTCAACACACTCGCATCGTCCATGGAGGGACGAGGATTCGGAGCTCACAAGAAAAAAACGTTCCTATATCCGGTTAAATTCACTATATGCGACCTCACCCTAACGGCCTCCATAATAACTTTCAGCCTTTTAATATACTGGTTAGACCATCATCTCCGATCTTTTCCGCCCATCTTTCCATGAGATCGCCCATGGAGCTGTATTTTGCATAGTGCAGCAGAGATCCCACTAGCTGCTCGCCCATATCTACTTCATCCCGCTGTGTCCGAGTAAAATACTCGTCTAAAAAGTATCTCACCATAGAGAACCTGCCCTTCGTAAAAGCCGGTTTCAATCGCAGAACGGAGGTACACAGGTCACCCAGATCTCGAAGGTAGTCACCCTCGACAGACTCTTCGAAATCGATCCCGTATATATCTCGTCTAGATAAGATGTAGTTAGACAGTATTGAATCCCCTCTCCTCATCTCGAAGTCGAAGGTCCCGTGGAAATCGGAAAGCCATACAGCGATCTTAGTTAGGAGTTCTTTCTTCCCGTCTACGCCTCTGTCCAAAAAAGAATTCTTACAATCGTCTCCCGAGATATATTCCATCATCAAATAATTATCCTGGATTTCAACGATCTCAGGTACCTTTAAATCCATTTCCTTACATCGTGTTAATACATCTACCTCCCTCCCCATACCATCTTCGAATTCATCAGAATATCTTTTCACAACGTATTGGTTCCCATGGACTTTTATCTTGAATACGTTGTTCTTCCTGCTTTCGTATTTCTCCAGGATCGTCCATGTGTCCGGGTCTGAGGGGATCTCTGTCATTTGATGACTGATGGATTCACGAGTAATTAGATTTATTGATGATCGCACGTTCCCTTAGGAGGGTATAGGTTCGATGGTCCGAGGGTCGTTCGGATATATTATCTATCCAAGGGATGAAACCGCGGACCTTATTTCCATCTCTGTCCATCCTTTTTGCTCATGTTCATCCACTTCTTTCTTATAGGTTTCTAGAGATTTTAATTGTATTGTACTGAATCAATCTAAAATAAAAAAAAATAAAAAAAAAATGTTTGATTACGCTTACATGTAAGAAAAATAAAAGATCATTCTATCTTCTTTACATCAACAGCACGTGGTCCTCTTTCACCGGGTTCTGACTCGAACTCGACTACATCGCCTTCTTGTAAGTAATTACCTTCGATATCGCTTCTGTGAACGAATAAATCTTCATCACCTTCATCAGGTTCTATGAAACCGAAATTTTTCATCGTGTTGTAAAATTTGACTTTTCCTCTCATCTTTAGTTCACCTCCTATGTTTTTATATTGCTATGTACTTAGGCTGCTTGCTTATATAGTTACCGCATGGATTCAACCTCGAATGGTCTTCAATTAGCAGCGGATAGATCCCGATCAGAAACAGTTGATCGTATAGTAGAGTGTTTTTATCCCTCTATAGATTCGACGTCCACCATCCCCTTCTTGGTTAGAATCATCCCGATCATGATCCACATGATACCCAATAAGAAAAGTAAACCTCCTATCAACATACCGCCCATATCCTCATAGGGTTCATGTATATACAGTTCACAGTCAACGTCCGCCTTGAAGGTATATTCCCCTTTGTCGTCCAAAGAGAGTGATCCGATTTTACTATAGGTCGTATTCATTATCCCTACGCTCTGCTTCTCATAATAGTACGGTTCTTCATACCCGGAATCCCCCTCCTCATCTTGAACACTAAGGTTGACCCGTTCGACTGTATTCTCTTTCACCCACACGCTGTACTCTCCCTCTTTTAAGGTCACTTCTTTCGTCTTTCCATCCTTCAAAATCAACGTCTTTTTTGAGTTGATAGGACCCGCTGAGGGCCCCAAAGCTCGAACAAATGTGATGCCGCCTATCACGATCATTAATATGCTGAGAATCATTAGAATGGCGCCTGCCTTACACGCTTTCTTCCTTTTCATCTTCTCCTAGTATGTACATCGATTTGATTTATATTAAAATTTAGGTATCCTATGATCCACGCTTTCGTATTCGGTAAGAAGCTCTGGGCGGATTTGTCCGTTGTCTGTACACCGGTTAATATCCTATTCTATCTCGTAATAGAGGTTGTTATGTTCACTGACCAGCTCGAAGCCCACCCTTTTGTACAATCTCTGGGCGGGGTTCTTGGAGTGCGTGGATATGTAGATCTCGTCATATCCTCTTTCTTTTACACCGTGAAAAGAATCCACCAGGAGTGCTCTGCCGATGCCCTTGTTCCTGTATGCATCCTTCACCATCAGGCCGCCGTTATGTGCTCTTTTACCTCCGCTCAACATGTCCAAGAACATGGTTCTGGAGAAGCCCACCACTTCATCACTACCTTCCGATCTAGCTACGCTGTACAGTATGTTTCTGTCATCATCCACCATCTCGAAGTTGGCTACGAGGTCCTCGAAGTCATAATTCGGATCCATATAGTCTCTATGGACTTCTGCCAAATCTCTAGCTGATACTTCACCGCCGAGGCCTTCAACTTTAACGACCTTGATACCTTCCGGCGTCTGTACCTCATCCAGATCAACCAGCTTTTTTCTCATCCACAAGCCCGATGGATACTCCTCATCTTTCTCGAAACCCTGCTCCCTGAACAAATCCAAAAAATTTTCGGAGTAGAGGCTAGGGACTAAGTGGATCTCTGTATCCCCGTTTTCTTTACAGAGGTCTATCGATCTCTCCAATAGGCTTTTAGAGGCATCACTCCACAACCGTTCTTCCGGAACCAAGAAGTTCATGTATGAGCCAGCTTCTTTCGGTCTCAGCATGATTATCGATGCACCGGCCAGTTCATCTTCGTCGTAAGCAGTAAGGCACTTTATTTCCCCACTGGGAGCATCAAGGTTCTCCTTCTCGAACTGTTCCATGCTTTTATCGAGTGAATTGGGTCTTTCCTCCGCCACTTCCCTCCACAGTTCATAAAGGTCTTCCAGCTCACCTTCGTACTCCTTGACGTGCATGTTTAAAACAGCTGGCTAGCGATATTTATAGGTTTTCATAGATATTTAAATACACTTTTCAAATAAAAGCGATCGGATAAACATTAAAAAAGTCGAGCCCATTTACAGAGCGATGAAATACGGTGAAGGACCCGTGGTAAAAACCGGTACGCCATACAGATTCCGGAAGAACGAGTTCACCGTTCAGCCATTAGGATGGTGGGGAAAATGCATCATCAAGGATGGCGATGGATATCCTTTGGGATATTCAAAAAGGGCGGCCTTCGGCCTGGAGGATTGGATAAAGGTTTACGACGACGAAAACTTTAGAAACCAGATATTGAAGGTCAAAAAGGAAGGTATGGTAAATGAGACTTACACGATAATCGACACATCTTTCGATCAGGAAATCGGAACCATAAAAAGGACCAGCAGTTCCGCAGGACCTTACTACTGGAAGATCACGATACCAGGTGATGATTACTGTATAGTGCGTTGGGATAAAAACACAACGACTTTTTCTCCTAAGGGGGCGGTCAAACCTATCCACTTCAAGGGGAAGATCGTAGGTAAAATTTATACTAAGGTGGGGTTGTCGGGTTACAGATCCAGGGTAAAGATCGACGGCGATCCGGATTTCGATCTGGACAGGAGGATCATCTTATCCTTTGTTCTGTCCTTTCATTGATATCTATTTTTTATAAGCCACGTAGATATCCGCTTCGATCATCTCATCGTCTTCGTAGTAATGATGAACGAAGTACAGGTTGCCGTCATCGTCTAGTGTGGGTTCTCCAGCGAACTGTGATACTATCAGTTCGGGTTCGTTCCAATCACCGTCCACTTTCACGGATCTAAAGATCCCTGGTGTCCCATTATACGTCCGCGTGAACCACATCTCACTCCCGTCTGCTGAGATGAACGGGAAACCATCCATGGATTCCGTATTGACCGCTTCGATGTTGACGGGATCCGACCACACCCCTCCGTCCCTAGTTGTTCTCCAGATATCATAACTTCCCTCACCTCCAGCTCTATCCGAATGGAAGTAAAGCTCGTCCCCGTGGATGTGTACCTCTCCTATCTGCATCTCCTCGTTCAATCGATCACCGGCGTACTCCCAGTTCTTCCATTCCCCGCCCACTTTTTCCGAGGTGAACATGTTAACTCCTGTGTAACCTTCACGAGCCGAGGCGAACCACATCTCGTCGTCTTGAACGCAAACGGCTCCGTCCAGGGCGAGTTTCCCCGGTTTTTGAAGCCATACTCTTTCAGGTTCAGACCATGAGTCACCGTCCTTGTTTGATACCCATACACCAGATACATCGTCTGTGACCTGTTTTTCAGCTGGGATCCTCACGTCCGGTGTGAAAAAAAAGTAAAGCGTCTCACCATCGGGTAAGATGAAAGGCGAGTCTTCCGCTCCCAGGGTGTTGATCACATCTGGCATTGGAACGGGTTCTTCGAACTCATCTGAATGGAGTATCGGTGGGTGTTGGTCGGTATCCGGAGTGCGTTTGGTGATATCGTTTGGCAGCTTCTCCTCCCTTGTCACAGATGGATAACCTTCTTTTTGTTCCTCTTCAAAACATCCAGATGCCGACAATGAGAAAACAATCAATAATAACACTGAGATCGCGAAAGCCTTTTTATTCCATTTCATCATTTTATAATAGTGGGCTAACATAATAAATTATTTATTGTGTCACTGATAATATTCATGATGCATAGAAGGTGAATTAAATGACGAAGGATTACCCCCTTGAGGTCGCCATCTAGACTGCGAAGGTCCGGAAAGACAAGGTGTACGAATGGAGGGTTTACACAGATAATAAAGAGAATCGTAGGAAGTTAGACATCGTTTTTTAGAGAAAATTCAAGGTGTGGAAGATAAATTCGATTTTGAGAGATATGAAATCTAGATAAGAGTAAATAATTTATACTACTATTACTACTATTACTACTATGAAGTGTCCACATTGTGATTACGA